>CAZXDD010000648.1:0-4467 GCA_964639415.1 uncultured Armatimonadia bacterium
ATGTTTGTTACCCCCGACTTGATGGGTACTTTGAAATACAATGTGTCGCAGGAAAGAACAGGGTGTAAAACCCGGCCCGCAGGCCCCCTTGGGGCTTGCGGGCATGACCCTCTACAGCCTATGATACCAGTCGTGGGATAGGCAGGTATCCTGACAATCGCGTCCCGCGGCCACACAATGCAGTACCGCCTGCATAGCTCGATGCTCGGGAGGCACGTGACCATGCGAACGGCAGTGGTAGGTGCAGTGTGTCTGATCTGCCTCGTCTTCACCGCGCACGCGCAGGACATCGACATCGGTACGACCCTCACCCCCTCGTTCCGCGATCTGGCTCTGCTGCCCACGCGCCTGACCGCCTACAATCAGCACGAAGACGCCGCCATCGCCAGCTATACGTGCTGCAAGGCCCGGCAGGAGAAGGAAGTCCGCCTGGCAATCCAGGCCAACGAGGCCTTCCTCAACCGCTTCTCGGATACCGCCTTCGCCGACCGGACCTACATCCACTATGCATGGGTCGCCTCCTTCCTCCCCGACGCCTACCGCAATCAGGAGTGGGCCGCGCGGACGTTGATCGAGGAGCACCCCGACAGCGACCTGTGCGATGACGCCGCCTGGATTCTGGGCAATCTGTACCGCAGCGGCGGGGAGCATCTTTCGGCCATCGATGCGTACGAGTACATCGTCGACCGCTGGCCCGACAGCACCTGGGCCGACGATGCCCTGGATGCCCTCGTGGCGGAGTACACCTACCTGGAGCGTCCGGCCGATGCTCTCGATGCCCTGAACCAACTGGCGCGCAACTACCGCAAGAGCGCGCTGTGCGCCAAGGGCCTCGACGGCATCGCCAGGGGCTATATGGAGGCCGAGGACTACGAATCGGCGATCAACGCCTCCGCCGACCTGATCCGTGACTTCCCCTTCAACGACCTTGCCGATGACGCCCAGATGCGAATCGCCTCCTGCCTGCGCCTCACCGGCAGGCGGCCGGAAGCGGTCAAGGCCTACGAAGAGCTCATCCGGCGCTGGTACGGCAGCGAGCTTACCAATACCGCCATGCGAGAGAGCAATACGCTCCTGCGCCAGATCCGCGGCGGTGGGGGAGGTGTCGACGCCGACCGGTACGACACCACCCAACTCAACCCGGCCAAGGATGCCCAGGACCTGTGGGAGCACGCCACCTTTCTCCAGAAGAACGGAGCCCACAGCCGGGCGGTGGCGGCCTTCCGCGAGTTCATCGACAAGTTCCCCGGCAACGATCGCTGGGATGACGCCTGGTACGAGATCGGGATGACCTATCTGCGCCAGGACCAGCTCTTCCAGCAGGTCAACGAGGCGCAGGGGCCCGATGACCTGGACAAGTACAAAGAGGACTACAATACCTCCACCAATACCGAGGAGCCCATCCCCATGGGGGCGGAGCTCAGTGCGCTGGAGGACGCCCGGGCGGCCTTCGCATACATCGCCAATAACCTCCACGGCAGTCCCCTGCAGTGCGCCGCACTCGGCATGGTCTCGCGCTGCTTCATCAACTACGGCGATATCGAGGGAGAGGTCCCCCAGGAGGCGGCATACACCTATCAGGAGATGCTGATCCACTTCCCCTTCGCCTCCTGCCGCCCGCCGTGGTTCTCGGACGCCACCTGGCCCGTGTACTCCCTGTGTCGACTCATCGGCTTCTACGCCGACGAGAGGAACTGGGACATCGCCCGCGAGATGTATCCCGAGCTATCCGCCGAGTTCCCGGGCGTCTTCCCGGTGGACCTGCAGCTCGACAGGACCATGTTCTACGAGCTGATGGGGCTCTACAATCAGAAGACGGCCCACGCCTACTACGAGATGAGCAGGCATATCCCCTACGGGATGACGCCTTCGGATCTGCTCCCTGAGGCCCACTTCTTCCAGGCCGCCATGCTCATGGACGAAGGCGACTTCGCCGCCGCCGCGGAGCTCCTGGTGCCCGTCACCGAGCTGCGTGGCCACGGACTGGTGGCCCCGGCGCTGTATCTGTATGCACAGGCCAACGCGCGGCTGGCCAACTGGGACCAGGCCCGAGCGGCCTTCGACGCCATCGTCGTGGATCACAAGAACTCCGGCCTGGCCGATGATGCCCAGCTCGCCTGGGCCCAGTATGCCCAGCTCAGTCAGAACCCTCAGGCCATCGATATCATGGCCGAGGCCCAGAAGGTTGCCGAGCAGTTCGACGAGGACCCGGCCTGCATGGACATGTACGTGGGCGACAATGTGGTCGTGTTCGCGCCCTACACCCGCGCGGCCCTGATGCGGCAGTACAACATGCCCAACATCTGGGACGAATCCCAGCGCGTCCTTCGCGACTGGTGCGGCCTGGAGGGCACCGAGCGGGTCGCGATCGTCGTGGACAGAGACTGCAAGAGCAGCATCGGCAACCCGTTCCAGGTCCCGGCCTGTCAGATCAAGGACCCGCCGGCATGGGGCATCGGCCTCAACCAGATCGCCGCCAACGCCATCGGCACCGGCATGCCTCGGCTCACCGACCGCCGCGAGCTGGTCGGCGGCCTCGCGGCCTTCATGGCCGCCTCCTTGCAGTACGATCTGGTCACCGAGACCCGGGACGCCATCGGCAGCGCATCGGCCGTCAAGCTGCCCCAGGAGGACGTCATCCGCGCCCGCGACGCCGCTCTCGACGCCCTCCGCGAGTACGTCATCGGCGGTGAGGACGCACCGCTGACGACGCAGGTTGTCGCAGGCATGCTCTACTCCCTGCTGGACTCGCAGGGCTATAGCAAGGACCGTCTCATCGATCGCGAGCCGTACCGGGCCTTCTTCTCCAGCCTCAAGGCCATGCCCGCCGAGACCGGACTGGGCGAGGCCTTCTGCACCGCCGCCATGGCCGCCTTCGGCGACGGCTGCAATCAGCAGCTCAAGGACTGGCGCCTGCCGATCGCCGCCGTCACCACCGACGAGCCCGAGACCCGGATAGGAATGGCCAACTGAGGATGTGGCGTTGAGCCGCGACTACGATGGGGCGAGGTGGGCGATACCTCGCCCCATTGCTGCGCCGCGAACCACGGCGCCGGCGGCGGCCAACACCCGGCACACTCCTCCAACCTCACAACCGCCAAGGAGGACAGCGGCATGGATGACCACACCATGGGACGCCGCGACTTCATCGGCACCTGCGCCGCCGCGGGTGTCGCCGCGGGCATGGCACCCTCTGGGGCGGTACATCTCGCCAACAAAATCGCCGTCTTGCCCTGTCAGGCCAGAGGGAACGTATCCAGCCACCGGGCTCTCTTTTGGCATGTGAAGAAGGGCAAGGAGACCACCTGCGACCTGTGCCCCAGCCTGTGCGAGATACAGCCCGGCGAGCGGGGCACCTGCGGCGTGCGCGAAAACGACAACGGCGTCTATGTCTCCAAGGTCTACGGCAAGCCCTGCGAGATCCGTTCCGACGCCATGGAGAAGGGCCCGTTCTTCCACTTCCTCCCGGCCACCAAGTCGTTGGCGTTGGGTTTCGCCGGCTGCAATCTCGACTGCAAGTACTGTCAGAGCGCGGCCTTCGCCAAGGCGCGGCCCGAGGCCACGGACAACAAGAACCTCTCGCCCCAGGGGCTGGTTCAGCAACTGCGGCAGCACGGCTATCGGTCGGTGACCTTCACCTACAGCGAGCCGCTTCAGGCCATCGAGTACGTCCTGGATGTGGCCCAACTCGCCCGCCCCGCCGGAATCCGGGTTCTTGTGCATACCGCGGCATATTTCAACTCGGAGCCCTTCGAGGAGATCTGCAAGAGCGTGGACGCGGTCAACATCGACCTCAAGGGGTTCACGGAGGACTTCTACAAGAAGGTCACCGGTGGCTCCCTGGCTCCGGTGCTCAACAACATCAAGCGGGTGCGCAGGCACCGGGGGCTGTGGCTGGAGCTGACCAATCTTGTCGTGCCGGGGTACAACGACGACGACGCGGTGTTTGGCAAGATGTGTCGCTGGATACTGGACAACTGCGGCGCCGACACGCCCCTCCACATCTCCCGGTTCTTCCCACAGTACAAGTTCCGCAATGTGGCGCCCACACCGATCGAGACTCTGCGCCGGCTGCGCAAGATCGCCTTCAACATGGGTCTGCGCTATACCTACCTGGGCAACCTGGGGGGCGATCCGGGGGAGAGCACGTATTGCCCCAAGTGTGGGGCGAAGATGATCGGCCGCGTCGGGTACGATGTGAGCGCGGTGGCCTTCGACGGCGCCACCGGCGCCTGCACCAAGTGCGGGCTCAAGATCCCCGGAGTGTGGCAGTAAAGAGCCCTTCTCCTTCGCCGATAGGCGTACACGCCGTCCGCCGTTGGCCGTCGACGCCGTTAGCCGTAGACCCGCGACTCGCGACTCGCTGACTCACATGCGGAGTTGTGCTGCTATGGATCGTCGCCGCTTTCTCACCACCTCTGCCGCCGCCCTCGGCGCCGGCCTGAGCCTCCCGGCCCTCGCGCAGGT
>CAZXDD010000649.1:0-4459 GCA_964639415.1 uncultured Armatimonadia bacterium
TGGCCCCCACCGTAGCCTACAATGGCCGCGGTGTCAAGTGTGTGCCCGTGCCAGCACAATCGGGGAGGTCGCCCACTCTCGATGTCTGCCACCATGCAGTTCCAGGTCTCCTCGAGGCCCGTCACGTACACACTCTCCCAAAGGCAGCCGGTGGCCTCGCCCATGCGCTTCTCAGGATCAACGAGAGCGAAGGCCAGCATGCCCCGCGAGTCGGTGGGGGAGTAGGGCGTCAGGGCACAGGCGCCGGACACGGCGGCCAGTGTGTGGTAGTCCGGGCCGGTTCGGCCAGCCGCGCGCATCTGCAGCAGGCTGTGGAACACCGCGCTCGGGGCACCTACCTGTAGCACCCAGTTGCACGAGCCATACTGCTGCGCCAGCTCATCCGACAGTCGTCGGCGCTCGTCGACCACGCCCTGCAGCACCACGCGCTGCGGGCCCTCTTCCTGTGTCTCGTCGTGTTGGCCCATGCTCGACGCGTCCTTTCCGTCTCCGGCCGTTTCCCGGTGGGGCCTGCCGGAGGATCACGGTCTGCCACCGGCGGCGACGAAGTCGAAGGCCTCATTCCAGTCCACCTCATTCACCGGGGAGTCATGGCCCCCCTCGGGCAATTCCACGTACTTGACCGGCCGTCCCAGCTCCTGCAGCCGTGCCACCAGGCGTCGCGTCCCCTCCACGGGGATGAGGGTATCCTTCGCCCCGTGAATGATGTGCACCGGCATGGTCAGGCGCTCGGCATTCAGCGCCGCCGACCGGCCGCGAAGCTCGTCCTGGAGCACGTGGCCGTCGGTGGTGTAGTGGATGCCGATGGCGTTCGCGATGTTCTGCAGCGTCGCGTTCTCCTGCGCCGAGGCGGCGAAACGGTAGTAGCTCTCGATGTCACCGGCGGGGCAGCGAGCGATGGCTCCGTCGATCAGGTCCGGCCTGCGAGTGGCAAAGACCAGCGTTGAAGACCCGCCCATGGAGCCGCCGCACAGATACACCGGCCTGCCCGGCCATTTCTGTCTCAGGATGCCGATCAGGTCGGCCAGGCCCTGCTCGCCCAGCGGCCCCATCCACGTATTGCCCCCATACCAGGGGCACACGTAGGCCCACTGCCGGACCAGACATTCGCGACGCACTTTGCCGAAACCGTCGTTGTAGATCCCCTCGGTCATCCCCTGGGTCTCATCGCTGTAGTGGCCATGCAGGTAGATGAGCACCGCTGTAGGCTCGGGAACAGCCTGGACAAGGTACGGCCAGCGCGAGCCATCGGCCGAGCAGTTGAAGGTCTCTCTGCCAAACTGCGGCAGGGGCTGGGCCGTTGCCGAGTAGGCGAGGGCAAGCAGAGCAGCAGTGAAGCCACAATCAAGGACGTTCATCGACGACCTCCGGCGCATGATGCCCATCAGTTCCGCGCGGGAGCCAAGACACCTGCGTGCGGTAGCGGCGGGGAACGGCCCCGAAACAGGGTCGGTAGGATGACGACAACGGCAGATGGCGAGGAACGCAGCGGTTGGGGGGCGCGAGCCGTCGCCGTTCTGCCCCGCCAGGGGCGACACACAACGAGCCGGGGGCGTCAGGGCCTGTCGGCCGGGTCAACAGGGCCGCCCGTGGCCCGGATGCCAGGGCGCGACACGCGTCGGGCAAGTGCCGTCATGGCTGCCGGTACGGCTCAGCTCCGCATGAAGGCCGCAATTGGCCACGGGACGCTCCACCGGCGCGCACGCCCAACGCGGCGCAGGGACTTCGTCCACAGGCTCGTCGGCCCCAGGAGTTGCCCACGCGCGCCCGTCCCCGCCCTCTGCGCGGCCCCAAGGCCGTCGCCGTCAGCCCCGATAGGGGCGATGGGCAGATGGCGAGGGGCGTGTGTCCCATCGGGGCGGCGCCCTCAGGCCTCGGGCAGCATCCTGAATCCCTGTTCGGCGAAGTGCGGATCCAGCGTCAGGGCCGTCTGGATCGCCAGCTCACGCATCACAGAGAAGCTCAGGCAGTCCACCAGGCTGAGGTCACGGCGGTTGGCGGCCAGCACCGCCTTCGCCGCAGCGCGGTGCTCCTCCTCCGTGGCCCAGTGGACGAGAAGGACCGGAGCGATCACGCCCTCGAGCAGGCGTATCGCCGCCATGCCAAAGCGTCGCTGTAGCAGAGCATGTGTCTCCACGATCACGTAGTTCGAGGCATGGAGCGTCTCATCAGACAGGAGTAACTCCTCCCAGACCTGGCGGACCGCGCCATGCTCAGCCGCGGCGACGTCGACCACTGCGAGGAGCGCCGAGGTGTCCACGTAGATGCTCAAGGGTCGTACGCCTCCGCGAGGTACTCATCATGCCTGCGAGCGAGGTCTGGAATGCCGCTGTTCATCGTGCCCGCAGCGGCGATGGCTCTTCGCCGCACCTCGCGTCGGTCGACGGCGTCGCTGCGACGAAGTAGGTCGTCCACGCTCTGGCGCACCAACTCGGCCATGGACACCCCACGCTCGGCGGCCAGACGCCGCAACGCCTCGGCCTGAGCCTCCGTCAACTGGATCTGCGTGCGTACCATGCGAGTACTCCGGTATGATAACACTCTGTGCCATCATGATAACATCTCGGCCCCCCCCGCGTCTATCTGCCCTCGGACGGCAGGTCGCTCCGCTGAGTAGCGGCTCGTAGACAGGGGCCCATGGGAGGGTGTCGAGGTCCGCGCGGCCGGCGGCAGGACTGCCGCCTCGAATGCCCTGCAGATGTCGCATTTCTCCGTGGCGCAGGCGGAGGCCAAAGTAGCGGTCTGGCAGCGCATACGCGTATGGGGGGGCCGCTGCCAACCCCTCGGGTGGCGTGAGTGCCGTACGGCGGGGGCCGGATGACGATACGGCCGTCATGCGGCCCCCGCCATACGACGACGGTAGAGGGCGTACGTGGGCCCCCGGCCTACTCCCACGGCCTATAGAGCACCTTCAGCGCCTTGCGCTGCTCCAAAAGGTCGATGCCCTCACCGTAACGCTCCAGGGGAAGGGTATGCGTGCACAGGGGGGCCAGATTGAGCTTTCCGGCGACGATGAGATCCAGAGCGTACTGGGCGGACTCGAGAAAGTGGCCCTTGTAGCCGCACAGGCGGATGCCGCCGTGGCGCAGGGCGTAGGTGTAGTCCTCTCGTTGCACGCCGAACAGCGCCACTACGTCGCTGGTGCGGTCCATGGTGGACTCGACGGAGGCCTTCGCCCCGTGGCAGTCCACCGAGGTCTGCAGGCGCTCCGGCAGGTCTGCGGAGCAGTCTGCCGTCGGGTCCAGGCACCGATCGGCGCCCATGCCGAGAGCGAACTGACGCCGCTCGGTCACCGGGTCGAAGCCCACGACCTTCGTCGCCCCCTCGGCCCTGGCCATCTGCATGGCCACCAGGCCCGCCGGCCCCAGGCCGGACACGCCGAAGCTCCGGCCCGCGATGACATCCATCTCCTTGAGCATCCGGAAGACTGTGCCGACGCACATGGCCAGCTCGAGAGGGGCGAGGGCGGCGGCCGGGAGGTCCTCGGGGACCGCGATGACATTGCCGGCTTCCATCACGACGAACTGGGCGTAGCAGCCCTGGCGGTCGTGGCCCTGATCGCGCCAGGCGCAGACCCGCGTGCCCACGGCGGGGCCCTCGACTCCGGGTCCCAAGCCCTCGATGGTGCCTACCCCCTCGTGGCCGGGCTGACCGGGCGTGTACGGATAGTGGAACTGATGGCCGACGAACATGGGTTCATTGTGGCGCAGGTGCAGGTCCCACTGGGGACAGGTGGAGATGGCCTCCACCCGCATGAGCACCTGCCCCGGTCCGGGCTCGGGGACGGGCAGGTCGAGCACCTCGAAGCTGCTGGTGGAGGTGACTTGGAGAACCTTCACTGTGGATCAACCTTTCAGATGCGTCGGATCTCACGGCCTGTGGGAGGCGATGCCGGCGGCCGTCGGAGCGTCCGGAGGCCTCCACGCTCCGGCCGCAGCAGTATTCGCTCTGCGGGTCGGTGCCCCCTGCCTGTCACAGCGGGCGCCTGCGGCGAGAGCCGGGTGCGCCAAGATGGTGTGGCGGAAAAACTTCACAGGCATGGAGGTGGGGCGCCGACGGGTGCGGAATAGCGCCGCCAGACTCATCGCGGCGGGCGCAGACAGCCGCGCAGCGAGTGGCTCGGCCATGTATGTCAGCACCATCTTGTCACCCCCTCACGCACCAGCAGCCTCTGGCTTCGACTGCATTCCGCACGGCCCCGTCGGCGGACCTGCGCCCTCTGCCTCCCGGGCTCTGTGCCACTCGCGCACCGGACGTCCGCCAGGGACGGCAGGGAGCAGGTCGCTATGCGCATCTACGTAGGAAATCTGTCGTACGAGACCTCGCAGGGCGATGTGAGAGATGTGTTCGAGCAGTTCGGCACCGTCAAGCACGTGAGCATCGTGACCGACCGTGACACCGGTCGCTCGCGAGGCTTCGGGTTTGTCGAGATGTCGGGCGACGAGGAGGCCAGGGCGGC
>CAZXDD010000650.1:0-4448 GCA_964639415.1 uncultured Armatimonadia bacterium
CCGAAGGCCAGGAGGGGGTATGTGCGCGAGCTGCCCTTCATCAGGACGCCGCCGTCGTACACGTTGGAGGGCGCGGCATCGAAGACGAGCCCGGAGATCACCAGCTCGGCCAGAGCCGACCGGGTGGTGAAGTTGATGAAGGCACCGTCGCGGCCCTCGGAGGTCTGCAGGATCGTCATGTGACCGAAGGGGTCCCGTTTGGTGAAGCCGTCGTAGTAGCCGCCGACAATCTTCAGGGTGGCTTCGGGATTGTTGACCCTCTCGAACTCCCAGGATCCGGCCCCCGCCTGTCCCGTGTAGGTCCCCTCGGCGAGCTTGACCACCACAGTCTGAGCGCCGGGCTTGGCCAACTCCTCGGCGGCACGGTCGAGAGCTTTGTGGAAGGTCCTCTCCACCGCCACGGCATCCAGGGCCTTGGCGGCCTCCAGGTCTGCGCTGTCCTTGGGGGCGACGTAGATCACTCCGGCGTGAACGCATGGCGACAGAACCGACGCGGCGATCACCAACAAGACGATTAGGGAGCGTGCGGTCACCGGCAATACCTCCTGTGTGGTTGAGACGACCTTGTGCGCCCCCCTATTATACCAAAACGTGGCCCAATCGACACAGGGCGGAATCCGCCATCGGCACCCGCCGACGGCACGGGCCGCGGATGTCCGCGCCGGGCTCCGTCGGGGAGCCCTCGGCGCGTCGCGCCCGACCTGTGCCGCGGGCGTGAATGCGGGCCAATGACCCGTAGGCATCGCGGCCTCGTCGTCCGGCAACTCAGCGTGGCACCCCACCTTCCCCCTCCCCAGCCCCCTCCTCATCGCCTCGAGGTTGTCCGCCATTGAGACGTTCAGCTCCAGCATGATCCTTGCCCAGCGGTTGCGGCGGGCGGCTTCGTAGGCGAGGGGGGCAACGATCAGGCCGACCGCGCCTGTGCTCAGGGCCACGCCCGCAAGCAGCACGGGCTGCGGGCCTGTGGGAACCAGGCACAGAACGGCCCCGGCGGCCAGGAACACGATACCCACACACAGGGAGAAACCCGCCGCGGCCTTCGAGTTCTCCTCGGCTCTGGCGTAGTACTGGACGATTTCCGCGGCGTATGCAGCCCACGGACCCGGCCGAGCAGGCGAACTCGGCGGAGCGGGCGCGGAGGGAGTCTGAGCGGGCGCGGTCGTCGCCGGAGTGGGCGGCGGGGTCGCCGGACGGGGCTGGGGTCTGGGCGGGGGCGGCAGGAACTGCCCGCATTCCATGCAGTGCGTGTCGCTCGGCTGCACGGGCTTGCCACACTGCGGGCAGACCCGGCGCGCGGTGAACGGCCCTCCGGTCGGCTGCATCTGGCTCACCCCCAGGCAGATCAGAGGCGCCTGCGGCAGGGGGACGCCGCCGGAGCCCGGTCCTCCCATGGCGGGTTCTCCTGAGACGCCGCCGGCACCTCCAGACGCCGAGGGCCCGGAGGCGTTCTGGCTCTGAGGGCAACTGCAAAAAGCAGGGACCGCCCCACTGCGGGCGGTCCCTGGGTACTTCACCGGAACATCCCGACCTAAGAGGGTCCTACTCCTCCGAGATCGCGTCCACCGCGCACTCTCCGGTGCACAGATCGCAGTCGGTGCAGACGTCGGGGTCGATCACGTAGCACTCTTCACCCTCGGAGATGGCGGACACGGGGCAGACCTCGGCGCAGGAACCGCAGGAGGTGCACTTGTCGCAGTCGATCACGTGTGGCATGTGAGGAAGCTCCTCTCAATCGCGCGTTTGACGCGGGGCTCAGACGGGATAGCGTGGCTAAACTACCACGGTGTCCGACATGCGTCAAGGTGCTTTGGGGACGACGGCAACGGGGGTGGCGACACCCTGTTCACTCCGGCGTCCGACCGGCGTGGCGGTCTCACTTCGCCGCCCCGCGCCCCCTGCGTGTCCGCGTTTCTGTGCCCGGCCCACGCACCTACCCCATCACATCCCTCAGCGCGCTGCACACCGTCTCGGCATCGTCGGCCGAGATGTCCCGGTGGGTGACGAAGCGGATCGTCGTCTGGTCCCGGGCCGAGGTGGCGATCCCGTGCTGTGCCAGACGGTCGCAAAGCTGGGGCGCGCTGAGGTCGTCCCGGCAGACCTGGAAGTAGATGATGTTGGTCTGGACGCTGTCCAGATCGATGACGATACCGGGCAGGGCGGCCAGCGCCTGGGCGATCCTGCGGGCATTGTCATGGTCCTGCTGCAGACGTGGAACACCGTGCTCTAGGGAGTAGAAAGCCGCGGCGGCCAGCAGGCCGGCCTGCCGCATGCCGCCACCGAGCACCTTGCGGGCCCGCCGGGCCTCCTGGATGAAGCCCGCCTCACCCACCACCATGCTCCCGATCGGCGCTCCGAGGCCCTTGGAGAAGCAGAACTGCACCGAGTCGGCCTCGGCCACGAGGTCCCTGGCCTCGACCCCCAGGGCCGTGGCGGCATTGAAGATCCGCGCGCCGTCGATGTGCAGCTTGGCCCCGTGCCTGTGGGTCACCTCCGCCACGGCGTCGATCTGGGCCCTGGTAAGCACTGTGCCGCCGCAGTTGTTGTGGGTGTTCTCCAGCTCCACCAGACCCAGCGGGCAGCGGTGGATATCCTCCGGAGGGATCGCGGCCTGCAGCACGTCGGGCTCGATGACCCCGTACTTGCCGGGCACGGTCTGCAGCAGCAGACCCGCGATGCGCGACATGCCGCCCTGCTCGTAGACGAAGACATGGGCGCTCTCGTGGCAGACGAGCATCTGGCCCGGGGTGGTATGGGCCATGAAGGCCACCAGGTTGCCCTGGGTCCCGGAGGTGACGAAGAGGCCGGCCTCCTTACCCAGGAGCTCGGCGCAGTGTCTCTCCAGCGCGTTGACGGTGGGGTCCTCGCCGGAGACGTCGTCGCCCACCTCGGCGGCCACGATGGCCTGTAGCATCTCGGGCGTGGGCATGGTCTTGGTATCGCTGCGCAGATCAATCATCGGTACGCGCTCCCCCAAACGTGAAGATGGCCGCGGAGCAAGGTCCGCGGCCTGCGAAGCTGTGGTCCGGGAATGGCCGGGAGGATCGGCCGCAAGGTCTGCGGACGCAGAGGGCATGGACCGGCCGCCCGCGGCCCACGGGCGATCGCCCCGCGGCGTTCTCAGATCCTCCGCGGCCGTCTGCGAATCTGCCTGGCCACCCGCGGGGCATACTGAGCGGTCTTGACACCGAGGAACACCAGCACATACAGAAGCAGAAGGATGTAGGCCCAGCGCACCGTGCGGGATTCGGCGCTGAAGGTCTGCGCGTTGGCCGAGGGCCTCACATCCCACTCGATCTTGTTGTCTTCCACCTTCGCCGGCGGGCTTTGGGAGATCACCTTCCCCGGCATGCGGAGAATGTACTTGAGCTCTGCCAGGCCCTTGCCCTGGAGTTCGACCTCCGTGGCCTCTCCGCGATCGAAGCTGAGGGTCTCTTTCCAGGTATGGTAGGTGAAGATGGACAACGGCGCCTGGATGATGCCCCTGGTGGTGATCTCGACATCCGCGATGCGCTGCAGATTGGCCCCCTGCATGTCGCGCCACAAGAGGAGACTCTCGGTCTCAAGGCTGCGGCCCTCCCGGGCCTGGGTGGGGATGGCGCGGCGGACGTACTTGAGCGCCTCGGGGGCGCGGTCGGTGGCGGCGCGGGCATAGACCAGGCGCTCGCCGGACCCGTCGGGGGCCAGGTGGGTGATGACCCCGGCCTGCCGCGATGAGGACAAGAGCAGGTAGGGGACAGCGGCTAAGCTGACCGCGACTGCTAACAGGCGGTGTCTCATAGGTCCTCCAGTGCCGCTTCAGTCGGACCCCTTGGGCTTGGGGGCCTTCGCCTGGCGCCCGAACATCAGCCAGCCCAGGGCAAAGCCGGCCGCCAGCGCGATGATCAGAACCAGGGACTTGGGGACGTCCGCGTGCAGGCCCAGGAAGCTCAGACGCATCAAAGGCCAGTTTTCCACAATCAACACGAGAGCCAGCAGCGCCAGGAGACCGATGATGAAGTTCCGCGCATTCCACTCGGGAACGGGGACCTTGGCCACCATCCCGCCGATGGCGGCGCCGACCCTGGCGACGAACCCCTTCCTGGCGGAGGGCACGACTTGCACCTTCCTGGCCGCTTGCCCGGTCTTGTCCGGGGTCTTGTCCGACGTCGCGGCCGGGGCGGTCTCCGGCGTGGTGTCCGGCGGCGGCGGGGGTGCAGCGGGAGGTCTGGGTGCCGGCCTACGGCGCCTGGGTACGTCGGTCGAGTCCATGTCCATCTCAAGGTCGAGGTCGTCGTCTACCACGAGATGCTGGCCCCCTCGCTTTGCGGCATTGAGCGCTATTGGTGTACCGGACCGTTGTGCCGATGTCGTTTTGGATTATACGAGGCCGAAGGAAAGCGGGTCAAGCTGAATGGACGGCGGGGGTGACGGCGGGGGTGACGGCGGGAGTGACGGCGGGGGTGACGGCG
>CAZXDD010000651.1:0-4445 GCA_964639415.1 uncultured Armatimonadia bacterium
AAAGGCTCATTTGGCCGCGGCAGCGGCGTGAACTCTCCGGCAACGGCCGGGAATGCGTCGGAGACGACATCCAGGCCGATATCGCGGTGCAGCATCTGCAGTGTCTCCGCCCACGAGTCCCCCGCAACGCCGGGATCGCCGGGGGGCAGCACCCGGAGCAATGCGGTCTCGGCCCGGGGTGCCGTGGGCCACGATGGGGGTGGTTGAAGGTACCAGCCCTCCGGGGGGGTCTGGAGCACCCCCGGGTGTCCGAGGCCGGAGGTCACATCGGCCCAGAATCCCGCCGAACCTGTGGTGCCCGTCACGTCACAAAGGATCACCCCCGCCGGCCTGGCGTCCGGCCAGTTCGGCACCGCGTAGGCCGGAACATAGCGCAAGCCCACGGCCGTAAGGGGGCTGGTCTCGTTGCACGCGGCTCTCAGGGCCTCCTCGGCCCAGCCGCGTTGCGCCTCCGACAAAGCCCAGGGGCGCACACGTACCGGGCCACCGAGCAGTGAGAGTATCGTTTTGTCGGTCATCGAGGCCACGAGACGGGCGACACTCAGTCCTCCGGGGGCGAGGATCAGGGGCATCAGGTTCCAGTGCCTGCGGACGATCTGCAGGTCGGCGGGCTTCAACCCCTTGGCACGCGCGGCCGCCACGTCGGCCAGAGCAACGGCCTGTCGCAGCGCATCGTCTCCGAGCAACTCCGGCGTCTCCGCCGATAGGTGCGCCAACTCGGCGCAGCCAACGACTATCCGCGAGAGCATCAGCTCCCGCGTCTTGGCAAGCTCCTCTCCCAGCCCCAGGTCCTCCGGATTCGAGCATACCGACCCGTTACCGATCGCGGTCAGCGTCGCGACCTCCACGGCCCGGGCGACGTCCGCCCGAGACGCGTCATTCACGAGCGCCGTGACATCCGGTTGCGGGCCGGGGCCGTCAAACCGCACGCCCTCGGCTTCGCCGCGATCCGCCAGCGCCTGTACCACCTCGCAGACGGGAACGTGCACCCTCGACAGCGTAACCACATCGTCATCGGCCGGGGCAGCGGGGCTCAGCCACAGGACGGCGGCGGCGAGCGCCGACCACACAACCGACACCGCCATCGATCGGGTTGGGAACCGCGCGGCGCGCTCACCAGGCGCACAGGAGCATGGCGTTCTCATTGGAGCCCTCCACAAGAGAAGAGTTCGCGGCCGATCAAAGCCACCAGAACCGCGCGCGCCCCATACCAGAGGCCTGCGTTGCCGGAGCCGCTTGAGCCGGTGGGGGCGCGCACCGACCACTCAATCTCACACGGGACTAGAAGCGTCACACACGGGAAGCCGCACGTGAGACCTCCGCCACAGGTCGTGCCATGGCAGGTCGCCTGAAGGCCGCAGGTATTGCTTGGGGGGCACGTTTCGGCCTCGCACGTCGGCTGCGGCGCGCACGTGTTCACCCCCGGACACGTGGCCTGCGTCCCACAGGTCTCCACTCCCTCGCACGTCGGGTTGCCCGCGCACGTGTCGCCTCCCACACAGGTGGGGTTTGGTTGGCACGTTGCCTGGGCACAAGTGGGCGCCTCGACGCACGTGGCGTTCGGCGGGCAGGTGGCCCACTGGCACGTGGGGCCAACGACGCACGTGTCGTTTGGGGCGCACGTGGCTTCGCAGGTCGGTTGCCCGCATGTGTCGCCAACGCAGGTCGGGCCATCGCAGGTCGTGTGGTACGTCGGCTGTTCGCAGAGCCCTCCGGGCCCATCGCAGGTGGCGGCAAGACAGGTGTCCTGTGCCCCGCACGTCTCGTTCGGCGCGCATGTGGGCTCCACGCAGGTCGGGCCCACGCATGTTGGCCCCGGGCAGGTGGGCTGGACCCCGCAAGTTACCCCCGGCGCGCAGGTCGCCTGGTTGCCCTTACCCGTACCGCTCCGGAGCCAGGGAGATCTGCAGCGGCATGTCCATGCCGCCGACGTAGAGGACGTCCCCGGTGGCGCCCGCGGGTATCCGCAGAAGCCCGAGGAGACGGACCATGCAGCCCGAGAGCCAGGGGGTGGAATGCCAGTTGCACCAGAGCCGGAGAGCCGGGGCAAGCACCAGGGCCTGAGCGGCAAGCACAGCCGTGGGTACCAGCAATGCGGTGGCCGCGCCCATGTGGTGCTGGGATGGCCGGGACTTGGCCGTGGCCGCCAGGGCGACTACCGCGGGAGCGACGCACCACGGCCAGGGCGTCAGGACAGCCACCGCGGCGGCAACGGGGATCGGCCAGACCGGACAGACCCAGGGCGCACTCACCAGAGCGCGAAGGCTGCAGACATAGACCACGACGCCGGCGATGAAGGCGGCGAGCCCGGCGCAGAGATGGGGATGCCCGAGAGCCGGAAGCACCAGCACCCATCCGACGCAGAGCAGGAAGCCCCCGATCCATGCGCCCTTCACCGCCCCTTGCCTCCCCGCGGACCGCGTTGAGATAGCCAGTCGCCCAGAAACAGGATGTTCCCCAGATAGTGCGTCTCCTGGTTCTCCAGGTTCTTATTGAGGCAGAAGAACGAATC
Organism: uncultured Armatimonadia bacterium; assembly: GCA_964639415.1. Taxonomy (GTDB): domain Bacteria; phylum Armatimonadota; class Zipacnadia; order Zipacnadales; family JABUFB01; genus CAYRFY01. The sequence continues at coordinate 2,513 of CAZXDD010000651.1, forward strand.
ACCGACAACCAGTGCTGTTCCCTTCCCGGAGCGAACCTCCGCCGCAAGCGGCCACGCACCATCCGATAGCAGTGCCGAGCCCGCGGCGTCGCGCACGTGCAGTGGCCACGCCTCGTAGAACTGAACCTCAGAGCCCTGCCAAGCCACGGAAAGCCGGCCCAGTGGCACTTCAGAGACGCTGACTCCGAGGCAATCGAGGAGTTTCTGGGCGCCGTGGCGCTGCTCGTGGCCGACAGTCAGGACGATCCGCCCTCCGCCGCCCAAGTGGCGCCGGCACAGCAGCAGGTCGGCATCAGAAAGCGACTTGAGGGGCGCCGGGATGACCAACACCGAAAGGTGAGAGACGCTCTGCCAGTCAAACCGACTAAGCACGTAGGGCAGGTACTTCTCGCGCTGCAGTGTCTGCACGAGCCCCCAGCACGCGTTTCCGCTGGAGTTTGCGAGCGATGTGAGGTTGACGTGGCTCAGGTCGATGCCGGCCCTCCTGGCGGCGGGGGCCTGGGGGGCCTGCGGGGCCACGGGCATTCGTGCGACGTGGCAGATGGCGCCGAGCACGAGAACCGTGGTCCCCGCTGCCGCCAGCCAGCCGATGCCCACCACTGTCCGCCGCAGCATCAGCAACCCCAACAAGAGGGCGGTGACGGCGATGGCCGTGTTGCCTCGCAGCGGGGCGAGCTTTGTCTGGCAGCAGGCCCAGCTAAGGACACTACGCACGAAGGCGTGCGACTGCGGCAGAGCGCCATTCTGGAACGCGGACGAGTCGCCGAACAGGATCACCTTGCCTCGCCCAAGCATCGACGATGCGGCCAGTACGAGATCGCCCACCGGCTCGTCGGGGCCTCTGTGGTTGTCGCCCAGGCCGCCCATCTGCACGTTTAGCGGATCGCCCCGATCCGCCCACCCATACCGTCCGATCAGCAAGGGCTCGGCAGGCCAGTGGATGTCCAGAGTGCCGCCCACGTTGGTACACGTGGCCGCGGCATCCGCGATTCCCCGCACTCCCACACCCGCTGGGTGGCTCCGCGCATCCACGGCCCACCACCAGTGGGGCACTCTTGGCCATCCGGCATCAGACCTGAGCTGCATCCCTGTCCCGTCCAGCAAGTCGTTCACGTGAGCGGTGAAGGAGCCGCCTCCTGTGTGGTCACCGACGATGAGCAGTGACTTCCCGCGCGCAACGTGCTGCCGGATGGCCTCACGCTCCGTGGGCTCGAAGGGCTCGAAGGGCATGGGCATCAGCAGTACCGTCACGCTGAATGGCTCCAGCTTCTGGCGGGTGAGCGGGCGCTCGAGCACAGCCGACCGGAAGCCCATGTCCGCCAGGTATAAGGGCAGCAGCCCGTACATCCCTCCGCCTGTCCTTCCGTAGCGTCCGTGTGCGGGGCAACTGTAGATGGTGTTGGCGGCCCCACGCTCCGAGATGAGGCCGACCGCCGGGGACATGCGGTGTTCCCGGGCCGGTGCGAACCAGATGCCGAAGGCGGCAAACAGCAGCACGAGGGCAGCCGTCTGGCGGAATCCCACCACGTCGGAGGCCTGCAGGACGGCGCAAGAGGCGTAGTGCCACACCCAGACAGCGAGGAGAAGCAGGGCGGTGAGAGGCTGAGCCGTGTTGGGGTCAAGCAGCGGGTGGTAGGGTCCGGCCTGGTAGGCGGGCATGTCGCGGGCGAGCAGGAGCACAGCCAGGGCGGCCCCCGTCGTCGCCATCGATACGGCGACATGCCGAGCGAACCTGCCCCACCGTCTGGTTTGCGCCAGAACCTCGAAGCTCAACCCGAAGAGAACGAAGAAAGCGAGGAGGCGAAAGCCCGACACCGATACTCCGTGTGCGCAGTCCTGGAGGACGAAGGCTGAGAGCGCCTTGGTGAGGAGTTGGTTCAGCCCACGCTCAGCATGCCAAGCGGCGGAGGAGAGCTTGACGGCCGAGGTGTAC
>CAZXDD010000652.1:0-4443 GCA_964639415.1 uncultured Armatimonadia bacterium
GCGACGTCAACGCCGGCGGCGGCCTCTCGCCGTACAGCCCCGTCAGGGGCGGCATCCGGCCCTGCGGGAGCGGGGGCTTGACTCGCTGCAGAAGCTCCGCGGCAACATGGGGTGCGATACTATGGCCGGTGCTACATTCACAGGCGCGGACGGACTGCTCAAGGTCTTCGAGGACGAGGGCGTGGATGTCATGTTCGGGTTCCCCGGCGGCTCGGTGATCCCGATCTATGACAAGCTCTACCACCACATGGCCGAGGGCAAGATCCGGCATATCCTCCCGCGGCACGAGCAGGGCGCGGTGCACGCCGCCGACGGCTATGCGCGCTCCACGGGCAAGGTGGGCGTCTGCATGGCCACCAGCGGGCCCGGGGCGATGAATCTGGTTACAGGACTGGCCACCGCCTATATGGATTCGGTGCCGCTTGTGGCCATCACCGGGCAGGTCAAGACCCATGCCATCGGCAAGGACGCCTTCCAGGAGGCCGACACCGTCGGTGTCACCATGCCGATCACCAAGCACAACTACCTGCTCAAGAACCCCTGCGACCTTCCCGACGTGGTACGGGAGGCCTTCTACATCGCCCGCAGCGGCCGGCCGGGACCGGTGCTCATCGACGTGCCCTTCGACGTCAGCGCCGGAGAGTGCACCTGGAAAGACGCCACACCGGAGGCGATCGCGGGCTACAACCCTCCGGGCAAGGGCGATCCGGAGCTGGTGCGGCAGGCCGCCGAGAAGATCAACGGTTCTTTGCGCCCCATCCTCTATGTGGGCGGCGGCGTCATCTCCTCGGGGGCCTCCGACCTCGTGCGCCAATTGGCCGCCAGGGCCAACATCTACGTGGTCTACACCCTGTTGGCCAAGGGCGCTATCCCGGAGACCGACGAGCTGGCCATGGGCATGCCCGGCATGCACGGCATGGCCTATGCCAGCCACGCCCTGCAGCATGCGGGCCTGATCGTCGCCATCGGCGCCCGGTTCGATGACCGCGTCACCGGGGATCCGGCCAAGTTCGCTCCCGAGGCCGAGGTCATCCACATCGACATCGACCGGGCCGAGATCAACAAGGTCCGCCGCGCTCAGATCGGCATCACGGGAGATGCGAAGCTGGTGCTCGGGCAGTTGCTTCCGCAGATCCAGCCGCGCCCGCGGGGCGAGTGGGAGCAGCACCTGGAGCAATGGCGCGCCGACCATCCCCTCACATACGACGCCGACCCGAACACGGGCATCGCGCCGCAGTACATCGTCCAGCAGATCTGCGAGGTCTCCTCCGGCCGGGCGATCGTGGCCACCGAGGTGGGGCAGCACCAGATGTGGGCGGCCCAGTACTATCGCTGCACTTTCCCGCGCCAGTTCCTCAGCAGCGGGGGCCTGGGCACCATGGGGTACGGCTTCCCCGCGGCAATCGGCGCCCAGGTGGGCAACCCCGACAGGGCCGTCTTCGATATCGCCGGAGATGGCTCGATTCAGATGTGTATCCAGGAGCTGGCCACCGCCTCGGTCAACAAGCTCCCGGTGAAGGTGGCCATCCTCAATAACGGCTACCTCGGGATGGTCCGGCAGTGGCAGGACCTCTTCTACGCCAGGCGCTACTCGGGGGTGACTTTGACCGGCAATCCGGACTTCGTCAAACTCGCCGACGCCTACGGCGGCGTGGGCTTTCTGGTCACCGAGAAAGACCAGGTTCGCCCGACATTGGAGCGCGCCATGGAGATCGACGATCGCCCGGTGCTGATGGACTTCCGCACGGCGCCGGAAGAGAACGTGTTCCCGATGATCCCTGCGGGAAGGACCTTCGAGGACATGATGGAGACGGCGCCGGTAGGGGTCTAGAGGTGCGGCCGAGAAGTCCGGCCGGCCCGTTTCCTGTCATTCTGAGCGTCCATCTCGCGCAGCGAGATAGCGAAGAATCCCGCTGAATGCCGGGGGATTCCTCGAGCTACTCTTGCCGGGAGCGGACGCTCTGGCAATGACATTCCCGGCCAAAGTGGGGTTTCCGGCCGGACTTCTAGGCCGTCACCGTCGCCGTCACCGTCGCCGTCCGCCGTTGACTCGTGACTCGCCGACTCGTGACTCGCGTACGACCGACAGGGGGCAAGAGGCATGAAGCATACCATCTCGGCGATGGTTGAGAACAAGCCCGGGGTTCTGGCGCGGATGGCGGGGCTGTTCGCGCGCCGCGGTTTCAACATCGAAAGTCTCGCCGTCAGTGCCACCGAGAGAGACGATATCTCCCGCATGACCATCACCGTCGATGGGGATGAGCTCACGCTGGAGCAGATCTGCAACCAGCTCATCAAGCTCATCGATGTCATCGAGGTCATCGATCACACCAATGACATCTACGTCGAGCGGGAGCTGTGCCTGTGCAAGGTGGCCTGCACCGCCGGCAACCGCTCGGACATGATCGACCTGGGCAACATCTTCCGCGCCGACATCGTCGATGTGGGTGACGAGACCCTCATGTTCCAGGTCACCGGGGATGAGGAGAAGATCGACGCCTTCGTCCACACCATGCAGGGCTACGGCATCAAGGAGATGGTGCGCACCGGCAAGATCCTGCTGGTGCGGGGCGTACAGGCGACCTGAGCACCCCCGGGAGGTGGCAATGCCTCCCGCAAAGGCCGGTGAACGCGGGCCGGGGCTTTCCGGTCCACCATGGAGGGGTGTTGCCGATGGCCGACACAGCTTACTCCGGAGCCGATGCTCTGCTCCGAGTGTTGGAAGAGGAAGGCGTGGACGTGTTCTTCGGGCTGATCGGCGCCGCCGTGATCCCGATCTACGACAAGCTGTATGACAAGATGGCCGCCGGCGGGCTGCGCCACATCCTCACCCGCCACGAGCAGGGCGCGGTGCACGCCGCCGACGGCTACGCCCGCTCCACCGGCAAGGTAGGCGTCTGCCTGGCCACCAGCGGCCCGGGGGCGATGAACCTCATCACCGGCCTGGCCACCGCCTACATGGATTCCGTCCCCCTGGTGGCCATCACCGGGCAGGTGCGCACCTGGCATATCGGCACCGACGCCTTCCAGGAGGCGGACACATTCGGTGTCACGATGCCGATCACCAAGCATAACTACCTGGTGAAGAACCCCTGCGACCTGGCGGACGTGACGCGCGAGGCCTTCTACGTCGCCCGCACCGGGCGGCCGGGGCCCGTGCTCATCGACATTCCTTTCGACGTCTCCGCCGGGCAGTGCGAGTGGACGGGGGCCAAGACCCAGTCGATCCCCGGCTACGACCCGCCCGGCAGGGGCGATCCGGAACTGATCCGGCTGGCCGCGGAGAAGATCTCCGCCGCGGATAAGCCGGTGCTTTATGTGGGCGGCGGAGCCGTGGCCTCCGGAGCCGCCGACCTGGTGCGCCAACTGGCGACGAAGGCCAACATCTGCGTGACCAATACGCTGCTTGCCAAGGGCATCTTCCCCGAGAGCGATGACCTTGCCATGGGCATGCCGGGCATGCACGGGACGGCCTATGCCAGCCACGCCCTGCAGCACTCCGGGTTGATTATCGCCATCGGCGCCCGCTTCGACGACCGCGTCACCGGGGATGCCTCCAAGTTCGCTCCCGACGCCGAGGTCATCCACATCGACATCGACCGGGCCGAGATCAACAAGGTCCGCCGCGCCCAGATCGGTATCGTGGGCGACGCCAGGATGGTCCTGGAGGACCTGGTCCCTCAGGTGCGGCCCCGCCCCGCCGGGGAATGGGAGACCCACCTCCGACAGTGGCGCGCGGCTCACCCCCTCACCTATGACCGCGCGCCCGAACGCGGCGTGGCCCCGCAATACGTGGTGGAGCAGATTCACGAGCTCACCCAGGGACAGGCCATTGTCGCCACCGAAGTGGGCCAGCACCAGATGTGGGCGGCCCAGCATTACAGGTGCTCCTTCCCGCGGCAGTTCGTGAGCAGCGGCGGTCTGGGAACCATGGGCTTCGGCTTCCCCGCGGCCATCGGAGCCCAGGTGGGCAACCCCGGCAAGGTGGTCTTCGACATCGCCGGAGATGGCTCCATCCAGATGTGCATGCAGGAGATGGCCACCGCCGTCATCAACAAGCTGCCCGTCAAGGTGGCCATCCTCAATAACAGCGCTCTGGGCATGGTCCGCCAGTGGCAGGATCTGTTCTACTCCCAGCGTTTCAGCGGCGTGGACCTCAGCGGGAACCCCGACTTCGTGGCCCTCGCCAAAGCCTTCGGTGGTGAGGGCTTCCTGGTCACCGAGAACGATCAGGTTCGCCCCACGCTTCAGCGGGCCATGGAGATCGACGACCGGCCGGTCTGGATGGACTTCCGCACGCCGCCGGAGGAGAACGTGTTCCCGATGATCCCGGCGGGCAAGACGTTCGAGGACATGCTGGAGGCCGGCCCGAACGGCAGGTGAAGGTAACGGCGGGGGGAACGGCGGGGGTAACGGCGGGGGTAACGGCGGGGGCAACGGCGG
>CAZXDD010000653.1:0-4433 GCA_964639415.1 uncultured Armatimonadia bacterium
GAGATGGAATCTCGTGACTGGAGTTCAGACGTGTGCTCTTCCGATCTGCTCCACAGGGGGTTGTGCTTGATCGCCTTCAGCACCTGCCAGCCGTCGATGCCCGGCATCACGATGTCAACGATCGCCACGTCGTAGGGGGCTCCTTCCGCCGTCGCCGCACACAGGCGAACCAGCGCATCGCGACCGTTGGAGGCGGTGTCGGTGTCGATACCCAGCGCCCGCAGACGCTCGGAAACCATCATCGCGATCCGGGGATCGTCGTCGACAACAAGCACTCGGGCCATTGCGTCACCTCATGGCACGGGCAGGGCCACAGCCCTACCAATTGATGGGGTATACCTGCATCTTGTCGATGAAGCAGGCCAGCAGGGTGTAGAACCCGCCGTTGATGAAGTCGCCAACCACCAGGCCGAAGAAAAGCGGGAGCATCTGCCGGTACAGTCTCGGACCACCATAGCGCAGTACGGCGCTCTTCAACGCCCAGGCCAGGACGAAGGGGAACCACTGATTGCGCATACTGGCCGTATTGGCCACCGCATAGCCCACCGGGTGCAGCGGCCAGGCGGTGAGGTTCGTCCTCAGGCAAAACAGCCCCACGGTCACCAGCAGGCCGCCGGCCACGAACAGCAGGCCCAGCAGGTCCGCGCCCTGCGGAGCCTGAAGATAGCCCTGCAACTGGTCGAAGGGCGTCTTGCCCATCATCGTCCGCCAGGTGTCCCCCTTGGCCAAAGCCCCCACATGGTGCCAGACCACAAGCGCACCCCAAAACGCCACCGGAATCCCCACTGCCAGCGCCACCACCAGGCTCCAGGTCATGGCCGGACGCGAGATGTCCCGGGCCTGCGCCATCTTGTACGCATCGAGCTGGTGAGGCATGGAGACGCAGCGCAGGTCGAAGCTCGAGATGCTGGCCAGATAGGCCATGATCGTCAGGTCGCGGGGCAGGATGTTCCGCGATCCCAGGGTGGTGACGATCAGTGTCTGCGGGTCCACTCGCGGCCCAAACAGCCAGGCGTTCCCCGTCTCGGCCCGCACCCGGGTGGCGGCCACCAGATACACCAGTGATAGACCGAGCAGCAGTACCGGCATGCTCATGCCCATCCCCGCCGCGCGACAGAAAGCCACCATCGCCGTGAACGTGATCGCCGCCACCCACACGGGCCACCGCTCGCGGGCGGCGGTGTCCTCCGGCTCGCGATGGCCGACGGCCGCCCGGATCGTGCGCCAGATCTCCCTCCGGCCGATCCAGATCGCCAGCAGTGTCAAGGCCACGAACGCCCCCGCCCCCTGATGCTCCTCGAAAGGGAAGCGCGCCAGGCCCCCGGTCCCCCAGTCCGAGAGACCAACCAGCGCCCCGAACACGCGCTGGGCCTTGGTCATCAGGTAGAAGAACCAGCAAGAGAACGTCACCTCGCTGGAGAGAATGAACGCAATCCCGATCACGAACGGGTACAGCGAGATCGAGAGCCCCCCCATGGCGTTCCACGGCGCATCCCGCAGGCTTCCGGACAGGTCGATATTGCGGACCTCCAGCTTCGGGATCGTGGGGAAGTTCAGGTTCAGCGTGTTGAGGGTGCCGATGAGAAACGGGATCGCCATCCCGATCCACGCCATCCTATTGCGCCAGAAGGCCCCGTCGGCGGCGGTGATGTCCAACGGTACATAGACCGTGGGGAAGGTGAGCCGCTCGCTGTCCACCCACTGTCGACGCACCAGCGCCGCGATGGACAGGCTGCACAGCGCATAGAGCAGCACGAAGCCGGACCACACCATCGTCGGCCCCAGCCACATGCCCACGGGGATCGTGTCGCCGCCCTCGAAGAACCGCTTCAGAAGATGCGTGTCGGTGGGGCCGATCCAGGCCGGGATATAGCGGTGGAACAGGTCCTCCCACCTGTTCTCCGGGGAGGCGAAGTGGTAGGGCGCCGCCAACGCCGGGACCATGAAGTGCACCGCACCCGAGGAGGCCAGTACGGTGGCCACGGCCGTCATGGAGTAGATCACCACCAGCTCGGCTTCCGTCAACTGCAGCCGACGCCTCGCGCGCCCTACAAGACCGTTGAGCACCAGGACCGCGCATAGCGCGGTGAAAGCGCCCACAGGGATACTGGTATTGGCCATGGCCGTATGGCCACGGACCCCGCCCAGTACCAGCTCCGCCCAGTGGATGAGGAACACGACCCCGGTGATACACAGCAGGCCGATGACCACGGCCCGAGGCGTCACGGCCGCGCGGGAGGGCCGCCCGGTCAAGCTCGATGGCTCATGTTCCGCCATGTGCACGGCAGATCACCACCGGTCCACGGCAAAGAGATACCTCTGGCAGGTCAGGCGTCTGGAGAACCCGGTGCCGCCCCTGAGGCCAAGCACCCTTCGCTGGCCGCTCTCCGAAGAGTCCGCCTCTGGCCGACAGGGCGCGTAGCCCGACCTCGAGCGCCCCGTTCCTTGCGGTCGGTCGACTGCTGCCGGCTCCGGAACGCACCGGGGCGCCACGCACTTCCACCACCGCGAAGCGGCGCCGCTGCCGCCGGCTTTCCACCTTAGCAGGGCGTGGGGCGCCCTGCGATGCTCAGGTGGCCCGGCCTCGGGGTCCGGTCCCGGGGGTGCGGCCGAGAACCCCGGCTTCGCCGGGAATGTCATTCCCAGAGCGTCCGCTCCCGGAGGGAGCAGCTCGAGGAATCTCCTGGCATCCAGCGCGATTCCTCGCCCAAGCGGCGCTTGCGACGCCGACGCTCAGAATGACAGGAACCGGGCCGGCCAGACCTCTCGGCCGCGCCTCTACATGCCTGTGTGCACCGACTTGTGCACAGATGAACCAAGTTCTGGGGTCGCGATCGCGCCGTTCGTGAACGCGTAGGTCGGGCTTTCCAGCCCGACTCGGCGATCCCGCCCTGCGGGATCGCCGCCCGGCCGTGGCACCGCCCGAGGCGAATCTCCGCGCCGTACTCGTCGGTTTGAGGCGGAGCTTCGCTAGTCCTGCAGGTCCCGCGCATCGCGCGCGTGGCTGTGCATCGGTTCCCCCTGCACCGCGAGTTCGCCTCCTTCGGCCGGCAACAGACGGGGCAACACAAAGCGCCGCCCAACGTCTGGGCGGCGCCATCAAAGCCTTATCAGCCCGTAGTCCCCCGCTCAGTCGGCGGCCAGGCGCCGCCGGCGACGCCTGTAGATCAGCCCGAGCGGCACGATCCCCAGAAGGAGCAACAGACCTAGCGAGGGCTCAGGAACAGGGGATATGACGAACACCTCGAGCCGGTTTGTCGTGAACCTCGAGCCCCTCTTCTCCCCGAAGAGGTTCTGCTCGTAGGTGCCCCCAACCCCGTAGTTGGTCGAGGCAAGGTAGTACGGCATCGGGTCGTCCGGATTCGTGAATCCGTTCAAGTCGTAGTTCCCAAAGTGGGGCCAGAGGTCTTCTAGGTTATGGGTCTGTACCGACCCTTCCTTGTCGGTTCTCTGTCCCTGGTAAAGGCCTGTGGTGAGGTTGAAAATGAACGCCGTCCGCTGCTCAAGGGGCCACGTGATGTGCGAGCCGCCGGTGTCCCAGCTCTGCGGGTTGTAGCCGCCGATGATGTAGTTGTTGCCGCCCTTGGTAACGCTGTAGATGGAGAACGTCCGTCCCATCCCATCGCAGGCCGCGTGGAAGTCCGCGGGTGTATTCGTTCCGTCGTTGTCCGTCGAGAAGATGTTCTTAAGTTGCAGTGGGCCCTCGCCCAGCCATCCCGCGAGCGTATCCACATCGGAGTAAGACAGAATCTGCGAGCCTCCGATGAGGTGCGCCTGCGCAGGACCAAGAGAAAGACCTATGAGTGAAAGAAACAAGATGAGCCGATACGCGTAAAACCCAGGCGAACAGATCAATTATGCTCACTCCCATGCGTGATACGCCGACGCAGACACAGCCCCTGAGCCGGTCTCTACGTGCCCCGTCGCGCGGCAGCCATCCCGCCTTCGCAACGGTTCCCACTCCCACTCGCCCTGGTAGTCGATGAATGCGAGTCCTAATGATGTGATTATTCGCTATATAATCACGAAATAGTGGCATATTGGGCTATGACATGGGGCGAATGGGGTCGATCCACGGACGAACAAACAACGCTCTGCTGGCGCAATACAGTCGATGGTACGGACTACCTCCTCGTCTGCCTTAAGTAACAGTAACGGACCTATCGGGTTGCATAATACATCCGAAAGCCGGTTTAAGTCAAGTAACGTTTACATTTCACAGAGTAGACTCTGCACGGCCCTCCACCCACTGGGGCTGTCAACCCCGAGGCGATTCGGCCGAGGGCAATCACGGCGCCATGGGCGTTTGCGAGGCAGTGGACGTCGTGCGGGGTGCGATAGCGGGGTGCGCGAACAACGGGGGCATCGTCCGGGCGGGGGGCCCCGGCCCCCGGGGTGGGGCGAGGGGCGGGCCCCCCGGGGGGGGTGGCGAA
>CAZXDD010000654.1:0-4432 GCA_964639415.1 uncultured Armatimonadia bacterium
TGGAGTTCAGACGTGTGCTCTTCCGATCTCGCGCCCCACCTCCCTCCAGTTGAGCATCACGTCCTCCGGGCTCAGCACCAGCGGCTCGAGATCGAAGTCATCGAAGAAGGGCGCGGCCAGCCGGATCGTCTTGACGATCCGCTCATAATACTGAGGCTTGGTCTCCCTCAGCCCGTACAGGAACGCAGCCAGGTTGCCGCCGTCACTCCGCAGGTACCGGTTGTCGTGCTTGTAGTGCTGCTTGCGGATGGTCGCCGAGGCCGAGGTGTCGTGGAACTGGTAGACTTGCCAGGCGCGCATGCAGCCCAGTGCGGCGGCGGCTCGCCGGTTCCCGCTCCGCCCCGCGTCCGGCACCGCCGACTCCCTGTGCCCACTGCCCAGGCTCTCGGGCGCACCTTCTCGGCCTGCCTTCCCGGGCGTGAAGGCCACCGTCTCATCGGCGAACACCAGCGTGTCCGGTGCGGCGTCAAACAGGCGGGCGTGATAGCGATTGGTGCCCTTGTCGGTCTCGTACTCGAGATCCAGGGTCATCTGCGGCGTTGTCTTCGACCCGTAATGGAGGATGCTGTCGGCGCCGCCGCTTTCCCCGATCCACTGCTGCAGGGCCCCGGTCATGGCGAAGTTGAGCATCCGCAGCAGGGACACGAAGTTGGACTTTCCGGCACCGTTGGCTCCGATGAGGACGGTCAGGTCGCCCAGTTCCAGGTCCATCTCCCGGATCGACTTGAACCCCGTGACAGTGACCCGCCTCAATCGGTTCATCGTCATTGCTCCCGTTCTCCATCGATGTCGAACGCCGGGCAGCGGAAGCCGGCTTTGCTCGCCGGCACCGGAGAGGTCTCACTTGCTCCCCCCGGAGCGGCCGGCTCTCGGTCGCCCCGCATGGATGAGACTGACGCAACCCGTCATCCCGGTGAGCCACCCTCAGTATACAGAACCCGGCCTGCAGAGCAAGACTCCCGGCCTCACTGCGCAAGTCGCCGCGGGCGACCTGTCCCGCCGGCCGCGCCGCGGGCAGGCCTACCCGCCGTCCGAGGCGAACTAACTCCATGCCCTACCCGCGCTGCCGGCGCCCGGGCGATTAGCCGGGCCGCGACCGCCGGGGAGCCCGCCGCCTCGGGAGGTCACCATGTACAGACTGCTCGCTGCTGTTCTCCTCGCGCTCGTGTGTACCATCGCACCGGCCCAGCCACAGGACGGCCTGCTTTTGCACTATGCCTTCGACGAGGGGCAGGGCACCGTCGCCACCGACGCCTCTGCCAATGCCCTGAACGCCACCGTCGGCGCCGCCTGGACGGATTCGCCTTCGGGCAAGGCTCTCTCTCTCGACGGCCAGTCCGCCGGAATCGTACGTGTTCAGATCCCGGAGGAGCTTCGGTTCGGCAAGGGCTCTTGGAGCTTCAGCGTGTGGCTCAAGCCCGCGCAGTTCACGATCGAAGACCCCCAGAACCAGCGGCGCGTCTTCGCCTTCGGCACGTATCCGGATGCCTATCTGGTCATCGATATCTTCAGCAACGGCCGGCCGGGATACTACTTTTGCTACCGCGACGAGGCCGACAAGATCGTCTCCGCCGGCGGGTCGGCCGCCTCCGGCCTCAAGCTGGACGAGTGGGCCCTCGTCGCCCTGGTCTGCGACCGGGACAAGCGACAGGTGGAGATCTACATCAACGGCTACAGCCAGGGCGCCACCGCCATCCCGGCCGGATTCGTCGGCGACTTCTCCCTGGGCGGCGAGTTGACCCTGGGCAGCGGCTGGCACAACTACTGGGGCCTGATGGACGAGGTACGGGTGTACCGGCGGGCTTTGGCCCGCCCCGAGATCAAGGCCGAATTCGCTCGCCTCAAGGACACCTTCGGCGCCGTCGAATCGCCGGAGGCCATCGCCGCAGAGAAACGGGAGTTGCTCATGCAGGAGTTCGCCAAGACGCATGACCTCTGGGCCGCCGGCGACTTCGCCGCCGTTCGGGCCGCCTGCACCGCCTTGATGTCCTCGGCCGATGTCCCCGCCGCCCTGCGCAGCTATGCCCACCTCCGCATTGCCCAGAGCCATGCCGCCGAAGGCGAGCCGGACCTGGCCAAAGCGGAGTACGCCAAGATCGCCGCCGCGGCAGACTACCCGGACGTCCATCGCCAGGAGGCCGAAGACTGCGTGGCCGAGATCGACCGCGTGGCCCAGGGGCTACCCGCCCGGGACCCGGCCGCCTCCCGAACCACCGTTACCCAGATCGCGCAGTTCGCCGCCGAGGTGTTCGTCTCCCCCGATGGCGATGACGCCAACGACGGCAGCGCCCAGCGGCCGGTGGCCACCCTCCAGCGGGCCCGTGACCTTGTGCGACGGATCGACACCGATGGCCCGATCGCGGTGAACGTCCTGCCGGGTGAGTACGTGGTCACCGGACCTTTGCAGCTCACCACCGAGGACTCCGGAAGACCGGACGCCCCTGTGGTCTACCGCGCCACGGAGCCCGGCAGGGCGGAGTTCTACGGTGGCACGCGCATCGGGGGCTTTGGGCCGGTGACGGACCCGGAGGTATTGGCCCGTCTCCCCGAAGAAGGCCGCGGGGAGGTGCTGCAGTGCGACCTGCGGGCCCGGGGCATCGACCACTTCGGCGAACTGGCGGTGCGGGGCTTTGGTCAGCCGCCATCCCCTCCGACCCTCGAGCTGTTCGTCAACGGCGAGCCCATGACCCTGGCCCGCTGGCCCAACAGCGGGTTTGTGGGCATCGCCGAGCTGCTCGAGCCCGGCAACAAGAACGAAGGCAAGCCCTCCGTCTTCAAGTACCTGGATGACCGTCACCAGCGCTGGACGGAGGCCGAGGAGCCCTGGCTCTTCGGGTACTTCCGGTACCTGTGGGCCGATGCCACCATCAAGGTCTCCAGGATCGATCCGGAAGCGCGCACCGTCACCTGTGATGAGGCCTACAACTACGGCGGCCCCGGCATGCACACCGGCCAGGGCATCCAGTACTATGCCTTCAACCTGCTGGAGGAGATCGACGAGCCGGGCGAGTGGTACCTGGACCGCGAGACCGGCATCCTGTACCTCTATCCGCCGGCCGACCCGGCAACGGCCACCGTGGAGATCGGCCTGCTGTCCACGCCGATGGTGACGATGGACAACGTCACGGACGTTCGCTTCGAGGGCCTCGTCTTCGACCTCTCACGCTACCACGGCCTGATCCTCACCGACTGCAGCCGCTGCCTGATCGCCGGGTGCACGGTGAGCCGCATGGCCGGGAACGGGATCACGATCAGCGGTGGGGAAGGCAATGGCCTGCTGGGCTGCGACATCCACACCATCGGCCGGAGGGCCAGCGAGGTCATCGGCGGGGACCGGGCCACGCTCACGCCCGGACGCCACTTCGTGGAGAACTGCCGCATCCACGACTTCGGACGCATCGACCGTACCTACACTCCGGCCATCCAGCTCGAGGGCGCGGGCAATCGCGTGGCGCACAACCTGATGTACAACTGCCCCAGCAGCGTGATGCGCATCGAGGGCAATGACCACATCATCGAGTACAACGAAGTACACAATGCCGTGCGCGAATCCGACGACCAGGGCGCCATGGAGCTGTTCGCCAATCCCACCTATCGCGGCGTGGTATTCCGCTACAACCGCTTCACCAACTGCGGTAAGGCCGGCGTCGGCGCCGCCGTCCACGGACAGGCGGCCATTCGCTTCGACGATGCCATCAGCGGCATGCTGGTCTACGGCAATGTCTTCATCCGCAGCGCCAACGGCCACTTCGGCGCGGTGCAGATGAACAGCGGCCGCGACAACGTGATGGACAACAACCTCTTCATCGACTGCAAGCAGGGGATCAGCGGCGGCTGGCATCCGGGCAACAGTGTGTGGCGGGCCATCGCCGAGGGGCGCCCGTCACCGGAGTACTATACGACGGACCTGTACCTGCAGCGCTATCCCCTGATCGCGACGATGATGGACGAGCCGGGGATCAACCACATCTGGCGCAACGTCTTCTACCGCTGTGGCGCCGTCGCCACCGGTAACCATGCGAACCTCGACCTGATGCAAAACGGCGTGTTCGACGAGGCCGACCCCGGCTTCGCCGATGCCGCCGGTGGAGACTACACCCTCCGGCCCGATGCGTCGCTGTTCTCCCGGGTGGGTTTCCGTCCCCTCCCGCTGGAGCAGATCGGTCTGTACGAAGATCCCTATCGCGCCTCATGGCCGGTTCCCGTGGAACCTGAGCCGATCGCCGACTGGCGACCACAGGACTAGCCGCCTGGCCGTGGCACCGGTCCGGGGTGGATCCTGCCGTCCGTGCCCGCGGTCTTCCAAGACCGCACCGCAGGCCCCACACGTCACGCCGGTAGGGAGAACACTGCCAGGACAGTCTCCGTGCCCGCGGTCTTCCAACTCAGATTATGCAGGTTCTGGGCGGGCGCCGACTCACGTCACCTCACC
>CAZXDD010000655.1:0-4431 GCA_964639415.1 uncultured Armatimonadia bacterium
AACTGCAGGACGTTGGCCGGCGAGATGTCATTGCGCACCGTTACCCCTCCGGGGATCTCGAACCGGACGCCACCGGAGAGATCCAGAGTCGTGCCGTTGAACCGGTAGACGCCGTTGGGGTAGTAGACGGGCCGTCCGGTGGCATGTAGACGGGTGAGCAGGTCCGTGCAGTCGCGAACGCCGGTGGAATCCGCGCCGTGGGCCACCGCGTCGAGTTCCGCGAGGGCCCCGCAGCACGGAATTGCGCCGAGTGTGAGCAGGAGTAGGGCGCCTATCGGTCTGCAGGGCATGGGCAGGCTCCGTGGGTGATGAGTGGCACGGCAGGCGGCGGCCGGCGGTTTGCGGGCCGGAGCCCCGCCGACACGGGGACGGCGGCGCCGACGGTCGTCAGTACCCCGGCACCATCAACGGGCCCTCATCGCTGAGCAGTGGGGCCAGGTTTGGGTCCCGCAGGAGTTCGGCCAGGTCGCACTCTCGGCCGTCCAGCAGGGCCCGGCGGCCGACCAGACGGACGCCGTGGCTGTAATCCACGTAGGTACTCCCGTGCACCGTGGTCAGGGGCTGGATGGGTCGTCCGTCCGGGCGGTGCCAGCCGTAGATCGCCACGCGGCCGGCACGCTCCCGCAGGCGGTTGGTGAGGACGATGTCCTTCTTGATCCCGGCGACGATGGGCCCGTGGGGGATGGCCGCGCGCTGCTCCTGGATGATGGTGCTATGCTGCACGAAGGTCGTCACCGCTTCGCGTTCGTGCACCAGCGGCCGTGGCGGGAGTTTGGCCTCGGCCGCGCGGTAGATCTCATCCACGAGCACAGTTGTGGGCAGCAGGCAGCCGAAGGCGTCGGCGATGCGTTGGGCGGTGGCGGGGGTCATCGGGAGGCGGCAGAAGTCGTCGTCGCTGCCGACCGACAGGTAGTCGGGCGTCACGTCCAGGGCGACAGTGTGCTCCACGCCCGCGGCGTCCTTGCCCGCCACCGTCACCCGCCGGAAGCAGCGCAGGAAGTCCGGGACATTGCCGGACGTGATCTGGGCCAGCGTTTCCGCTTCGCGCTCGGGGCCGCTCAGTGCCGCGAGCCCGCTCATCACCGTCGCGCCTCCCGGAGCGTCCACCGGCCGTGGCGGGATGGCGGCGGGCACGACCGCCTCGTCCGCCGGCTCGATCCATCTCGTGTAGGCGCGCTCGCCGCCGAAGACGCCCCACGCCGTCTCTTCGGCGGTTCCCACAGTGAGCGCCTGCAGCACCCCGTTGTGCTCTCCCACCAAAGCGGTGTGCAGGATACTGTTGGCATAGTTGCGGTTCACGTAGAAGACGGCCTGCCGGCCCGCGTCGGTGTACAGATCGAAGTCCAGATGCAGCGAGTGGGACAGTGGCCGGTCCCTGGCCAGTCGATCCATCATCCGCTGCGTGGCCCGGTAGGTGCCGCCATCGGCCGGGACGATCGGCCTGCCGTCCAGGGTCACCGTGCGGTCGTCGTAGGCGATGACCACCAGTCGACGTGCGGGTGCCCCGGCCAGCCACGCGAGCAGCCGGTCGCCATGGGCTTCGTCGTCGGAGTACGAGTAGTTGGCGTCGAGGAAGCCGATGCGCTCGACCCGGGCGGGGATCTCCGCGCCCGCCTCGATCAACCCCAGCAAGAAGGCGCCGCCGCCGCTGTGGCCGAGCAGGGCGACACGCTTGTCGGTCCCCGGAAGCGCCGCGACGGTATCCTCGACCAGTCCGAGGATCAGGGTGTCCGCATCCGCATGCCCGGCCCGCCAGGCGGGCCAGCTCAGCTCCGGGGATTGCACGCAGACCAGCACTGTGTTCTGCCCGGGGCGGACCTCGCGCAGCTTGCGCACCTGGGCCGCCACGTGCTGGATATCGAACCGCCACTCATCGGGGCTTTTGGGCCGGCGCCCCAGGGTCTGCTCGAGGCTGTTGCCGTTGGGGGTGGCGTAGAACACCACGAGGGTGGGCCACTCCGGCGAAAAGCCCGCCGGGGCGTTGATCGCCACCCGCACACCGTCGAGCACGGTGGTGAGCGAGACCTGCTCGGAATACCTCGGGGCCTGAGTGAAGCCGGGCAGGCCCGCGCAGGAGGCTCCTGCGAGCAGTGCGAGGAAGCCGACGAGGCAGAGCAGTTCGGTCATGGAGCGGAACTCCTTGTGGTACGGGCCGCGGCGACCGGTGGCGGAAAGCGCGGACCTGGTTCGCCGGGATGGCGACCGTGCGCTCCCCGAAGCGGCGGTGCTCAGGCTCACCCGCGGCAGGTTGCCGGCGGCGATGTGCCGAACGTTCCCTGCACGGTGACTGATCCCTCCGGTGCCCCGGGGCGCCGGCCGCAAGCGAAGGTGTGGCTCATGAGACTGCGTACCGCGGCAGATGGTGTCTTCCGGATCCTCGCGCTGATGGCCCTCGCCGCCTGTGCGGTGGCCCAGCCCACCGATGCGCTGGAGCAGGGCTTTTCCGACCCCCCGAGCTCGGCCAAACCCCACACCTGGTGGCACTGGATGAACGGCAATATCAGTAAGGAGGGCATCACCGCCGACCTGGAGGCCATGGCGCGCGTGGGAGTGGGCGGGGCCCAGATCTTCGACGTCACCGACGGCATCCTCCCCGGGCCGGTGGACTACGCCGGCGAGAAGTGGCGGGAGATGGTCAAGCACGCCATCACCGAGGCGGATCGGCTGGGTATCGAGATCTGCATGCACAATTGCGCCGGCTGGTCCAGCAGCGGCGGCCCGTGGGTCGCACCTGAGCTGGCCATGCAGATGGTCGTCACCTCCGAGCTCAAGGCGGCGGGGCCGGCGCGCCTGGATGAGGTGCTCAAGCAGCCGGAGACCCGCGTCGGGTACTACAGGGACATCGCCGTCCTGGCCTTCCCTACACCGGGGGCGGAGACCTCCGCGGCGGCCGTGCAGACACCGACCTTGAGCGCGAGTCTGCCGAGCATCGATGTGGCTCGGGTGATGGACGGCGACCCGAACACCACCTGCGTGATCCCCCTGCGCTCCCGGGAGCAGACCCACTACATCGAGTTGTCGTACACCGAGCCCTTCACGGCGCGGTCTCTGGTGTTGAGCCGCCCCGGCGGCAGGCAGGGCACGCGCTGCGAGTTGCTGGTGTCCGCCGATGGGCAGGAGTTCACGAGGGTCGCGGCCTTCTCGATCCCTGAGCCCGGTGTGGCCCGGGCGCCCTATACGCTGAACTTCGACCCCGTCACGGGGCGTGTCTTCCGCCTGAGTTTTCCCCCGTCCGGGGCGTGGGGCACCGCGGTAGTGGGCGAGTTGGAGCTGCAGTCCGGGTTCCGGGTGGGGAATCTGTCGGCCAAGGCGGGTTACTCACGGGGCAACGACCCGGCGCCGGACGGGCGCGAGGTGCCGGCTGAGGCCTGCATCTCCGTGGAGCAGGTCCTGGACATCACCAAGAGCATGGACGCCGCAGGCAGGCTGCAATGGGATGTGCCCGCGGGCGATTGGACGATCCTGCGCCTCGGCCACACTCCGACGGGCAAGGACAATCACCCGGCCCCCGAGCCCGGCCGCGGTCTGGAGACCGACAAGCTCAGCCGCGAGGCCACCGAGATGCACTTCGAGGCGCTGCTGGGGAAGGTCATCGCCGACGTTGGCCCGCTGGCGGGCAAGACCCTCAACAACTCCCTGATCGACAGCTACGAGGTGGATTGTCAGAACTGGACCCCGCTGATGCGCCGGGAGTTCGCCTCCCGCCGTGGCTACGACCCGCTGCCGTACCTGCCGGCGCTCACCGGCCGGGTGGTGGGTGACCCGGCCGGCACCGAGCGGTTCCTGTGGGACTATCGCCGCACGCTGGCGGACTTGTTCCATGACAACTACTTCGGCCGCTTCGCCGAGCTATGCCACGAGCACGGGATGATGATGTCCGTCGAGCCGTATGGTAATGGGAACTTCGAGGACATCACGGCGGGCAGCAAGGGCGACATCCCGATGGGTGAGTTCTGGGCCGGGGCGGGTGGCTGGCTGGGGGCCGGGAAGCTGCCGGCCTCGGCGGCGCACCTGTACGGTCGGAGGTTCGTGGGCGCCGAGGCCTTCACCGCGAATCCCGAGAACGGCGGCTGGCGCAATCACCCGGGAAACATGAAGCAGCTCGGGGACCTGATGTACTGCTCCGGCATCAACCGTTTCATCTTCCACCGCTACTGCCACCAGCCGTGGATGGACCTGCTCCCCGGCATGACCATGGGGCCCCACGGCTTCCACTTCGAGCGCACCTCCACATGGTTTGACGAGAGCCCCACGTGGCTTTCCTACCTGACACGCTGTCAGTACCTGCTGCAGGAGGGGCTGTTCGTCGGCGACCTCTTGTACTACATCGGTGAGGGAGCTCCGCAGTCCCTGCCGGGCCGCGAGTCGCTGCGCCCGGCTCCCCCGGCCGGGTACGACTACGACGGCTGCAATACGGACGCTTTGCTGACC
>CAZXDD010000656.1:0-4370 GCA_964639415.1 uncultured Armatimonadia bacterium
GTCCAGCATGCGACAGCCCTCGGCGGTGAAGACCACGTCCTCCTCCACCGGCAGGCACACCGCCTCGGTCCCCCACTCGGCGACGGGACCGGTGACCGACAGTTCGGCGGTGAAGGCGTAACCGGGACGCAGGAGCACGTCTCCCCGGCCGGGGCAGCGTTCCTGCTCCCAGGGCAGGCCGATGAGTGGGCCGGGCTCGTGGAGCAGGTGGCCCAGTGAATGGGAATACACCCTCGGGCCCGGTATCCCCGCTTCCCCGGCCACCGCCAACACCCGGGCCAGCAGTTCGTTGCCCGTCACGCCCTCGACGAACTGAGCCATGAACACATCCTGCAGCCGATTGGCCGCGGAAAGCAGGGCCCGCAGGCCCGCCGGGGCATCGGTCTCGCCGGGCTTGAGGATGTAGGCAAGCTGTTGGTGATCGCTATTGAGCCCCAGATAGCGGATGCCTACATCGGAGTGGATGACGTCTCCGGAACGGATGGTGTTGTCGCCGGGGCCGAACCGCTCCACGGCCCGGGGGCTGCGGATGAGGTTGAAGAAGGGCTTGAAGGACACCTGTAGGCCCAGATCGGCCACCGTCTGCCAGTAGTGCCACTCGAGGTCGTCGGTGGTGGTGAGTCCGGGCACGATGACCCGGCGGCTGTAGCAGTCGGACAGGATTCCGTGGGCCACGGCGGCCACGTGGTCGAAGAGCTCGATCTGGCGTGGGGTCAGTGTGGCCAGCCAGTGGGTGACGAGCGCCTCGGCCGACTGCAGCCGAGAGGCGTACTGCGGGCCGATGGCCTCCACGAGCTGGAGGTAGAGGTTGTGCGTCAGGCCGCCGGCGGCCCACTGAATGGAGCCGGTGTTGATCCCGATGCGCCGAGGGTCGCGCTCGGCGATGATCTGAGCCAGTAGCGGCCACTGCTCGGAGTGCTCACGGCCCGTCCAGGGCCTGTCGTACAGCTCGCCCGTGTGGGTCATGGACAGGTTGAGGCGCTCAATGGGGCCCCGGCCGGGGTCGTGGAGAATGAGCATCTGCAGGATCGGGCACCAGCAGTCCATGGGCAGGAGCGTGGGGAAGACGGGGTCGAGGTCATCCTCCTGGCAGATGACAAGCCACATGTCCAGGCCCGCCTCGCGCATCGCCACGGGCAGCACCGTCTCCAGCCTCCCAGCCAGTACCTCGCGCATCACGGCGGCGCGCTCGCGCAGGGCAAGGACCCGGGTCCCGGCGCTCAGGTGCGTCACTTTGGTTCCTCCATTCCGGCGCGGTAGACCTGCTCGCCCCAGTTGAGGTCCTCGGGAAACAGGACGCTGCCCCCGCCGCGGCAGCGTCCTCCCTGCCGCATGAACTCCACCACGGCACGGCGTAAGGAGGTGTCCGTTGGCGCCTCTTGCAGCGTCGGCGGCCCGCCGTCGAACACATCGAAGAGGCGCTCCCAGGTCTGACCGTCGTCGGCTCCCCGCACCGGGTGCAGGTACCACTCGCACAGGAAGGCCACGATGTTTCCGGGGGGCGGGGCCATGGCCTCGAACTGCGGATCCAGAAGCCAGGATTGGCAGGTGAAGGCGCGGTACGGCACGTCCGGCAGATGCCGGGAGAAGAACTGGACGGCCATGCGGAACGACTGCCCGCAGGAGCCGGGGTCCATGGGCCCCGTGGCGGGGATGTGCACGGTCATCACCGGGTCGCCGGGGCGCAGGACCTCGTGCCACTGATCCAGGGGGAGCTCCACCTGCGTCTGGGCCACGTAGCCCAGAGGGGATACAGGATGGCCGCGGACCCTGCCATCAGAAGCCCCCAGGGAGGTGAGCCAGAGGCCGGTCTTGACGCGGCCGCCGTCGGCGGAGGCGAACTGGCCATCCCCACGCATGAGCAGGCCCCCCTCGGCCAGGGCGACGACCCTGCGGCTGTCGCAATGGCGATAGAAGACGAAGGGGTGGTGGTAGCGGCCGGGCAGGTACTGCAGGCGGCCGAGCCCGAAGAGCCTGCCCTGGAAGTGATGGACCAGCCAGCCGAGCTGAGCGAAGCCCCAGGAGCCGCTGCGGCGCTTCTCCTCCCGGATCCACAACTCCAGGTCGCGAACGGTGGCCACGGTGACCTCGGCGGCGATCCCGCGGGAGTGGTGGAAAGCCCGGAGGGTGGGGAAGCCCGAGACGAAGGCGACGGCGTAGGCCATGGGAAGCGCGGACTTGGCGGAAGCCGCCAGCCGTGGCCAGGCCGACACCTGTGGGTCCTTGCCAGAGAGGAAGAGCAGCCAGTGGCAGTGCCAGGCCAGACGCCGGAGTGCCGCATCGGCCTCCATACCCTCGGCGCACGCCACGCATGCGGCGGCAACCTCCCGGCCCATGCCGCTCTCGGCAGCGGCGCTGCGCACCGCCTCGGGGCACAGGACCTGAGGGGCGAGCGACAGGAAAGTCCCCTGCGACTGCTGCCAGGTTTCCTCCCAGTACTCGGGAATGGGGGCCACTCCCAAAGCCTCGCAGACGGTACGGGCCAAGAGCAGGTCAACGCCGGCGGCTCTCACGATGGGGGACCCTCCAGGCAGCGGACATCGTTGACGGCGCAAGCGCCGCGAAGCGCCATTTCGACGCGACGGTGGAGGACACCTGTGGGGCGGATCAACCCCGGCCTGCGGCTGCCCCCCCCGTCTTCAGCGCGCCCCGAAGAGCCCCTCCGGGTCGTAGGTGGCCCGACCGCCGACCACCGTCGCGACCACGCGGACCTGCTCCAGCTCGTCCGCGGCAACGGCGCGGGGATCTGCGCTCAGGAGCACGAAGTCCGCCAGCTTCCCGGGCTCCAGAGTGCCTGTAAGGCTCTCACGCCCGGCGGCGTACGCCGGCCCCACGGTGTAGCCCGCCAGCGCCTGCTCCACCGTGAGCTTCTGCTCCGGGTACCAGCCCTCGAGGGGCGTCCCGTCCCAGCGCCGGCGAGTGACCGCCGAGCGCAGGCCGACAAGCGGGTCCATGGTCTCCACCGGCGCGTCGGAGCCAAAGGCCAGGACGGCTCCGGAGGCGGCCAAAGAGGCCAGAGGGAAGGCCCAGCGGCTACGGTCGCCCACGTGGCGAGAACAGGTGTCGATGTCGGCCAGCATATGGGCGGGCTGCATGGAAGCCACAATTCCCAGGCGCCCGAAACGGGGAACGTCCTCCTCGGTGAGATGCTGGGCGTGCTCGATGCGGTGCCGCGGCCACGCGCCGTGCCAATCCTCCTTCACCGTCTCGAAGACATCCAGGGCCATACGCACGGCCCTGTCGCCAATGGCGTGCAGCGCCACGGCCAGCGACGCCTCGGTGGCGCGCCGGATCAGGTCCAGCAGCTCGTCGGCCTCCATGGACAGGACGCCCGCGTCGTCGCCGGCCTCGTAGGGAGCCAGCATGGCGGCCGTCTGGGCCCCCAGAGCCCCGTCGAGAAAGGCCTTCACTCCGCCGATGCCGATCCATTCGTCCCCGAATCCGGAGCCCAGGCTCAGCCCGGAGAGCGCGGGCAGAAGCTCGGCCGGAGGATAGCGCACGATGCGCACCGACAGCCTCCTTTCCCTGCGCAGGAGCCGCACCGCCTCCATGGAGTCTCCGCCCTCGCAGTTGTGCACCGCCACCAGGCCCAGTGCGGAGGCCCGGGGCAGCGCCGCGGCCAGGGCCGCGACCAGCTCATCCACGGACGGCTCCGGCACCCGCCCCCACACCAGGCCATTGGCGGCCTCCTGAAACAGCCCATTCGGAACCCCATCCGCCGCGCGCAGGATCCGGCCCCCCGCGGGCTCGGGAGTGTGTGCCGTCACGCCCGCGATGCGCATGGCGGCCGTGTTCACCCACAGCGAGTGCCCGTCGTGAGAGGGGATCGCCGCCGGCACCTCGCCGGTCACGGCATCCAGGTCCGCCGCCGTCGGGAAGCGTCCCTCGGGCCAGCGGTTCTTGTCCCAGCCCCGTCCGCGCAGCCACCCGCCCGGGGGCACCGAGGCCACCGCGGCCCCCAGACGCGCCAGAGCCTCGGCCAACGAGCGGGCGCCCTCCAGGTCCACCTGCCGACCGCTCTGCAGCATCGCCCAGGAGCTGAGGTGCACGTGGCTGTCGGTGAAGCCGGGGCAGATGAACCGCCCCCCGGCATCCACCACACGGGCGCCGGAGGCGGCGGGCAGGAGCCGTTCGTCACGCCCCACGGCAACGATGCGACCGTTCCAGGCGCACAGGGCCGTGGGAGGCACGCCACCCGGGTCACCGGCGAGCGTCGCAATCCGAGCATTGTGGACAATCAGGTCTGGAAACATGGACATCCTCTCAGGGCATCGACGGCTGAGGGCCACAGAAGCGAGGTTGGCGGCGACCACTCACCACTCACCACTCACCACTCACCACTCACCACTCACCACTCACCACTCACCACT
>CAZXDD010000657.1:0-4363 GCA_964639415.1 uncultured Armatimonadia bacterium
GCGATGGAATCTCGTGACTGGAGTTCAGACGTGTGCTCTTCCGATCTCCGCGGGGCTCTGAGCGAGAGCCACACCTGACTGCTACAGCCGGGCGGGATGTTCACGGTGCCGGCCGGAATGGGCACGATGGCGTCGTACACCGGCCGCCCGTCCCCGGCGGCAACGGGGGTGGCCAGGGACCAGTGCGTGGTCAGGCCGGGCAGGCCAAAGTCCAGGTATCCGCCATCGGCCGCGGGGCCCCTGAGAGCCATGCAGCGCAGCGTGATGGGTCTGTCGGTGAGGTTGCCCAGGTTCCAGGCCAGGTCCACCCACTCGTCGCCGAGCATGCGCACCGCCCGCGGCGACGCCTCGGAGACGCACTCGGAGATGTCGCCGGAGAACCGCTCATAGGGTAGAGCGTCGGAGACCACGAAGGACTTACCGGCGAGCCGCCCCGACTTCAGCCGCAACTGACGCAGCTCCAGCTCGAGGGCTTCGACGGTGGCCGCAAGCTCGCCGAATGTTGTCTCTGCCCGGTCCTCCGAAGCGCCCTGCAGGCGCTCACCGAGCGCGCCGATATTGCCACGCCACGCTTCCACATCGGCGGCAATCCCCTCGGGCCACTCGTCCTGCTCCCCGGCCTGGAGCACCCCGACGCGCGACAGCAGGTACTCCTTGGCCGAGCCAAACACGATCAGGCCGAAGCGGCCCGGCGCGGCGAAAGCCCCGAAGGTTGGTTGCCAGGCGCTCAGCTCCGGCTCGGCCTGCCGCTCGCGGCAGAAGTTGCCATACCATGCCTGGCCCTCACGTGGGGAAGCGACGCCCAGGGACGAGAAAGGCAACGCGATCTCCACCGACCAGGAGTCCGCAGCCCTGCCCACGGCGCTCTGCCAGCCCGGGTTGTAGCCGTAGGTGTCGGCCCCGAGGGCGTCGAAGCGCTGGTTGAGGATGTCCACAATCAGGTGCACGAAGCTCACGCGGTCGCCCGCGGTATCCAGGAAGACCTCGACGCACTCGTTGTTCCACAGGGACGCATCATGCTTGCCAAAGTCGGTGGCCGCCACCCTGTCCATTGCAGGCTCAGCGCAGACGAAGGCGAGATACAGGTGTGTATCATCGTAGCCCACATGGCAGCCTGTGGCGGCCTTCGACGGCCCACCGGCGTTGTTCTCGCGGAACCGCGGGACCCGGGCGGCCTGTGCCCACTCTACCTCGTCTACGCTGCCGTCCACAGTCGGGGCCGACATCCTGCTCACCACCAGCGGACTTGCCGCGTCCGCCGTTGCGCGCCCCTGCACTGTGACCTTCCAGGCGAACCTTTGGCCCGATGGCTGGCCCTCCGGATCGACGAGCGAGGCGTACTGCCAGCCTATGTCGGGAACGTTGCGGGCCAGCGACAGGCCGATAACGGCGTCGCCGGCCGCCATGTCCAGGGGGACCTCGAGGGTCCAGGCGATGCTGCACAGGTCGCCGGCGGCCTGCTCGTTGGGCAGGTGCCAGGGGGTGGCGTGGTTCCTGTCGACACGCAGCGCGCGGCCGCCCGGCACGGAGGACGCCAAGTCCAGCACCGGAACCGTGTACAGCGGGGCGCCGGGCTCCACGACACGCCACTGAAGATTGATGACCACGCGTTCGCCGGGAGTCACCTGGGCGGGAAGGTCGTGGGATACGAGCTGAAGCGTGCCCTGGGTCTCCTGGGCGAGCGCGCCCGCGGCAACCAGCGCAAGCAGCGCGGCGACCAGCGGTCGGCTCGGGATGCTCGCGATTGTCCGGTTCATGGGAGAAGGCTCCTGTACCGCGCCCCTTCTGGCGCTACGGCGTCTCTGCCGGTCGAGTTTCGCTGTGAGCCGCACGCCAGCGGCACGGATGGCGCACCATCCCCGTGGCATCTGCCTCGTCCCGCCCTGCGGGAACCGGGAGAGGGGTTAACGGCCACGGCAATGGCCGCGCCGTCCCAGCCCCGTGAGGGGCGACACCAAGATAGCCATGGGCGTAAGCCCGTGGAGCGCACGCCAACGCCAATGGCGGCGTCCAGCCCCCTCGGTGGCGACACAGGGGCGGCATGGGGGCAGGCCCGTGGGGCCATCCCCCCGATCGATCACACCGCCTCGCACAGCAACAGCTCCGAGCTCAGTGCCCCCTCGATCCGCACCGTCAGTCCCTGCTTCATCAGAGCAAACCCATCCACCTCGCACGACCGGCCGCTGTTGTCGAAGGTGACCTTGTACCTTCGCGATACGTCCAGGCCGCGCAGGCGCAGGAGGTATTCGGGCTCGGTGGCCGCTGAGAGCTGGAACAGGCCGCAGACCGCCTTTGTCCGGTCCTCGGAAGCCAGCTCGAGCACGCCCCAGCCCTGTGGCTCGGGACCGGGCACGCAGGGAGTGTGGTGGTACACGCGGCCGGTGCTCATGAAGGGGCGGACGAAATCCTTGTAGAGACCGACCCAGTGTGTCATGCGGGCGAGCATGTGCGGGTTCCACTCCGCGCCCATGGGCTTGGGAAACCCGATGGTGGGGCGCACGAACATGAGCAGCCGGACCTGGAAGTCGAAGTCGGCCACGGTGTACCCGCTCTGGCCGCCGATCAGCCGGTCCACGTACTCCGGCGGCAGCGCCATGGTCATGCCGTTGGTGATGGCGAATGACCGGGGGGCAAGCTGCCAGTCCGTCACCCAGGTATGGCAGAAGCGGCTCACCAGTCCGATGTCGGTGCGCCCGCCGCCGCCGGCGCAGTTCTCGAAGATCACCTCAGGGAACCGCGCCCGGAGACGGTCGTAAACCCCGTAGAGCGCTTCGAAATAGCGCAGATAGCCGTTTTCCATGTATCCGTCGCGCAGGATCCGGATGCCCGGGCCCGGGTGGGTATTGTGGTCCAGACGGAAGAAATCCAGTTCGTTTTGCTCGATCACCCGGGCGATCTGGTCTTCCATCCACCGTGCGGCCTCCGGATTGGTCAGGTCGATCAGACCGCCCAGACGCTTCTCGCCGTCGTAGGCCTCGGCCAGCCATTCCGGGTGCTGAGAGAACACGCGGCTCTTGTCGCCCAGGCGCTCGGCATCCATCCACAGCCCGAAGAGCAGACCCTTCGCGCGCGCACGCTCCCGGAAGGGCGTGAGCCCCTCGGGGAAACGGTTCAGGTTGACCTCCCAGTCGCCCACCGTGTCCCACCAGTTGCTTCTGGGCTCGGCGTACCAGCTCGCGTCGACAAAGAACACCTCGGCGCCGCACTCCGCGGCGCAGTCGATGGCGTGCACGACCTCCTCGGCGGTGATCTCGATCTCCGGCCCGATGCCCGACTCGACCCAGCCGCCGCGGCCCCTGGCCTGGGGCAGGAAGACGCTCTTGCGCAGGTGCTCGTGCATGGCCTGCACCGCGCCATCCAGATCGCCGAAGGTCACGCCCAGATGCACCTGGGGCGTGCTCACCGTCTCTCCGGGAGCGATGACCCTCAGCGGTGCCGGCGAGTCGGGGCCTGCGCGGAAGTGCATGAAGGCGGGCTGCTCGGTGGTGTCGTGGTCGGCATAGAGGTCGAACTCGAAGCCGTAGCCGCCGGACCAGGCGAGCTGGCAGACGAAGTGCTCGCCGGTGGCGTTATTGCGCAGGACGAACATCGGGTGCCGATGGCGGTCGCGGCGATAGCGGCCGTCCACGCGATAGCCCGCGGCCGGCATGTCATGCCACTGGAAGTCGCCCTCGTGGCCCCAGTGGGTGTGGTCGAAGTAACCCAGGGAGTACAGGGGCACACCGCGGCCCTCGATCAGGGAGCGCCAGCGGTTGGTCCTCTGCAGGACCCCGCTCCAGGAGCCTGCCGCCGACAGCGCCGCCGGGCGCTCGCCGGTGCTTGTCACCTCCAGCCAGCGGGTGAGAATCGGCGTGCCGTCGAGCACCGTATGTACCTTCACGCTCACCGGCCGGATGCCGTGGGTTAGCGAGACCACCACATGCCGCTGTCCGGTGCGCTCCGCCGGCGCTTCCTCCAGCCCGCCCCATTGCCAGTCGGAGTGCAGAAGCTGCCCATCGACCTCCAGCCAGAAGGCCTGGGGCATCGCGTGGGAGTAGGGGTCAATGCGGCCGTCGTAATAGCTCACATAGCCCGAACCATTCCAGCCGCGGCCGCAAAAGCAGCCGCCAATCAGCGATTCCTCGTACACGACCATGCCGGAGCGGTAGGAGACGGTGGGCTGCGGCCCATCGGCGAGGAGCACGTCCGACCAGTCGGGAGTGTCGGCAAGCATGGCAAAGGCCTCCGAAGTGGCGAGTGGTGAAGCGAGGGGGGAGGTTCGCTGTGGGGAGGAGGCAGTCCTGCGCGGGGGAGAGGAGCGGAGGAGAACGGCGAACGTCAGACCACGGAGACACAGAGAGCACGGAGTCTCACGGAGAACGTC
>CAZXDD010000658.1:0-796 GCA_964639415.1 uncultured Armatimonadia bacterium
TCGCCGCCCTACAACGGCAGACGGCGCCGCGCCGCCGTTCTGTAGGGCGCGGGCCCGTACCGCGCCAGGCGTCAGCTTTCTCGCAGCACTTCCAGGAAGCTGGGGCCGAAATCCTCCAGCTTGCTCTTGAGCACTCCGGAAACGGTGCCGAGAGTCTGGAGGTCCTGGGGGCGCCGGGCGGCCATCTCGTCCAGGGTGTAGTCGGGGAAGATGGCGAAGTCCGGCACCTTCCGCTGCTTGGCCAGCTCGCCGCGCAGGGCACGCAGGTCGCCAAGCAGATCGGATTGTGGTCGCGGCGGACGCGGCGCCACCCGAACCGCGGGGGCGGTGGCAGGTGGAGCCGGGGGAGCAGGAGGCGGGCCCGCGTCCTGAGGCGGATGCGGCGGCATTGCGGCTTCCGGCCCGGCCGCGGACCCGCCGTCGACGACCGAGCGAATGACCTGCAGCATGCTCTCGCCGTAGGCCTCAACCTTGGCGGTAGTCACGCCGGGGAGCGCCAGCAGTTGCTCCAGACTCGTGGGCCGCGTCCGGGAGATGGCGGTCAGCGCTTTGTCGGAGAAGATCCGAAAGGCCGGGACCTTGGCCTCACGCGCGATGGCCAGCCGCTGGGCCCGGAGCGCCTCCCACAGCGGCCCGGAGGCTTTGGGCTCACCGTCCGCCCGGGTCTTGGACCGACCGGGCCGGTGCGAGGCCTCCTCCTCCTGCGCCTGCCCCGACACGGCGGCGGCCCCGGTATGCCTGCGCACCAGGGAGAGAATCTGCTCTCCGAAGTTGGTGAGCTTGCTGGCCGACATCC
>CAZXDD010000658.1:806-3205 GCA_964639415.1 uncultured Armatimonadia bacterium
GCCGTCATCCCCTTCACGGCGCCCAACTCCTCCCTGTCGGTGGGGCGGCGACGGGCAATCTCCTTGACCATGTCGTTGGTGAGGACCTTGCGCGGGTTGACCCCGGTCTGCCGGGCGAGTTGGCCGCGAAGCCGGCGCAGATCGGCAATGATGTCGTCGTCCGAGGCGGGGTGGCGGGGCCTGCGCTCCCGAGGCGGCGCCTGCTCGGAGCCGCGCAGGCAGACCGTGGCCCGCTCCTGCGAGCATTCCTCCATCCGCTCGCCGGGACGCAGGACGAATCCGTGAGCCAGGTCTATCCGGACAACGTCCTGGGTCACCATCTCTCGCAGTAGCTTCTCCCAGTCCAGGTGAGGGAAGCGCCGGGCGGCCCCGAAGCCGTCCAGCCTGTCGTGGCCCAACTGACGGATCGCGGGGCCGGTGCGTCCGGCGAGGATGTCCAGCACATAGCCTTGCCGGTGCGCGTGCCCCAGTTGCGCCAGGCACTGCAAGACGAGGCGCGCCGCGGAGGACACA
Source organism: uncultured Armatimonadia bacterium (assembly GCA_964639415.1). Taxonomy (GTDB): domain Bacteria; phylum Armatimonadota; class Zipacnadia; order Zipacnadales; family JABUFB01; genus CAYRFY01. Next base: position 1,320 of record CAZXDD010000658.1, read on the forward strand.
TCGGCGGTGCGCGGTGGGCCAAGGCAGGTATCGCAGTTGCCGCAGGGACCCGCAGGCTTATCTCCGAAATAGCGCAAGAGCGCCATGCGGCGGCAGGTGGGCGTCTCACACAGGCCCACGAGCCGGTCGAGCTTGGCGTAGGCGACGTGCTTGTACTCATCGGAGGCCTCGGAATCGGCGATCAGGCGCCGGACGAGGAACAGGTCTCCGGGGGCGTAGAGCATCCAGGCGTCTGCCGGCTCGCCGTCGCGGCCGGCCCGGCCGGTCTCCTGATAGTAGGCCTCAACGCTCTTGGGGATGTCGGCATGGGCGACGAAACGGATATCGGGCTTGTCCACCCCGAGACCGAAGGCCACGGTGGCCACGACCACGAGACCCTCATCGTGGAGGAACCGGTCCTGATTGCGGCGGCGCTGCTCATCGCCCATACCCGCGTGGTAGGGGATGGCGCGGACCCCCTGCGTCCGTAGCCATTCGGCCGTGCTCTCCGTCTTGGCCCGCGAGCGGCAGTAGACGATGCCCGCATGGCCCTTGTGAGAGCCGGAGACGAAACGCAGCAGTTGCGCCCGGCCGTCGTGGCGGGGGGTGATGGTGTAGCGGATATTGGGACGGTCGAAGCCGGTGACGAAGCGCTCGGCCTCGGGCACCGAGAGCTGACTGACGATGTCATCGCGGGTGAGCTCGTCGGCGGTGGCGGTCAGAGCAACCACGGGAACCCGGGGGAAGGTCTTGCGCAGGATCGAGAGCTGCAGGTAATCGGGACGGAAGTCGTGGCCCCAGTGGGAGATGCAGTGGGCCTCATCCACGGCGAACAGTGCCAAAGGGATCTGCTGAAACTGCCTCAGTCCGCCTTCCATCGCCAGGCGTTCGGGGGCCAGGTAGACCAGGTCCAGCTCGCCCCGCTGCATGGCGCCCCGGACCTGACGGCTCTCCTCGTAGGAGAGGCTGGAGTTGAGAAACGCCGCCTTGACGCCTCGTGCGCGCAGCGCCTGCACCTGATCGTGCATCAGGGCGATCAGGGGCGAGACGACCACGGCTACTCCGGGACGCAGGATGGCCGGAAGCTGGTAGCACAGGGACTTGCCCGCTCCGGTGGGCATCACCACCAGGGCGTCGTTGCCTGCGGAGATGTGGTCGATGATCTCCTCCTGCCGCCCGCGAAACCGCGGGAAGCCGAAGACATCCCCGAGAGCACGCCTGGATTGCTCAGACATGGTGAAGCGCTGCCAACCGGTGGTCGAGGGTAGGGGTCGATAGTGCCGGGATCAGGCTGGGGGGCACAGGCACAGCTTAGGTCATGGCGGGGCAGGGGTCAAGACCACCACAGGAAGCGCGCATGGCAGGGGCCGGGCCAGCAGGGCATCTAGCCCGGACCGGTGCCCTCCAAGACCTCGGCCAGCCTCGCCAACAACTCCCGGAATCTGTAGGGCTTGCGCATGAAGGCCGCCACGCCCAGGCCTTCGAGCTGTCCGGTAACGTCATCCTGGCTGAAGCCGCTGGACAGTAGGACCGGAGTGTCGGTGCGCATCCGGCGGATGTCCTTGAGTACGTCCAGGCCGGTCTTGCGCGGCATGGTGAGGTCCAAGATCACGGCGGCGATGCTCTCGGAGTGCTGGGAGAAGACCTCGGTGGCCGCCTCGCCATCGCGGGCCACGAGCACCTCGTAGCCGGCGCCCGTGAGGACTTCGCTGACGATGTCGACGATGTCCGCTTCGTCGTCCACCACCAGAATCGTGGCCTTCTGAAGCGCTCTGGGGTCCTCCGGCATCTGGGCTCAGTCCTCCTCGCTCAGGTGCCCGGGCCACCGATGAACCGGCGGGCGGCGGCGGGCGCCCGACGGACGGCGGCAAGCGTCCAGACGAGACGGCGTGCCGCGCTTTGGTCGG
>CAZXDD010000658.1:3215-4336 GCA_964639415.1 uncultured Armatimonadia bacterium
TTTGGTCGGGCCAGGCTTTGTGTTATACTCTCGGCCATGGTATCCAGACGGCCTGTGGTGCGCGTAGACCCTGTGATGCTGATCATCATCGGCCTGCTGGTGACTGTGGGCCTGCTGATGATCTACAGCAGCACGCGTGCCTCTCTGGTGGACCACGGCCTCGTGCCAACGAAGAAGGTCGTGGCCCAGGTCGTCTCTCTGGTGATCGCGCTGGTGGCCCTCTTCGTCGTCGCCTGCATCGACTACGAGAAGATCATCTCCGTGGCCATGCCGGTGATGGGGGCAACACTGGCGCTGCTGGTTCTGGTGCTTTTGCTACCCCCGGACAAGGGCGCCCACCGCTGGATTCACCTGGGGCCGTACAACCTGCAACCCGCCGAGCTGGCGAAGGTCTCCGTGATCATCCTGCTGGCCGCCTTCTTGGCCTCGCGGGACGATGAGGTGGACACGCTCTCTTTGGTCTCGCGCTCGCTGGTCTACGCCGCGGTGCCCTCCGCCCTGATCTTCCTGGAGCCCGACATCGGTACCGTCGCGGTCATCATGTGCACCTGGCTGACCATGCTCTTCGTGGCCGGCGCGAAGGCCAGGCACCTGGGGGCCTACGTGCTGGCGGCCGTGGTCCTGTTCGGCGCCGCGTGGAACCTCGGCGTCATCCGACCGTACCAAAAGGAGCGCATCTTGTCCTTCATCGACCCGGATAAGGACGCCCAGGGCTCGGGCTACCATCTGCGGCAGTCGATGATTGCCATCGGCTCGGGCGGGCTGTGGGGGCAGGGCCTGTTCCGGGGCAAACAGACCCAGTTGGGATTCGTGCCCGATCAGGAGACGGACTTCATCTTCACCGCCATCGGCGAAGAGCTGGGGTTCATGGGATCGCTGCTCGTGATCGCCCTGTACGCCGGCCTGATCTGGCGCGTCTACTTAGTTGCCGCGACGGCCAAGGACATGCAAGGGCGCCTGGTCGCGGCGGGAATAGCGGCCGTGCTGTGCGTCCATGTCGTCGTGAACATCAGTATGACGATAGGACTGATGCCCGTCAAGGGTCTGCCTCTACCCTTTGTGAGCTACGGTGGCAGCAATCTCCTCACTAATGCCATTTTCATCGGATTGCTTCAGAATAT
>CAZXDD010000659.1:0-4324 GCA_964639415.1 uncultured Armatimonadia bacterium
CCGGGGGATCGTGACTCCGGCCGGCTCGCCCGTGGGCGGCACGGTCCGCCGGAGGCTCTTGGCTGCCTCGTCAAACACTTCGGCTCCCCGGCGCGTATAGGCCTGTGACGACGCCGTCGTTCGTTGGTCCCATGCCGCTTCTCGGGGGTGCATCGCTTTGCCCACCTACTGGTACACGCTGCCGGCCGATCCACCGGGCATGCGGACCCTGATCCATGCCCCGAACCTGCCCGACGCCCTGCTATCCCTGCAGGCCCTGGGGGTGCAGTACCTGGACGCGGGGTCCGAGGCCCCTTCTGCTCACACCGGCGAGAAGCCGGTGGCGGAGGCGGACCTGATCGCGCTGTGCCGGCAGTTGGCCCTGGTGCTGCGGAGAGACGCGCCGCTGCCCGAGGGCCTGAGGACCATCGCCGGCGAGACGCCGCACCGCCGATTGCGCGGTATCCTGTGGCATCTGGCGGATGCCACCGCTCAGGGCCTGCCGCTGTGGGAGGCGATGGGCGACTTCCCCGGGGTGTTCCGGCCGGAGATGGTGGCCGTGGCCCGGGCCGGCGAGGCGGCCGGCGAGCTGCCCGAGGCCCTGGATGCGCTCGCCGAGCGCTCCGATACCGCCTCCACTCTCGTCCGGCGCGCCTCCTTGCCTCTGGTCTACCCGCTCATGGTGTGCGTGCTCGCGGCCCTGGTAATCATCTTCGTCTTCACCTTCATCGCCCCCAAGTGGCTGGACTTGTTCAGGGAACTGGGGCTGAAGGAGGACAGTTTCCCGATGCCTACCCTGGTGATGATGTGGGTGGCCCGCTGGTTCCCGACCTTCGCGATAGTGCTGTTCCTGGTTGGGCTGGCTCTGATCGCCATCTACATGGTGTACCGGCGTACGGCGTCGGGCCGTCTGGACATCGACTACTGGCGCATGCGGGTGCCGCTGTTGGGGCAGATCGCCTATGCCGCCGCGGCGGCCCGGCTGTGTGCCACCCTGGGCATGTTACTCAGGCACCGCGTCCCGGCTCCGGAGGCGCTGCGCGTCGCCGGGGGGGCCTCGGGCAGTGAGGCGCTGCTGGCGGCCTGTCGCTCCGCGGAGTTGGTCGCCGAGCAGGGGGGCACCATCGCCGAGGGGCTCAAGGCTTCGGAGGCCCTGCCGCCGCCGCTGCTTTGGCGACTGGCAGTGGCGGAGAAGACGGGCGCGCTGCCCGAGACGTGCGAGCAAATCGCGGATTTCTACGTGGAATCGGCGGAAAGCCTGGCGCGCAGGACCATCGCGCTGGCCGAGCCCATTGTCGTCATCGTCCTGGGCCTCGTCCTGTGGTCCACCGTCACCGGAATGTTCCTACCCATGGTGTCCATCATCTCCGGCCTCTCGCAATGAACCGGGCCACCGCGCCCCGGAGGGTCTGACAATGGCTATCTCAGTGGACGGCAGGATGGAGGAGATCTACCAGGGGCGTGGCGTCACGCTCCACGTGGCGCCCTCGGGCATCGCCAGAGCGCGGCTGAGGGCCGGGTGGCGCACGGACGCCTCGGCGCTTGCCGAGTACGGCGAGATCAGCGAGACCCGCATCCTCGGCGGCGCCCCGGCAACCCTGGTGATCGACTTCGGACGGGCCAGAGAGGATTGGCGGGTCCCGGGCATGCGGCGCTCCGAGGCGGAGTGGGCCAAGCGCGCCATCGACGGCTACGTCCGGGCCACCCGCCGGCGCAGCCTACCCCTGCACTCCCGGAGGCTGTCGGTGGAGGAAGTGCGCGCACAGGTGACCCAGATGCTGGGCGCGCCGCCTCTGGATATCACCGACCTGGCCGATGCCGTCCTGGCACAGGCCGTGTTCCAGCAGGCCAGCGACGTGCATATCCTGCCCGGAGCCACTCAGACTGCGGTGCGCTGGCGGGTGGACGGCATTCTGCGCGATGTGCTGCAGCTCGAGGGTTCCATCGGGGAGCGTCTGGTCTCGCGCATCAAGGTCCTCGCGGCCCTGGCCACATACGAGCACCAGATCGTGCAGGAGGGGCGGCTGACCTTGGACCTCACCCCTCCCGTGCAGATGCGGGTCACCGTAGTCCCGGCGCTGCACGGGGAGACGGTGACCCTCCGCATCTTCGACCCTTCCCGGGGCATCATCGGGCTGGATAGTCTCGGCTTTGAGCCCGAAGACCTGGATACCTTCCGCGAGGCCGTCAGCCGCCCCGACGGGATGGTGGTGCTCACAGGGCCCGCCGGAGCGGGGAAGACCACCACCTTGTACGCCGCCCTGGCCGCGCTCAGCCAGCACCGCTCCCGAGGCGCCAGCTTCTCCACAGTCGAAGACCCCGTCGAGCTCGATCTGGAGTTCGCCAGTCAGACCGAGGTCGACCCCGACTCCGGTCTCGGCTTCGCCGATGCGCTCAAGAGCGTGCTGCGCCAGGACCCCAATGTCATCATGCTCGGCGAGATTCGCGATCCGCAGACCGCTGAGATCGCGGTGCGCGCCGGGATGACGGGCCATCTGCTGCTCACCACACTGCACACCGGAGGAGCGGCCGAGGTCTTTCCGCGCCTGGCCGAGATGGGAGTGCCGCCCTTCACCAGCACCTCGGCGCTGAGGTGCATCGTGGCCCAACGGCTGGTCCGTGTGCTGTGCGAGTGCGCCGAGGTGGCCGGTCCGGATCCGGGAAGCTTGGCCCAGGTCGGCCTTACCGCTCAGGACGTGGAGGGCTGGGACCTCAAGCAGCCCGTGGGCTGCGATCGCTGCGGAGGCACAGGCTATCTGGGACGCACCGGGGTGCTGCAGGTGGTGGAGGTCTCTCCGGAGCTGCGGGACCTGGCCCTGCAAGACGCGCCGGCCCACGCCTTCGCCGCCACGATGGCCCAGCTCGAGATCCCGTCGCTCCACGAGCTGGCCCTGAAGAAGGTCCAGCGCGGGATCACGACACCTGAGGAGGTCGCCCGCGTACTCGGAGGCAGGCAATGAGGCCCAGGCCGGAAGTGAAAGGCACCGTGCTCGGGCTCGCGGCCTATCTGGGGCACGTGACCGCGTGGGCGTGGCTGGTGCTGGTGCTCATCGGCGTCGGAGCCATGCTGCCGCTGGCCCTGTTCGGCCCCCCCTACGGGCTGGCTGTGGGCGTGGGTTGTGCCCAGCTAATGGTGGTGTTGTGGGGGGGCAATAGCGCGCTCCGCCGCGGCCTGAACAGGCGCCTGCCCGAGGGGCCGCCCAGATCGTGGTAGGTGGCCGGCGAAGCTCCGCTTGAGACCGCTGAGCCGGGCGTGGACGTTCGCCCCGAGTCGGTGCACGGGCCGGACCGCGATCCTGCAGGGCGGGATCGCCGAGGCGGGCTGCGAAGCCTGGCCTGCAACGACAGCGACAACCCAACTCATCCCAAGGAGCAAGGACAGATGCGCCACTTCCGTCGGTCCGGGGTCACCTTGCTCTCGGCCATCTTCTCTTTGTTGGTGCTGGTATCGGCCCTCACCATCGTGCTGCAGACCTACGTGGTCGGGTCGCGGAGCCAGCGCCTCAGCGCCCAGCGCGATGCCGCCACGGTGGCGCTGGAGGCACAGCTCGAGACCCTGCGTGCCGGCGGCTACAGTCGCCTGCCGGCCACCGGGGCCCTGCCCATCCCGGCCACCGCGCTGCGCTCGTTGCCACAGGCCGAGGGGCGGGTCGCCGTCGCTCCCGGCCCCGTGCCGGACACCCGGGTGGTCACAGCCGAGGTCACCTGGGAACAGCACGGACCCCATCGCGAGGAACTGAGCATCGTCATGGCCGCGAAGGGGCTGAACCCATGATCCATCTGCGTGCCGCCCGTCTCTTGACACGACGCGGCATCACCCTTGCCGAGGCCTGCATCGCCATCGCCCTCACGGGCCTGATCGCCGTCTGGGCCACGCGCCTGGTGTTCCTCTCCGACCGGGCCATACAGGAGGACACCCGCCAGATCCACCATGCCGTGGCGCGGATGTCCTTGGAGGCTATGCTCAGAGACGATATCCAGATTGCCAAGGAGGCCGCAGTGACCGCCTCGGGGGCGCTCCATCTGGCCTACGCCGATGGTTCGAGCCTGACTTACAGCTCCTCGCAGGAGGGGACCACCCGAGTGCCGGGTGCGGGTGAGCCGGACCTGTTTGCCGGCGTCCGGACGACCTTCCAGACCACGGAGCAGAAGCTGGTGAAGACGACCCTGGTCGATGCCGCCGGGGAGCAGACACAGATCACGCTGCTGCCGAGGAACGCAATCGACGAGTGCGGCCGGCACCCCTGGGCCCAGTACCCCATGGGTGACGACCCTGGAGGCGGTGGCGGCGATGAATGACCGCAGGAATCTGGGCGGCGTCCGCGGGCGCCGCGGCGCGGCGACA
>CAZXDD010000660.1:0-4322 GCA_964639415.1 uncultured Armatimonadia bacterium
GATGGAATCTCGTGACTGGAGTTCAGACGTGTGCTCTTCCGATCTCCGGACAGGTGACCCTGCGCGGACAGGGCCGGCTCTCCCCGGACGACAGCCCCTATCTGCGCTGCGCCCTGGAGCCCTTCGGGGTCAGCGTGTACGAGATCGAGCCGTAGCCTGAGCCGCAGTCGTGTGGGCAAGAGAAGAGCCCGGCCACCTGTGGCCGGGCTCTTTACGTATGGAATGCAGGGATGATCGCAATCGCCGGGGAGTCTTACTCCGCCAGCAGATAGTCGGCGGGGCGCTGGTCCAGGGCCGCCGTGCGCACGTCAAACCCGCTGCGCTCGATGAGCTCGCGAAGCTGCAGGGCGTTGGGCAGTCGCCGGTCGGCACGGTCCGCGTCGTGCACAGGCTCGTCGTCGTGGACCCGGCAGACCACCGTATCGACGCCGAAATGCAGGGCGATCTGGGTGGTCTTCATGCCCAGATCGTTGGCGTAACAGCGCACATGCGGCACACCGGCCAGGAAGACCCGAGCCACCGCGAACTCGCGGAGATCCTCGGTGCCCCCCACCAGTGTCCCGGGGTCCATGCTGTACTCCGTGGGCGTGTAGGCCCGAGGCGCGTAGAAGGTGAAGCCGCCCGTCTCGTCCTGGAGGTCGCGCAGGTAGCTGAGGTGGTGGAGCTTCTCCTCGGCTCCCTCGTAATGACCGTAGAGCATGCTGGCCCCGCCGGCGAGGCCCACCGAGTGGGCGTCCCGCATGACCTGTAGCCACTGGCCGCCGGTGGCCTTAGCTCCGCACAGCACCTTGCGAATGCGGGGGTCGAAGATGTCGGCACCGTCCTCGAGGATCGAGTTGAGGCCGGCGTCGCGCAGGTCGCACAGCACGGCGGCGAACCGACTCTGGACCATGACGGTGATGGCCGCGAGCTGAGCGGGCGCGAAGCCCTGCAGGTGCACGTCGGGGTACGCATCGCGGATCGCGGACAGCATGTCGAGATAGTAGTCGTAGGTGACGTCGGGGTTGGTGCCGCCGGTAAGCTGGAACTGATGGATCCCCGCCGCGACGGCCTCACCGACCAGATCGACCACCTCGGGGACAGAACGGGTATAGGCTCCCGGCGCGCCCGGTGGCTTGGCGTTCAGGCAGTAGCGGCACTGGTTCCGACACACATTGCTGTAGCGGATGCGCCGCGCTTTGACCAGTGTGCGCTCGGCCCCGGTGGCTCTGGCACTGACGATCTCGGCCAGCCTGCCCAGAGCCAGCAGATCGGTGCTGGCGTACAGGGCCTCGCCCTCGGCCTCGGAGATGTGCTCTCCGGATAGCAGCTTGTCTCTGATGGGATACAGTTCGTCATTCATCGTGTTCGACCATTGCCTTTGCGTGTTTCTGCGTTGTCAATCGCCTGTTCGGCATATTCCCGCGACATCCCTCCCCCTCAATACGGAACCTACGCACCCGATTATAGGCCTAACCGGCGGCCGGTGCAATGAGCCGGAACAGGGTATCTCACCGGGCCGGTGTCCAGAGATCCGGCCGGAGACCCCACCTTCGCCGGGAATGTCATTGTGAGAGCGTCCGCTCCCGGTAAGAGCAGCTCGTACAATCTCCCGGCGTTCAGTGAGATTCCTGGCTATCTCGCCGCGCGAGATGCACGCTCAGAATCACATGAGACGGACCGGCCGGGCTTCTCGGCCGCACCTCCAGGCACAGAGACGGGACCGCCGGTGACCACATGCAAGAAGGCGCAGGTTCCACGGTACTGCCGGGGTAGCTACTGATGGGGAACGCAACCGTCATCGGCCCGCATGCTTCCTCACTCGCCTGAGACGTCCGCAACCATTCCCCTGCTACGCCCCACCGGAACACCCGGCGGACCCGCAACTACTCACTCAAGGAAAACATGCACTTCGTGGGCCACTGCGACAGCCGCGTTGTCAAGGGCGAGGCTCTGCCTGTATGGACGCTTCAGGCGTGCCCTGAGTTCGTTACATCGTTACCTACTATTATCGGCAGAGGGCTTCAGGTCTTGACCCGAGAAGCGCCCCGGACCGCGAGTTTTGGGCTTCAAAATGCCTTCCAGCGCATCTCAAACGGGGTGCTGTGTTGCCCTTTTACCCTCCCCGTGCCCGGTGCGGGTCACCCGGACCTCACTGCCGCGCGCGCAACCGGCCTGCGGGCCGCGCCCCGTGGTGTCGGAGCCAATCTTGGCCAGGTTCCGTATTTGCTCTTTGTCGCGTACTATTGCGTCGTTATTGGACGGCGGGTTATACTGTATAGGAGACTGCGATGCGGAGCATCGCGGCCTCTGTGCTTTCTTGCGTCCGCCCCGCCGGGCGAAAGAGGCAGAAGCACCGTGCCGCGACAACTCCGGCCGGAGGGCCGGTGCCTCCTCGTCGCGGGCGGCAAATCCAGATAGCAGAGGTGTTTACAGGTCATGCGCCGTGGTTTCACACTCATTGAGTTGCTCGTGGTCATCGCGATCATCGCCATTCTGGCCGCCATCCTCTTCCCCGTCTTCGCCCGGGCCCGCGAGAAGGCGCGGCAGACCTCGTGTCTGTCCAACCTCAAGCAGATGGGGCTGGCCTGCATGATGTACGCCCAGGACTATGACGAGACGCTGCCGCGCCACTGCTACCAGCCGCGCCCGCTCTTGCCCACCGGGGACTATCCGTGGACCATGGCGGTACAGCCGTACGCCAAGAACTCCCAGCTCTTCCTGTGCCCCTCCAACACCGGCTGGCGGAATGAGGCCAAGTGCTGTGGCGGCTACGGCTACAACCTGAGCACCACGCCCAGCGGCGGCGGTGTGGGCTGCAGCAATCAGCCGATGTCCCGCATCACCGCTCCGGCGGGCCTGATCATGATCACCGAGGTCGGCAGTGGGGCCGACGCCGTGGCCTGGTGTGGTTACTGGGAGGTGGAGTCCGACACGGGCAACCCCAACTACGTGCATCAGACGGGCCGGCACAATGAGGGCAGCAACTCGATCTTCGCCGACGGCCACGCCAAGTGGCTCAAGCAGTCGGAGATCCTGCGCACCCGCGGCTACTGGGACCTGCGCTACAGCCAGTAACGCGAGGGCGACGGTCTGGACCACATGCGGGCCCGGCGAAACTGCCGGGCCCGCGGTCTTTGTGGAGCACGGCTACCGGTGAACGCAGACAGGGCCGGCAGGTGAGGAGACCCGGCGGCACTGGCGCTTCCGGTGGGATGTACTTGGCGCCCCAAAGAGGCCGGGAAAACGACACGTGCAGATTGCTCCTTGCCAGAAAAGGAAAGCCGGGTGCCATAGCGAACAAAAACGCAGTCGTCAAAGCTCGCAGTCGAAAGGACGAGTAGCATGAGACGTCGAGGCTTCACCCTCATCGAGTTGTTGGTCGTGATCGCGATCATCGCGATCCTGGCGGCGATCCTGTTCCCCGTCTTTGCGCGTGCCCGGGAGAAGGCAAGACAGACAAGCTGTCTGAGCAACCTCAAGCAGATCGGTCTTGGCTGGGTGATGTACGCCCAGGACTATGACGAGTGCATCGCATGGCGCGAGGTGAATCCGCCGGCACCGACCTACTCGCTCAGCATCCAGGCGATGCTGAGCCCCTACATCAAGAACGATCAGCTCTGGAGTTGCCCCTCCGCCACCCCCAAGGCCATCAACCAGTGGCCCGGGATGATCACCAACTATGGTTTCAACGACTGGTTCGGCATGTACACCACCGCCAGCTTAGGGGGCTGGGGCGCGATTCAGGACTACAGCCGCGTCGCGAAGGGTGGGACCTGCAACCTGGCGGCGATCCAGGTCCCCGCGGAGACGGTGGTCGCCTGCGACTGTGACCCCAACTACGGCGTGAGTCGCGGGGCCTGGTGGGCCTATGCCCACATGAACCCGCGCCCGACCGCCGGCAACCCCATGATACCCACGCGCCACAACGGTGGCCTGAACGTCTTCTTCGCCGATGGCCACGCCAAGTGGTACACTCCGGAGAACATCAGCGCCACGATGAACGGCAGCTACTATTACTACTGGCAGTTCACCAAGGTGCCCGGCGGCATGTACCCGTAGAAGGCCGGCCGGAAAGCCGGTTCTGCCGTCAGGATGTCATTCCGAGCGCCCATCTCGCGCAGCGAGATAGTGAGGAATCTCGCTGAATGCCGGGAGATTCTCCGAGATGCTCTTGGCGGGAGCGGACGTTCTTGGAGTGACAGTCTCGGCGCCGCCGGGCCTTCCCGCCCCCGGCGGCGCTCGTGCAAGTGCCGGCCGCACCGTGCAGTCACCGATCCCCGCGCCGCCTCCGTGGCGCGGGGATATCGTTTGGACGGGCGCGCGGGGCCTGAACGCGAGGC
>CAZXDD010000661.1:0-4314 GCA_964639415.1 uncultured Armatimonadia bacterium
CTCGACGGCGGCGCTCTGTAGGGCGCGGGCCTGTACCGCGCCGATGGTTCCTCCAGGACCAACGACGAACGGCGGCGGCGCACAGGTCGCCGCCCTACAACGGCCCACCGCGACGGCCTACCTCAGACCCAGCGGGCCCGCCATCTGCCTTTCCCCCAGCATCTCCTGGAGCTCCACGATCGCCGCGGCTATCCTGTCTCGTTGCCGCAGGAGCACCTGCGGGTCCTGGGTGTACTGGGTGATGGAGGTCAGCACGGCGTCCGGGACCTGCAGCAGCCCGCGGGCCTCATCCACGCGACGACGGTCGGGGGTCGCGAGTCTCGCCGCATCGGCCTGCGCCACCAGGTTCTCCAGCAGCCAGTAATACTCGTAGTCCTCGGCGCCATCACGGATGTTCTCCAGGCGGATGGTGGCCAGCGGGCCGGCGGGGCCCGCGCACACGATCTGGCCGTCACCGTCGGGCAGGGTCCCGGCGTACTGGGGCACCCAGTCGGTGAAGATGTCGGTGTCGGCGGGGATGGGCCGCGGGTTATTGGCCCAGCCGCAGGTGCGGTAGTACAAGAAGCCATCCACCTGATACTTGCGGGCCGCCACGCCCATCAGCAGGCGGGCGCGGATGGCCGGGTACTGGGTGAACCAGTTCAGGTCCCTGGAGCCGATGGGGGCGCAGCAGATGTACCACCAGCCCTGCTTGCCCAGCCTGCGGCCCTGCTCGATCTTGGCCCGGTCCTCCCCGTACCGCGGCGTCAGCGGGACCCAGATGTCCAGGCTCCTGGAATGGAGCGTGTCCTCCAGGCCATAGCTGCGGTCGTAGCCGGTGGTCATCAGCGGCACGTCCGGGAAGGCGTCCTTCATCACCCCGGCCGCCTTGCCCAGGGCCTCGAAGTCGCTGGTCTCATCCAGGAAGTAGATGCCCACGCGGTCGGCGGGCCATTCGGCGGCCTTGACGCGCTCCATCTCGGCCGCGAACATCTCCACACACTTGCGCAGGTACTCGTCGTAGTCTCCGGGCAGGCCGGGACGCTTGCCGCCCGCCACGTGCTCGGGGGCCAGGACGTAGCCCACGTTCCACCAGCCGGAGCCACGCGCCTTGAGCTTCTCCAGCGCCTCGACACTCGCCAGATGGTAGATGCTGTCCTCGCCCTCGACCCCGGTGGGCATGGTGCGGTACAGGTCCGCCGCGGCCATGCGGTGGTCCAGGAACATGTCGAAGTACTTCCAGGCGAAGGCCTCGTTGTAGCTGTCCTTGTAGAACTTGGAGAAGTTCGCCTCCGCCATGCCCCAGATCGTCTTGAGGTGTTGCTGGGTGGGGAGAGTGAAGTCGTGCACCTGCGCCCGGATGCGGATCGACTTGGGCTCGCAGGCGGTGGCGCGGACGATCAGCTCGCCCTCCAGGACGCCCGGACGGGCGTGGGGGGCGGCGTGGATGTCGACCCACAGCGGCTGGACCTGCTCCACCGGGACGTCGCAGGTCGACTTGAAGTCCAGCAGCGGATCGGGCCACCATTCCGAGGGGGCGGTCGGCGTCGTGAGGGCCGGCACCTTGGACCTCACATACCCCACCGGCGCCACCGTCGTGGTGACGCCGTGCGCATTGAGGCCCCGCAGCTCCCAGGTGACGTTCCGGAGGCTCTTGTCCACCGGGACCACCACGATCTGCACCGCCTCATGCTCATTGCGGGCCAGGCTCACGGACACGGAGGGCGCAAAGTCGCCACTGAAGGGCCGATCGCGGCGGAAGACCTGAACCATGGCCGGCTGGGTGCCGAGGGCGAAGTCTGTCTTCAGGCCCCGTGCCTGGTTGGCGGCGGCCGCCGCGGCGCGGGGAAGGTCGCGGACGATCCTGTCCACCTGCTGCCCGAAGGCCTCGGCCTCGGCCACGAGGTCTGCCGTCGGCCCCCCGCCTGCCGGACCGGCCGACCCCAGCGCGGCCTTGAGGAGCCGGAGGCGGGTGTGGGCCTGTGCCAGGGCCGCCGCGGCCCGGGGCGGGTCGCCGTAACTCCGGGCGCCGGCCACCGCCGCCTCATAGCGGACCTCGGCCTCGGCGACGAGGCGGTCGGCCCGAGCCCTGTTCAGCGCCGCGATGACCTCCGGCGTGCTCTCGACGGAGAGCAGCAACGTCGGGCGAGTGGCCACGTCCTGGGCCTGGGCCGAGGCGAAGTAGGCCACATCGCCCTTGTCGGCGGCCCCCTGCGGCCACAGGTGCAGCCCCGCATTGGTGCGGGGGTCCTCGATCCAGGCCTGCACCGCGGCGGCGGGCAGCTCGAAGGTCACCGGGCCCACGTGCCGGGCCGGAACCGTGGCCTCCGCCCGCCACTCGGTGGAGAAGTCTACATCCGCCTTCAGCGCCCCCGGCTCACCGGCCCACGGAGCGCTGTCGTGCTTGCGGAAGCTCCAGCAGGGGGTGCCGGCCAGTGGCTCGCGGGTGCCGTCGCCGGAGCCCTCGATCCAGTCGGCATTGGCGGCGGTGAGCTGATGGAGCTGCACCGCCAGATCCCGGGAGGGATAGTCCTTGCTGGTGGCATGCAGCACCAGACGGGCGCCGGTGACTTTCGCCCCGGCGGGCACGGCGCCCACGTCGAAGCGGAGCACGGAGGTGTACCTCTCACCCCAGCGGTTGATGCCGGCGGTCAGGGTCGGGCTGACGCCGTAGTTGACAAAGGCCACCGAGGACGGCGCGTACATCATGAAGTCCTCGGTGCCCCCATAGCCCTCGAAGCCGTCGCGGAAGGTGGCCTCCACGTCGGCGGCGAGGGCCGGCAGTGCGGTGAGAAGCAGGGCGAGGACGGGCGCGACACGCATGGGCATTCTCCTGAAAGAAGTCTGCGGCGCTCAGATACGATAGTGGGTATGGGTTCGTCGGGGACAGCCAAAGGGCCTGCAGGCGTAAGTCGCATCCGGGGTGGCTACTTCACCAGACCCAGCGCCGCCATCAGCTCGCGCCGCCCCTTCTCATAGTCCTGATTGCCCCGGGCAACGTTGCTCTCTCCGCAGCCGTCCCACCACACCGACGGACGGTGACTGCCCTCCCGGGCGCAGATGCCCTGCGTCGTGGGGATGTGCCGGAAGATCAGGCGATAGAGCTCCCGGGCCGGCACGGCGTCTCCGAAGCGCAGTCCGAGCCTCTGCAGCATGTCCAGGTCACGCTTCTCGTTGGACAGCCCTCCGGAGCCCAGCACGTTCACACAGGCGTTGAGCTTTGGCGCGCGGTAGGGGCACGGGGCGCACATCATCCAGTCCGCCTGTCGGGCCATACGCAGCGGGAGCTGCGGCTTGTCGTGCAGGATGAGGCTGAGCAGCTCGGGGAGGTTGTCGGCGGCGAACGGTGGGCGCACGCCGGCGCCATACTGGCACACGGCACAGAGCAAAATGTGCGGGCGGATGGTGACCTCCCCGGCCGTCCGCAGCGCCTGCAGGGAGCAGTGCTTCTCGGCGGCCAGCTCACGGGCCGGTCGCGGGGGGATGATGGCCTCAACGCCCAGCTCGCGCCCGCGCTCGTAGCCGCCGCCGTGGGCATTGGGGCAGCCCCGCCAGGCCTCCGCCGTCACCGTCTCGTAGCCACAGATCCCGGCCACGGTATCGATCCGGCTCAGCAGCGACAGGAAGGCCGTCCTCGCCGGCAGGGTGATGCCGGGCGCCCAGTTCAGCCTCTGGAGGATGTCCAGATCGCGCTTGCGGTTGAACTCCTCGCTCCCGTGCATGTTCTCCGCGGCTCCGGGGTCCTGGTAGAGATACACATCCCCGGCGTTGCAGCGAACCGCCATCGGCGCATCGGGAGCCGCGGCCAGCGAGGCCGCGATCTCAGCCGCCCGCGGGCTCACGTGGGCCTCGTCGGCGCCGCCATTGCGGCAGACCACGCACAGGAGTTGATAGGGGCGAACCTGCAGCGGCCCACATCCGGTCACCGCGTCCATCGTCGGGCCTCCCTCGGCACGGGAATGTCTGTGGCCAGACGGCATGCTTCGCTCCCGTTGTCCCGGCGTCCTGCGTGATCTTGACGCCCTGCAAGGTCAGGTGCACAATGCCCCCCGATCGCCCATCACATCGGCCGGGAGCGGTTCCCGATGGCATGGAAACACGGCAAGCGCTGGGTATACTCCATCACCTACGACGAGGGGTGCCAACTGCTGCTGGAGCACGCTGTGGCCGTGCATCGCCGCTACGCCGTGCCCGGGCACGTGGCTCTGCTGGCCGCTCAGGTCGGGGTGCCGCGGAATGTGCCGGGCAGCAGCTACGATGGGATGATGATCCTCTCGGCTCAGGAGATCCGGAGATCGGAAGAGCGTCGTGTAGGGAAAGAGTGTAGGATAGGGT
>CAZXDD010000662.1:0-4304 GCA_964639415.1 uncultured Armatimonadia bacterium
ACATGCGGCAGGTTGCGGTCCGGAGTGGCGGCCCACAGGCCCATGGCCCACATGCGCTCGAGGCTGCCGACGTAGTTGGGGGGCAGCGGCCGGTCATTGTGCAGATGGATCCTCGCCAGCCCCAGGAAGTTGCCCAGGGCAACGAAGTGGTAGCCGGGCGAGAGTTCCTTCTGGGGGCCATCGGGATAGACCTGAATGTCCAACTCCTTGTTGAGCCGGTCCACGGCGTCTTCACGCCAGGTCTGGGCGCGCTTGAACTCCGGAAACAGCACGCCCACGTGGCCCATGCCGTTGGCTTCCATGGTGAGCCAGTTGCCGCCGGTGGGGTAGCTGTGCAGGTACTCGGCCTGCTCGGCCAGGGACTTGACCATCATCACCACATCATCGGCGGAGAAGCTGGGGGAGCCGAGGAACCTGAAGAACGCGTTGGGCCAGCTTCCTGCCAGTCGAATGCCGCACTCGATGGTCCGCCAGCGCGAGCCCACCGAATTGGATACAGAGCGCGGCATGGGATTGTCCTGCACCCAGCTTCTCATCTCCCAGACGAAGTGCTGCGCGTACTTCTCGTCCCCGGTGTCCCAGTAGGCTCTGGCGAGACTGCCCCACCAGTGGTGGCGCCCGAACTGCCAGGTCCACTCCGGGTTGAAGGGGTCCGAGGGATTGGCGGTCCAGTCGATCTTGTCCTCGAACTTCAGAGGGAAGCCGACGACGGAGTACTCCTTGCCAAGAGCCCTGTCCGCCGCCGCGGTATTGGGCGCCTGCGGCCGCTGCTCCGGGGCAGGCCTGTCGGCGAGGCCGGTATAGTAGCGGGGAGTCTCGCGTGCGAGCAGGTGCTGCACGAACGCCTCTTTGGCCTGCTGCAGGTCCCCGGCTGCCACGGCGGCACGGGTCTGCTCCAGTCCGGGGTAGTCCAGATTCAGGGCCTCGAAGAACTCCTCATCCGTCATCCGTGGTCCCAAACGAGCCGCCTCCCAGGTGAGCCGGATGTCGTCGACGATCACCACCGTGCCGGGGTCCGGCGTATTGCCCCAGCCGGAGGCGGTGAAGTACAGCCCGTCGATCTGGTCAAGGCCCCGAGGCTTGCGCGAGGTGCCCACATCGTCGCGGAGCCCGAAACTGAACTGTTTCCACCCCTCGAAGTCGACGTTGATGGCGATCTGGTAGTAGTCCATGCCTTCGGTGTCGGGGTTCTCGGAGGGGACGATGAGCATGAACCGAGCGCCTGTGGCCTGCGGCGAGTAGAGCCAGAAGGACAGCGTATTCTGGGCACTCCAGTCAGCCGGAGTGCTCTGAAGCCGCAGGTCGGCGCTCTGGCCATGGTCCCAGCGGATCGCCCCCGTGCCCTCCTTCACAAGCTCCGTCTCCCCGACCCCGCCGCGCCAGGCAGCGGGGTCGTCGCAACTGCTGATCTGCAGGGGCGCCACCTGACAACCGGCGGGCAGGGCCCAGAGGATGCACAGCACCAGGACCGACAGCACTCGCGGCAATCTCATGAGAGAACACCTACCTCGATTCGCACGTGTACACACTCTTCCCCTGCCTCTTCCCCTGCCTCTTCCCCTGCCTCTTCCCCGCCTTTTCCCCGCCTTTTCCCCGCCTTTTCCCCGCCTTTTCCCCGTCTTTTCCCCGCCTTTTCCCCGCCGAAAGGCCTCCTACTCCAGCACCGAGATGATGTCCGAGAAGCTCTCGAACGGGTGGAATGAAATGCCCCGTCGGGCGGCATCCTCCGCGAGATGGCTGCGGGCGAAGAGCACGTCGGCGTACTTGGCGGGGCACATGTCGGAATGCCCGTCGCCGACGTAGATGATGCGCCGGAAATGGGGGCGGAGGTCGAAGAGATGGTGCAGCTTGCAGTTCCCGCACTGGGCGCAGATCGGCGTCCGGTGGGGGAACTGTATCTTCACGCCCTCGGCGGTAACGACGGCGTGGTTGGCAAAGCGTGGGATGCAGTCGCCGTGGGGCTCCAGGACGAGCTCTCCGGGGCAGGTCTTGTAGCCCAGGCGCCCGAGCAGGCGGTCGACGTAGAAATCCAGACCATCGCTGACCACCACCAGCGAGGCGCCCCGGGCGGCAACGAGATCGCGGAAGCGGGCGAAGTCCTCGTGCACAGAGAAGCTGTCGATCAGGGCGTAGAGGTCATCCGGAGGGAGCCTGACCATCTCCCATTGACGGGCGAGGCACTCCATGGAGTCAATCTCCCCGCGCCGCCAGATGTGCTCGACCTCCCAGGCTTCGTCCAGATCGAGAGCGTCGATCACGGCGATGCCGGTGTCAATGACGCTGATGGTGCCATCGAAATCGCAGAAGACGAGATCGCCCTCGCCCAGGGGCAATACGGAAACATCGCGTGCCATCGGTACCTCCGAACAGTAAGGCAGGTTGCAGCATCGATGAGGCCCATGATACCACGAAGGGCGGCTGGGGGCGAGGAGGGTGGCCGTGTTACCTCTCCCAGCCCCGAAGGGGGCGCCCGGGAGAGGTCGGCAGACCGGCCCGCACCGCGGGTTCGGTCTGCCGGATGAGGGCCGCCTGGGGAGAGCCACCGCCGCGACATGACGGGTACCGCCCACAGTGGGCCCTACCAGCACTCCACGTTGGCCCCGGAATGGCCCCCATGGCTCAGTGGCCGATCAGCAGGGCCGAGGAACGCGCCACGGCGGTCCCTCACCCGCAAGCGGTCCGCAGGCCCGGCCGACTCTCCCGGACGTCCCGCAAACGGGGCGGGAGTGGGAGAGGTGGACGTCCTTCCCTAATCCCTCCCCACGTTCATGTTGTCCAGGTAGAACGTCACCGCCGCGTCGGCGCTGCTGCTGAAGCCCAGCCACGTCAGTGTCTTCCACTCCTCGCTGCCGTTGCGCAGGCCGTCGAACTCCTTCACCTCACCGTCGGGCATGGTGACCTTCAGCTCCCAGGTGCCGTCACAGGCGTCGCCCAGGGCCGCCGTGACCTCGATGTGCACCCAGCCGCCCACCGGCATCTGCAGCAGGTCCTCGCCCCACACCTGCAGCTTGCCATCGCGCACCCAGAAGCTTGGTCCCACGCGGAACGGCGCGCTGTTGTCGCGCCATTCGTGATACATCACCACCCCCTCCTCGACCCGAAGGTCGAAGCTGCTGTGCGCCACGCCTTCTTTGTAGTTGGGGGAGTAGTAGAAGTGGGGGTTGAAGTCATGCTGCAGCCCCGGAGCGTCCTGTATCCTCAGACACTGCTTGCCACCCGCGGCAACCTCGTCGGTGATGGCGATGGAGTCGCCCTTGTTCTCCGTGTGGACAGCGGCGTCGGCGGGCTGGGCCCCCACCTTATACAGCTCGAAGTCGTCCTCCACCACCAGCGGCGGCGGCAGCGGCGGTGCCGGGGCGAAGACCACCTCGGGGTACTCGAAGTCGGCCGCCAGTCTCACCCACGCCTCGTCACCATACACGCCGGCCTGCGTGTAGTCGAAGGGCTTGAAGCCTACCGTGAGGGCCGGAGAGTCGGGCTGCAGCCGGAAATCCCCATTCTCAGGGTCCACGAAGCGCGGATCGGCCACCAGGGAGCCGGGCTCCTTGCCTTTTTCCTGCCACTGCTCGAAGGTGAACTCGTGGAAGGTCACGGGCTCGCCCGAGGCGTCCCAGAACAGGTTGTTGCGTGAGATCACATTGTCGTCCCGCCAGCTCCCGGCGCTGTAGAGCTGTCCGCCGTCCCAGTACACGATGTTGTTTTCGAAGCTGAAGGAGATATGGTCCTCCACCCGCGAGCGCTGGAGCTGACCGTCCATGCTGTAGGCGAGGATGTTGTTGCGGATCTTGTTGTCCTCACCGTAGTGCTGGTGATAGCCACCGGTCTTCACGCGGTAGACCAGGTTGCCTTCCATGGTGATGCGGCTGGTTCCCTCGTCGTTGTACAGCCCCCACCCGCCCCGGCCGTAGAGGTCATAGGAGTAGATGTCGTGGATCCGGTTGTTGTTGACCGTGGTGCCGTCGGACAGGCCCAGAGTGTAGACCCCGCCCATGTCGCTGAGCACGCCCTGGCCCATGTGGTGGATGTGGTTGAAGTCGATGTGGTTATTGTGGGCCAGCGTCTCGCGATAGCCCCAGCTCCAGCCCACGGAGACGCCCGTGTAGAAGCCGTCGGAGATGTCGTTGTGGGTGACGCGGTTGTCGCCGCTTTGGCCGATCCAGACGCCGATACAGCCGGGAAACAGCCTGCCGATGCCGCGGATGATGTTGTTGTCGCAGGTGATCCGGCCGGTTCGGCGCCCCACGTCGGCCTGGATGCCGGTCTGGCCGATCCTCACCCCACCCGCGCCCAGGTCGTGCAGGTAG
>CAZXDD010000663.1:0-4302 GCA_964639415.1 uncultured Armatimonadia bacterium
GGGCTTCAGCCACGACCTGCTCGATACGCTTGGCCAGCGTCCGCGTGCTGTAGGGCTTCTCGATGTAGGCGTTGCAGCCCGCCTCGAGCACCCGCTCGCGGTCGCCCTTCATGGCCAGCGCCGTCACGCCGATGATGGGCATTCTGGCGGTCTTCTCATTGGCCCGTAGCTCCCCCACGATCCTCAGACCGTCCACATCGGGAAGCTGGATGTCCAGCACCAGCACGTCGAACTCACCGCCGCACAGATGCCGCATCAGCTCCTCGCCGGTCCCGGCGGAGACGACCTCGAACCCATTGCGCCTGAGCACCAGCTCGGCCAGTTCGCGGTTATCCGGTGCGTCCTCCGTCAGCAAGACCTTCAGATTGGGCATATCCATTCGCCGGCTCTCCTGATGTGGCCTGGAAATGCGGCCGAGAACCCCGCTTCGCCGGGGATGTGATTGTGAGAGTGTCCGCTCCCGAAGGGAGCAGCTCGGACAACGCCCCCAAACTCAGTGAGCTTCTTCGCCATCTCGCTTAGCGAGATTGACGCTCAGAATGGCGGGAGCAGGGCCGGCCGGGCTTCTCGGCCGGCCCTCCAGGGTCCCACCCATTGGCGGCTCGGTGTCTGCCCGGGCATTCACCGCAGGGGATGCTCGGGAGCCCCTCGGCACTCCGCGGAGTTCACTGTGAGACCAGGCGAATCTCTTCAGACAGAACGCCATGCAGCCGCCTTTGCCCTCACGGCGGGACGACAACCGCCGCGAACAAAGTCGCCCCGGAGCAGCGGCCAGGGGAAATGCGCCCCCCGGTGCTCCGCGACCTCCCCGCTCCCGGGCCCTTGTGAACACGCCGCTTCGGTCGCGCCCAAAGGACTATACCCCGCGATGGCGAAATCCATATGCCTCGCTTGCCGCGGCCTGCAAGGGGCCGCGGCATCACGACCGGGAGACGGAAGGGGACGGATGATGAGCCACGATCGAGACGCACTGTATGTCGGCCTGCGCGGGTCGGCCCTGCTGAACAACAGCCGGCTGAACAAGGGCTCCGCCTTCACCGAGCAAGAGCGCCTGGACTTCGGTCTCGAGGGCCTCCTGCCCCACCACGTCTCCACGCTCGAGGAGCAGTTGACCGTTGTTGTGGAGAACTTCCGCACTCGAGCCGCCGCCATCGACAAGTACGTCTACCTGCGCGCCCTGCAGGACCGCAATGAGACGCTGTTCTTCGCCGCCCTGACGGCGAATCTCGCCGAGATGATGCCTATCGTCTACACCCCCACCGTCGCCCAGGCGGTGGAGAGGTTCTCCCACATCTTCCGCTCGGCCAGAGGGCTGTACATCACCCCCGAGGATGTGGACCGCATGGACCTGGTGCTCCACAACGCCGCCATCGGGGAGGCGGCGGTGATCGTCTGCACCGACAACGAGGGCATCCTGGGCATCGGCGATCAGGGCACCGGAGGGATGGCGATCCCCATCGGCAAACTGGCGCTGTACGTGGCCGTTGGCGGCTTCTCCCCCGAGCAGTGCCTCCCCATCTGCCTGGATGTGGGGACCGACAACGAGGTCCTGCTGCAGGACCCGATGTACCTGGGAGTGCGGGCCCCGAGGCTCCGCGGTGACGCCTACGAGGAGTTCATCGACGCCTTCGTGCAGGGCGTCAAGCGCTGTGCACCTCGAGCCGTGCTGCAGTGGGAGGACTTCAGCCGCGACAAGGCCTTCGACAATCTCATGCGCTATCGGGAGCAACTGCCCTCCTTCAATGACGACATCCAGGGCACGACGGCGGTGACGGTGGCGGCGCTGATGGGAGCGGCCGAGGCCGCCGGGCGGCCGTTCACCGAGGAGGTCGTGTGCATCATCGGAGCCGGCGGGGCCGGGGTCGGCGTCGCCGACGGCGTCTCCGTGGCACTGCAGGCCGAAGGGCTCACTGCGCAGCAGGCCGCCCGGCAGGTCTTGGTCTTCGACCGCCGCGGGCTGCTGGTGGAGAACCGCGAGGACCTCGCCGAGTACAAGCGCCTGGTGGCTACTCCGGTGGAGATCGCGGCGGCGTTCCCCGACCACTCCCTGCCGGGTGTGATCGAGGCGGTGCGCCCCACCGCCCTCATCGGGCTCTCCGGCACGCCGGGGGCGATCACCGAGCAGGCCGCGCGGCTCATGGCCTCCTGCACCGAGCGACCGGCGATCTTCCCCATGAGCAACCCCACCTCCAAGGCGGAGGCCTGCCCCGCCGACCTCCTGGAATGGACCGACGGCCGCGCCATCATCGCCACGGGCAGTCCCTTCGACCCGGTCACCCGCGGGGGCAGAACCTATCAGTTCAGTCAGGCCAACAACGTCTACATCTTCCCCGGCGTCGGACTGGGGGCCTCCGTGTCTCGCGCCCGGGCCATCAGCCCCGGGATGATCGTCGCCGCCGCCCGCCGCCTCCACCAGCTCACCGAGCCTCAGGACTATGCCGGCGGGCTCGTCCTGCCGCCTGTGCATGATCTGCGCGCCATCGCCGCTGAGGTGGCGGCGGCCACCATCGCGGTGGCGGTGGAGGAGCAGTTGGCTCCGCCTGAGACCATGACAGACGCCACGTCGCTGCGCGATTCCATGTATATTCCGCGCTACAGGCCCTATCTTCCTGCATAGATTTCGCCACTGAGAAAGGATTCTCCTTCTATCTCTGAGGCTTTATGGTAGAATCTCTGGATCGTGCGCCGGGCCGAGCACGCCGGCCGTGATCCGTCCTTGGGGGGCGGGTCGGGGGGCAACGGCAGGGCCGACGACGGCGTTCCCGGGCCTGCTTGGTACTACCGTCGGTTGTTTGCCCTTGCAGCGGAGGGCCGGGTCTGGTACAATGACCACCAATTGAATATGAAGCATTCGCGGGACGGGTGCCCTCGGGCGCCCTGGAAGACGGTGAGAAGCCGTCGCTGCCCCGCAACTGTGACCGGGGACGAAATCCGCAACCTGCCACTGGGACACCCTCGGGTGACCTGGGAAGGCGCGGAGAGTAGGACGATCCGGGAGTCAGGAGACAGTCTCGCGAATTGTGGGCTTCATCCTCTCGAGGGAGGGGGGTGAGCGTTTTCGTTTACGCTTGTCACCGCGACTTTCTCGAGTCGCGGTTTTTTGTTGCCCATCATCCTTCGGAGCCGAGGGGCTCCGCTCGGAGAGTGTCGCGTAACATGCACAGTCCCCGTCGCGGTTTCACGCTGATCGAGCTGCTGGTGGTCATCGCCATCATCGCCATCCTGGCCGCCATCTTGTTCCCGGTGTTCGCTCGGGCACGGGAGAAGGCGCGCCAGACCAGTTGTCTGTCCAATGTCAAGCAGCTCTGCCTGGGCTTCTTGATGTATGTTCAGGACTACGACGAGACCTTTCCCCCGGGCAACTACTACGACCCCAGTTGGACCTATGAATACTCGTGGGACTACACCGTCAACTGGGGGACCGGAGAGTTCACGACGGGTCTCATCGGTCCGTACACCAAGAATGCCGAGATCAGCAAGTGCCCGAGCCTGCATAGCGCCGAGAGCTATGGGCGTCCGTTCAGCGGCTATGCGGTGAACACCACCTATCTTTGCCCCTATGCGGCGTGCGGCGCGGCGCTGGCCTCGGTCCAGTCGCCCAGCGAGACGGCGCTGCTGGCCGATAGCGCCTACTACAGCGGCTCCACCCTGTGCCAGAACAACTTCCTCCGCGCCCCCAGCGACCCGACGCGCACAGGCTGGACGGCGTCGCACTTCGGCGTGCACTTCCGACACAACAAGGCGGCCAACGTCGGCTACGTCGACGGCCACGGGAAGGCCGCCACCAAGCTGTGTAACCCGGACAATCCGGTGAGCGAGCCGGACTGCGGCGACCTGTCGGCCGACGATTCGGCGTACGACCTGTACTGACCGCCCGGCGTCTTACCGTCCGCGTATGGCATGCAGGCCCCGCGGGTCTGCGTACCTCCCAGAGGTCGGGCCGAGAAGCCGGTTCTGCCGTGGGGGTGTCGTCCCAAGCGCCAATCTCGCGCAGCGAGATGGCGGAGGAGCTCGCGGCATGCCGCGGAACCCTCCGAGCTGCTCTTGCCGGGAGCGGACGCTCTGGGAATGGCACTCCCATGCGAATGTGGACTTCTCGGCCGGACCTCCAGAGCCCCGACCCGGCACGGTCGGGGCTCACCTTATTGTGAGGGAGTTTGCTCGGCGGCCGGCACGGCAGACGGCGCTCGCGCCGCCCCTGGTCCCGGCTGCCGAGCAACGGGAGCCCTGCGAGGGCCAACGGCAGGAACCGTACTTGTGCGTTGCGCCCGGCGGGGACCTTCCGATGGCCGGCCCGAATCG
>CAZXDD010000664.1:0-4301 GCA_964639415.1 uncultured Armatimonadia bacterium
CCACCAACACCCTCTCCTACACTCTTTCCCTACACGACGCTCTTCCGATCTCGTGGAGGGCATCGAGGTCGAGCCGGTGGCCGAGGTGACCCCGGAGGTGGCCCGGCGCTACAACCTCCTCATCATCACCCAGGATCGCTCCGGCGCGGGCGATGAGCTTGTCGCCGCGGCACTGCGCACCTGGATCCGGGCCGGAGGTGCGGTCCTGACCACCCACGATGCCGTGGGCTACCGCAGCCACCCGGCGATCGTGCCCGAGATCGCAGCAGGCGTAGACCATCTGAAATCGGACACGGTGCGCGTCACGGAGCCCGACCTGGTCCCCCCCGGCCTGACCGACGGCCTTCTTCAGCACGCCTTCTATGACCACGTGATCCTGAAGGTCGGCGAACGGGCCGAGGCCGTCGTCACCGATGAGGAGGGGCGGCCGGTTGTGGTGATCGGTGAGCTCGGCAAGGGGCGCTACGCCGCCAGCGGCATCGCCTTCGGCCTCAACGCGGACACCAGGGACGCCCTCCCCGGCGAGGCGGAGAGGGCGCTTCTGGTCAAGCTCGTGGAGTGGCTACTGGGGGAGGGGTAGGCACGGGGCCAACGGCAACGGCGTCGCTCCCTGCGGGCCGCCGGCCCGCTTTCCCTCTCGGCGTCACTGCGAGCCGCTTGCGCAGACGCCGCTCTGGAGAGGGCAAGGACGAACGGCATCCTCTCCCCCACGCCCCGCCATCACACAAGGGGCAGACGGCTGTAGGGCGCGGGCCTGTACCGCGCCGGTGACGCCCCGCGACGGTCGCCGTAACGCCGTTCTCCCCCCTCCTCCCGTCTCGCCAGTCGTATCGGCGAGTAAGGGAGGGGGGGCGGCCCGAAGGGCCGGGGGGTGAGGCGCCGTTGGCGTGGGCACAGCGGCCCCCCTCAACCCACCACCAGCACCTTGCTCTCGTAAGGCGAGAAGCGCAGCGGGATCGCCCCTGACTGTACCGCCACCTGTGCGCCGTCCTCCAGCAGCGAGCGGGCCTCGGTCACCGCCACGTGCGCCAGGCGCACCTCGCCCTCCCTGGGCGCATCGGCCGTGTTGATGGCGATCAGCACGTGGCGTCCGTCGGCCGCCGACAGCACGCTCGCGCGCACGTCGGGCGGGGTAATGAGAGGGATCGCCACGCCGGCCTGGGCCACTGCGTCCAGCACGAGCCGACGGACATCGCCCGCCGTCGCGTCCGCGCCCTCGCGGGTGAAGTCATCGCCCACCCCCTGGCGAGTCGAATACGCCAGCCCCAGGTTCAGCCCGGAGAGGATGGCGCGCCCCTCACCGAAGCGGTTGCTCACCACCGCGGGCTCCCCGGTCTCGTAGGTGGCCAGCACCTGGGCGCCCTCGGAGACGACCCAGAAGGCCTGTAGGTGACTGCCGGTGACGGGCACCTGCCGGCCGCCCAGGGTCAGGTTCACCGTGCGGTTGCGGGCCGAGGTGATGTCTCTTTCGCGGCAGCCAAAGACCTCCGCGAAGCCCGCCCCGGGCACCTCGGAGGCCAAGGCGCCGTGGGGGCTCAGGGCACACAGGTATGGGTCTGACAAGAGCACCCCGCCGCCCTTGACGTACTGCTGCAAAGGCTCGATGGCCTCGGCCGCCAGCGCCACCGGATTGGGCAGGATGACGATCTTGTACCGCTCCAGTCCACCGTCCCGCAGGTACTGCTCGTGCAGGACATCCACAGGGATGTCCTGCTCCCACAACATGCGATAGTAGCCGCTGAGGCAGTCCACGCTCAGTTGGCAGTTGCGGTGCTGGGCCCAGTCGGCGAGATAGGTGTTGAGGGAGAAGATCAGGGCCACCTCGGCCGGCCGCACCTGCGCCCTCAGGAACAGCTCCGCGTTGTCATTCAGGCAGCGTCCCACCCGGGCCACGGCGTCCAGTAGCTCCGTAGGGCCACCGGCATAGTCGGTCAGGCCGAAGGCGCCCATCTCCGAGCCGTGGGCCTCTTTGCGGTACTGCCAAAACAGCAGCCCCTTGGCCCCATGCCGGATGGACTCCCAGCAGAACATCGCCTCCACCTCAGGCCGGATGCGCCCGCTCCGGTCGAAGCCCGACCCATAGTCCCCCGCGCCCAGCTCGGACTGCCAGAACACCTTTCCCTGCGCCGCATTGCGCGTGGCATCGGTGCCCAGACCCACCATCAGCGTCTGCCCAGCCCGCGAAGGAAAGGCGCTGTAGCCCCACATGTCCACGGGCTCGGCATTGCGCCAGTCGTCGAAAGCCATGGCCCCCAGTTGCGGGCAGGTGACACACCCGCCACCCCAGGCGTGGGCGATCACAGGAGCCTGCGAGTGGGCCCGGATGATGTGGGCCCGCCGCTCCACCAGGGCGGCGATATTGTCGATGGTGAAGGCGCGCCAGTCGATCCAGTCCGAGAGGCCGAAGCACCAGGTGGGCGGCCGCACGTCCTGCCAGTCCGAGAACCGCCGACCCCAGGCCTCGCCCACCGCCTCCAGGCTACCGTGGCGGCGGCGCAGCCACCGGCGGAAAGCCTCCCGCGTGGCCTCGCAGTAGCAGAAGGGCCCCAGGGGGGATTCGGCCAGGTCCACCCACATGTGGGGCTCATTGATGGGCTCCCAAAATCCCAGGGCGGGATGAGTGCCCACATGCTCCACCACGTCTGAGATGAACCTGTCCTCCAGCACCTGGACATCGTCCCAGTCGGGGCAGAGCCCCGGCCAGCCGCCGGAGGGCGTATTCGCTCGCTGAGAGGGCTCGAAGGGCCGGCCGTGGATGTCCACGTACCAGCAGTCCTCGTACTGCCGGATCGCCCACTCGGGACAGCCGTGGAGATGGAAGAGGAAGCCGACGGCGAGGTCATTGCGGTGGGCGAGGGAGAGGAACTCGTCGATGTATTCGAGGTCGATCTGGTCCGGCGCGGGTTCCAGCACCCCCCAGACCAGCCAGGCGCGGATGGTGTTGAAGCCTGCGGCGCGCATGGCGCCCATGTCGGAAGCCCAGTCGGCTCGAGACGGCGTGAGGCCCCGCAGGTATTGGGAGCCGAAAGGGAATACGGGAGCAGCGGGCCGATCGGTCATGGAGGGCCTCCAGGAGCGGCAAGGGGACGCGGGCTGCCGAGTGGGAGGACAGTTCGGCGGGAGGAGGGAGGAGGCCTTCTGAGGAGGCGGGGACGGTCACGGCGGCGCCACGACAGCAACGATTCCCTGCCTCGCCACGCTGCCGGTGCGAGCTATGCGCGGGGCGTTCCGTCAGGAACAACGGAACCGTCATCGGGGCCAGTGAGTTCTCGGAACTGAAGCTGCCGCCCTCCCTTGTGGCGGAGGACAGCATCTCGCGTGGCCTTCCGCAAGGCCCGCGCGGCATGGGTGATATCCGTAGTCGGGTCGGCAAAGGGGTTGTGGATGATGGCCCAAGTGGGCACGTGTGTTACCTGCCCCTGGACTGCCTTGTCGCGCTCGAGGTAGCGCGCGAGTTCGTTGGCTGACAGGTCGGCCATTAGTTGCTCCATCTGCTTCTCGAGTTCGGTCCGCATGCTGGGCGCAAGAGCGGGCCACATACGGAAGAGGGCTCCGCCCATGCTGCTCAGTTCGAGGCGGGGTCGGCGCTCCAACATCGTCTGCAAAACGAAACGCATGAGGTGCTCAACCACCACGTAGTCGGGGGCCTCCCTGTCGAAGGGTACATAGGAGATCGGGATGCGCGTGATCGGCAGTCCCTGCTGCAGAGGGTCATCCAACTCGGGGATGCCGAAACCACTGACCGACAGGCGTATCTGCGTGTCGCTGAGTTCGAGCAGTGGCGCCTCCATCTGCCACTGAGCGAGCACGCCCGAGCATCGGGACCCCAGGCCATCCGGAACCACGACTGCCGGGCCGACCGTCTCGCAGGCCTGTGGCTCGACGAAGGCGCCCTGCGCAACGTCGTCCGGGCGCACTGCGAGATACCGCGCCAACTGGTCCTGGTCAAGGTTCCCGCCCGACTTCCATTCCCACATGATCGCGTGGCGCACATGGGGCGATGCGGTCAGTATCTCCGGCTTCACCCTGCTGTCATCGGAGTTCCTGAACCACTGCTCGACCCAGCAGACCATGTACCCGTTGTCGTGTAGAACGCGCGGTACCTGTCTGTCACCTTGGCACATTGCTATGATCAGGTTGAGCGCCTTGAGGTTGAACCCCGGAAATGGACTCGCCATTCATATCAGCCCTCGTCCCGGCGTCGAGTGTTCGCTGGAGGTTGGCCAACAGGCGCAGAACGGTGTTGCCACACGAGGCCTCGTGCATGAAGAGACGTATGCGGTCGGGCGCTATCTCGAAGT
>CAZXDD010000665.1:0-4300 GCA_964639415.1 uncultured Armatimonadia bacterium
AACGGCCAACGGCCAACGGCCAACGGCCAACGGCCAACGGCCAACGGCCAACGGCGCGCTGAACGACTACGGGCGCCGAAGCCGCTCTCTATCCCACCTGAGGAGATGAGCCATGCATACCGACAGTGCACGTGCGTCGCTTTTCCGGCAACTGAGCATGCCCGGGCTGCACAGGCTCGCTGTTTTCATGGGTTTGGTGATGCTGTCGCCGCTCGCCATGGCACAGCCCGCCGCCGAGACCGCCGATATTGTGGCGGCCTGGCCCTTCGACGGCGACCTCGCCGACAAGAGCGGCCGTGGCAACGACGGGTACTGCGCGACCCCCAGGTTCGTCGAGGGCCGCGAGGGCTCGGCCCTGGACGTGGCCGAGACCGGCGCCATCGTCCCGGATGCGCCGGAACTGAGGTTGGCGCCCGGTCTGCGGCTGGAGTGCTGGGCGCGGTTCGCCGCACCGCCTGCCGACACGCAGTACGTCGCCATCAAGGACCGCGAGTATATGCTCCGGGTCGACCCTCGGGCCGAGGGCGGCCACTTCTCGTTCTTCGTCTACCTCGACGGCAACTGGGAGCCCCGGGTGCGGTCGCTGATCGCTCCGCAGGTGGGGCAGTGGTACCACCTCGTCGCCGGCTGGGACGGGCAGGCGCTGTCTTTGGAGGTCAATGGCGAGGTCCAGCGGCGAGAGCGCACCGGGACCTTCGTCCCCACGCATGGGCAACTCCGGTTTGGGCCGTTCAGTGGGGCCATCGAGGACGTGCGGCTTGAGAACCCCAACGCCGTCTCGACGGCCGAGGCGTTCTGGCCCTTCGACGGCGACCTCCGCGACGCCTCCGGCAACGGTCACCACGGCGCCGGGGAGGCGGTGCGGTTCGGACCGGGCCCTGTGGCGCAGGCGCTAGGCCCCGTGAGTGAGCCGGTGCGCGTGCCCGACAGCCCCGCTCTGCAGACCGCTCCGGGCTTCCACCTGGACTGCCGCGTGCAGTTCGAGAGCGTCCCCGCCGGCATCCAGACTATCGTGGCCAAGGAAGGCGAGTTCATGCTGCGCGTGAATCCGCCGCAGGAGGGCAGCGACCTCTCGTTCTTCGTCAACCTGGCGGGCTGGGAGCCGCGGGTTCGTACCGATGTCCCGATCCGGGCGGGCGAATGGTATCGGGTCATCGCTCGCTGGGACGGGTTGACGCTGAGTCTGGATGTGAATGGGGTGCAGACGCATGTCACGCGCAGCGGGCTGTGCCGTGCGACCCAGAGCCCGGTGACTATCGGCGGCCCGGGGATGTGGGTGGACGAGGTCCGCATCGATAACCCCAGGCTGCCGGCGGTGCATATCGCCCATGTGACGCAGGAGCACGCGATCCTGCGGGCCGGGGTACCCGAGACGCTGACCGCAGTGGTGCAGAACCTCAGTCAGGAAGTGGCGGGGGCGTCGGTGAGTCTGGACGTGCCCGACGCGGTGCGCTGCCTCGATGACGCGACGCAGGAGTTGGGTGTCCTGGCAACCGGTGCAACGGAAACCGTGCGGTGGCGGGTCGTGGCGGACCGGGAGATCAATGACGAGGTGGTGGTTCGCCTCACGGCCGAGGAGGTCTCTCCGCTGGTGGTGCGGCGACCGCTGGTGTTCTTTCCCCCCGACGACCGGGCCGCGGCACAAAGGGCCCGCATGGACCCACCCTGCCATGGGGGCCATACCTATTATATAGACAGTGTGCAGGGCAGCAACGACAACACGGGCCTCTCGGAGGCCCAGGCCTGGCAGGATTTCACGAGGGTGAACGGCATGATCCTGGGGCCGGGCGACGCTCTGCTTCTGAAACGTGGCAGCGTGTTTGGCCAGGAGCTGTCGGTATCCGCGCGGGGCACGGAGGAGAACTGGGCTGTCATCGGGGCCTATGGCGAGGGGCCGCGGCCCATCATCCGCCGCAGTTGGGACATCGGCGACCGGTGTGTGCTGATCGTCGATCCCGACTATCTCAAGGTCAGCAGTCTTGTCGTGTGCTATGCCGGCAAGGGGCTGATCGCGCATTACTCCCAGCCAGGGCACGGCGGGCTGCTCATCGAGGACTGCATCGCGCACCACATCGAGGGTCTCTACCGGCCCAACGCCCACGGGATCCCGGAATGGCGCGACCGAGGCGGCGCCCGGGGCGACGCCCTGTCCACCTCCGCCGGGATCGGCCTCTCAGGCGCCTCCGCCCGGGACATCGTGATCCGCGACTGCGAGATGTTCCAGACCTCAAGCGGCTTCTTCGTGGTGGGCGACGACGTCATCCTGGATCGGCTGTACTGCCACGACAACTACGTGCGGAACACCTCCCCGCATCCTTTCCTCGTACGGATTCGGCGCACCTACCTGCAAAACAGCGTCCTCGATGCCGCGGGATGGCACGCCTCGGCGGGCACCATGGGCATCATGCTGGGAGATCCGCGGGGCCTGATCATCCGCAATTGCACCTGGCGCAATCAGCCGGATTCCGGCTCCCACGACCAGGGCGGCATCGACTTCGAGAACCACGGAGACGGCTGTCTCATCGAGCACTGCACCTTCCAGAATAACGCCGGCGCGGCCATCGAGGTGCTGGGACTGCGCTCGCCACAGACGCGGAACGTGGAGATCGCCCATTCGCGCTTCCTGGCCAACAACACCGCGCACAAGCTGGGGCCGGCCGAGATCTACATCTGGGGAGGAAGCTCCGACCCGGGCATCTGCTGCAGCAACGGAGTGGTTCACGATAACGGCTATGTGCTGTGGCCCGGGGTGGAGTTCTTCGTCAATGAGGCGCCGGAGACGACACAGTGGACGCTGCGGGACAACACCCGTTACGACACCATCGCGCAGCTCGATGCGGCCATGCCGTTCAACGCCCCGCCGGAGGTGGATGCCGGACCGGACCTGCATACGGACGCCGCCACGGTGCGGCTCAGCGGCAGCGTCCGCGACGACGGGCGCTCCGGCGCTGAGGCCCCGGCGGTGCGTTGGGAGGTTCTCGAGGGACCCGGCAGCGTCAAGTTCCTGGATGGTACGGCGGCCGAGACGGATGCCACTTTCTCCGCCCCGGGCGACTATCTGCTGCGTCTGGTCGCCGACGACGGCGAGCTGTGGCAAAGCGACATGGCGACGGTTCACATCCTGCCGCCGGGCACGTCGGTGGTCAAGGCGTGGGAGTTCAACTCGCCGCTGGACAAGGAGGGCTGGAGTGAGGCGAACCTGGGCACGCAGCTCCGTGAGTGGAAGCATCCGACCTGGTCCACGACGTCTCACCCGGTGCAGTACGTTGCCGGCGGCTACTATATCGTGGCGGTGGAGGACAGTAAGGAGGCGTTCCTGCTCTCCGGGGACGATCTGGACGTGGACCTGGGGCTCTGCGGGTCGATCACGATCCGCCTGCAGAACCACACGGCGGCGACCCGGATGCGGTTCCGCTTCACCACGGCCGGGGCCCCCGGTTGGGAGGATGCAAACAGCAAGGTGTTCGAGGTGGTCCCCAATGACCCAGGTCCGCGGGTCTACACTATAGACATGAGCGACGTCGCGGGGTGGACCGGTGGGCTGAAGCAACTGCGCCTGGACCTGAGCGACGGCACGAGTCTGACCGGCACCTGCCGCCTGGACTATGTGTGGCTGGGTTCGGGCTAGATGGCGTGAGCCGCTGCGCGGCCGTGGCCGCCGGTGGCTGCACGCGGTACCGGCGCGGCATGGGATCGGTGCTTCGGCTCCGCCGGGTTGGTCCGTGGAGCTCGCCCGGCACCTGTCGGGAGGGCAGGATGTCGAGGGTATGGGGCCACCGCGGGGCCCACGGAGGGCGAGGGCTCGGCCGTATCGATGGGGCTGCCGCCCGCGGAAGGGCGTCGACAGACCGACGTCAGAGGTCGGCCTCTGCAGCAGTGCGGCGCAGCAGATGGCGGATCGGTTCAACTCCTACGTTGCCGAGCACCACCGGAAGCCCATGGCCGCCCCGGGCGAAGTGCTCATGCAGCGGCTCGCGGCCCGGTCTCCCTGCTCCGTGCCGAAAGGGGGCCCGACGACTGCCGCCGAAGACTCGCGGCACAGTGGCCTGCGAAGCGGGGCCGGGAGGTCGTGCACCTCGTGTGAGGAGGCACGACCCGGCGGTTGCTCCCGGAGATGAAGACGGGCGCCTGGGCGGGGGCACGGCGGGCGGGGAACGAGCTCAGCGGTCACCCACGTCGTGCCTCAGCCAGGAAGTCTTCCAGGCTCGCCTTCAGGGCGGCCAGCGTCTCCTCACAATGGAGGACCAGTTCCCGCATCTTCTCCCGTCGCAGGTCGAAGGAGTACGAGTGGCGGAATACG
>CAZXDD010000666.1:0-4297 GCA_964639415.1 uncultured Armatimonadia bacterium
GGCCCACAGCGGGTGGTGCTGGGCGGAGGCGTAGGTGAGAATGGCGGCGGTGACCGTCGTCGTGGCCGAGCCGATGTACGGGACGATCGACAGCACACCGGTCATCAGGCCGACGACCAGCGCGTACTGGGAGCCGAAGGCGATGTCGACGCCGAACATGACGGTGCCCGCCAGACAGCCGGCGATCAGCATCATGGTGGCCTGGCCCCGCACATATTGCCCGAGCATGGCGCCGACCTTGGCGGCGATGTCGTCCACATCGCCGGCCGCGGCACTCGGCACCATGCTGCGCAGCGTCTGGCGGAAGGGGTCGATCACCAGCATGAAGTAGAAGCTGATGATACCCACCAACAGCAGCGTGCCCACCAGGGAGACGGAGCGCACCAGGTTCTCGCTGATGAAGCGCAGGAACTGGGGCAGCTTGGCCTCCAGCCAGTCACCGGCGGCCTGAAGTCTCTCGGCGGCGTAGGTCTCCAGGTCGGTGCCCGGCAGCCACTGGCGCAGGTACTCCTGGGCGCCCTCCAGCGCCCCCTCGTAATGGTTGGCGATGGTGGCGCTGTAGCCGGCGAAGTTGGTGGCCAACTGCTGGGCCTGGCCGAACAGCGCGGGGCCGACGAAGCCCACCACGAGGCCGAAACCGATGGCGAACAGGGCGGTGACGACTGCCACCGCCCGCAGGCGCGACCACCCCCTGGTCTCCAGGCGATCCAGGACCGGGTCGAGTATGTAGGCCACCAGAAAGCCGGCGATGAACAGCCAGATGACCGGCGCGATACGGTGGACGAACCAGGCAACAATGGCGGCGGCCAGGACCCCTGCGCAGACGGCACTGGACGTATGCAGCCAACGTCGCCACGCCATGGCAAGCCGCCCTCCATTCATACGCCGCTATCGGCCGGTGCAAGGGCCCGCCGCCGCTGCGGCGCGCCGGTATGCCGCCGCGATGGCGGCCGGACACAGGGCAACGGTCCGTGCCTGCGGGCGCGGACCGTCCTGTGCGTATCGCGTGGGGCGCCGCGACTAGCGCTGGCGTCCGAGAATGTGGCGCAGCCGTTCCAGAGCCCGGTGCTGCAGTCTGGAGACATGCATTTGAGAGATCCCCAGGCGGTCGCCCACCTCTTGCTGGGACATCTCGCGGAAGTAGCGCAGGACGACGATGACGCGCTCGCGATCCGCCAACTGGCGCAGGGCCTGACGAATCTCGTCGCGCTCGCCGATGTCCTCCATATCCGGATCGAGGTCTCCCTGGCGCTCGGCCTCGGACTGGCCCTCGTCCCCGGAGCGCTCGCTGCTCATGGCATCGATGCTCAATAGCTCGTACTGCCGGCCGACCTCGATGGCCTCGATCACATCGTCCTCGGGCACGCCCAGCTCGAGGGCCAGCTCGGCGTATGTGGGGGAGCGCCCGCGCTGCTGGGAGAGCTGCTCGCTCACCTGCCGGGCGCGCATGGACAGCTCCTGCACCCGTCGCGGCACCCGCACCCCCCAGGTGCGGTCCCTGAAGTACCTGCGGATCTCGCCGCGGATCGTAGGCACCGCGAAGGTGGCGAACTTCGTGCCGCGTTCGGGGTCGAAGCGGTCGACGGCGTGGATCAGCCCGAGGTTGCCCACACTGACGATGTCCTCGTAGGCCTCCCCGGAGGACAGGTACTCGCGGGCCACATGGCGCACCAGGCCCTCATGGCGCTTGATCAGGTACTCGCGCAGGGCCTGCGCCTCCGTCTGGCGCAGCTCGCGGAAGAGCTCGTTTGTGGACATACCGTCCCAGCGAGATGCCAAGCCTATCACCCCGCCAGGCGCTTTTTCATGATGACCCGAGTGCCGCTTCCGGGCGCACTCTCGATCCTCACTTCATCCATGTACTGGTGCACCAGGTACAGCCCCAGACCGCCCTCGCGGGAGAGGTCCGCCTCCTTGCCGTAGTCCTTGGCCTCGGTGTCGAAGCCCACGCCCTCGTCGATCACCTCGATCTGCAGCTCCCTGTCGGTAGCCGTCATGCGGATCATGACGGGCCTGGGCCGCACGCCCTCGAAGGCGTGGTCGATGACATTGGTGTAAGTCTCGCAGACGGCGACCTTGAGGTCGTCCACGTCGTCCACACTCATCCCGGCGCGCGAGGCCACCCCGGCGACGGTGAGACGGACGACGGCGATGTACTTGGGGTCCGGGGGGATCCGCAGCTCGACCATGTCGGCCAAGGACTCGGTCACTGCTCCCTGCCTCCCTGCGCGGCCCGCGCCTTGGAGAGAATCGCGACCGCCTCATCCACGGTGTCGACCACGTTGAGCAGCTCCGCGGTACCCGAGACATCGAACACCCGGCGCACGTTGGGTCGGCTGCAGGCGACGGACAGATCGCCATTGCGCTCGGCGGCCCTCTTGGCCCCCCCGATGAGGATCCCCAGACCGACGCTGTCGATGTACTGGACGTCGCTCAGATCCACCAGAAGCCACTCATGCCCCGCGTCCAGTGCGCCGGCCACCGCCTCCAGCAGGCGCGGCGCGGTGTAGGCGTCCAGCTCGCCCCCCACCGCCACCGATTGCAGCCAGCCGTCGATCAACTCAAGATCCATTTTCAAAGCTCTCACC
Organism: uncultured Armatimonadia bacterium; assembly: GCA_964639415.1. Classification (GTDB taxonomy): domain Bacteria; phylum Armatimonadota; class Zipacnadia; order Zipacnadales; family JABUFB01; genus CAYRFY01. Next base: position 2,589 of record CAZXDD010000666.1, read on the forward strand.
CTTGTCGGAGCCGCCGCCGCCCCCGGTCGCCTCGTGACCGGCCTGCGGCGAGATCACTCGGCGCAGGTGCTCCAGGTATGCGGCAATCTTCTGCTCTCGCGGGTTGTCCTTGGGCTCGTAGTACCGCTGTCCTGTCAGGCCGTCCGGGAGATACTGCTGTGCCACCAGGGCACCGGGATGATCGTGGGGATAGCGGTACTGCGCCCGGGCATCGCCGGGCCGCATCCCTCCGGCCAGGTGGTCCGGCACGGGCGCCGCCCCAGCGCGACGCACGTCCTCGCGCGCCCTGGTTATCGCCCGGTAAGCCGAGTTGCTCTTGGGCGCCACGGCCAGGGATATCGCCGCCATGGACAGGGGGATTTGCGCCTCCGGCATGCCCACGTATTCTACAGCATCGGCCGCCGCTATCGCAAGCCTCAGCGCCGTCGGGTCGGCCAGGCCCACGTCCTCGGCCGCCGCGATGATCAGCCGTCTGGCGATGAACCGGGGGTCCTCTCCGGCCTCCAGCATCTTGGCCAACCAGTACACCGCGGCGTCGGGGTCCGAGCCCCGCATGCTCTTTATGAAAGCCGATATCGTGTCATAGTGCTCGTCGCCCGCCCGGTCGTAGCGCAGCACCGGCCGCTGCAGCGCGGCCTCGGCATCGGCCACCGTCACGCGCCGCGAGCCGTCGGGCCCCGCACCCACCGTGAGCGCCGCCAGCTCCAGCGCGCTCAGCGCCGCCCGCGCATCGCCCCCGGCGCCCCGGGCGAGATGGGCCAGAGCCTCCTCGTCGATGGCGACCTCCAGGCTTCCCAGGCCGCGCTCGCGGTCGGCCAGGGCCCGCTGCAGCAGGGCCCGCAGGTCGTCCTCGCTCAGCTTCTCGAGCCCGAACAGACGACAGCGACTGAGCAAGGGCGCGATGACGCTGAAGTACGGGTTCTCGGTGGTGGCCCCGATGAGCGTGAAGGTCCCGCTCTCTACGTGGGGCAGGAGCTGATCTTGCTGGGCCTTATTGAGCCGGTGGATCTCGTCGATGAACAGGATGCTGCGCACGCCGTTGAGGCGGAGGCGGTCGGTGGCGGCCGCGGCCGCCTCGCGGATCTCCTTGACCCCGGCGGACACGGCACTTAGCTCCCGGAAATCGTGACTGGTGGTGTTGGCGACGATCCGTGCGAGGGTGCTCTTGCCCACACCGGCCGGGCCGTGGAGGATGACGGAGGGGAGGCGGTCGCTATCCAGCGCCCGGCGGAAGATGGAGCCCTCGGCGGTGAGATGGCGCTGACCGGTGAGCTCGTCCAGCGTCCGTGGGCGCATCCGCGCCGCCAGCGGCGCCTCCGGGTCGGGCCCGTCGCGATCGAAGAGTGTCATCGGCTGAGGAGACCACGCCGGAAGAAGTGGGGGAATGGAGAAAGAGGTCCCCGCAAATGCCGTGCCTCCTAAAGTTTTCGGACCCACTGTTAAAGGGGGTGCTCTCCCGCGCGCATTGCATATCTCACCTTAGTGAGACGTCGCGCTGCGCACAGAGCCCGAGCTCCCAGTCAGTGAGTGTTGGGCCGAAACTGATGGAAGTCACGCACAGCGCAGGGATACCTCTTGTGCTCAGATTATACCTCACCGGGCCCGGCGACGCAAGCGGCGGTGGTAACGGCGGGGGCAACGGCGGGGGTAACGGCGGTGATAAGATCGGAAGAGCACACGTCTGAACTCCAGTCACGAGATTCCATCGC
>CAZXDD010000667.1:0-4292 GCA_964639415.1 uncultured Armatimonadia bacterium
GTTGGCCGTTGTTGTTGGATGGCCTTCGGCGCGGTACAGGCCCGCGCCCTACAGAACGGCGGGGCGACGCCCCACGGCGGCTCGCGGGCGGAGATCGGAGCGGCGACACACACACCTGGCGGACCACAACATGCCTACCGGTAGAGCCATCCTGCTTATCCTGCTGCTGTCGTTTCCCCTGGCCCTTTCCCACTGGGTCCCGGCCTTGGTGTGGGTGACGGTGCTGGGTGATGCTTTGGTGGCCCTGTTCTGGGCGTATGACTGGGAACGGCTGCGGGCGGTGCAGGGCGTGCAGGCTACCCGCGATTGCCAGGACACCTTCTCCCTCGGAGTGGCCAACCCCGTCCGCCTGCGTCTGCGCAGCCGTGTCGCCCTTGGGCTGCATCTGACGGTGGTCGATGACTGTCCCCAGGCTTTCGGGTTCGGTGCCGGCGAGGCGGAGGGGCAGCTCTTGCCACACGGTGAGTGGGTGCACGAGTACCACCTCACCCCCGATAGGCGCGGCGACTACGACCTCGGCAAGCTCCACGTGCGCTTCCGTACCGGCCTGGGACTGGCCTCGGTCCAGCGCGCCTACGACCTGCAGCACAGCGTCAGGGTGTACCCCAATGTGGCGCAGCTTCGTCAGTATGAGCTGCTGGCTCGCCGGGACCGACTGGCCCTGTTGGGGCTGCACCGGCTGCGACTGCCGGCGGCGGCCACCGAGTTTGACTCCCTGCGTGACTATCTGCCCGATGACGAGATGCGCCGGGTGGAGTGGAATGCCACGGCGCGACGGGGCAAGCTCGTGGTCAAGGAGTACGACGTGGAGCGGATGCAGACGGTGCTCATCGCCGTGGACTGCGGCCGCACCATGGCCAGTCGGCTCGAGGGGCTCAGCAAGCTCGATCACGCCATCAATGCCAGCGTCCTGCTCACTCACGTGGCGGGCAGCAACGAGGACCGCGTGGGGATGATGGCGTTCGCCGACGAGGTCCTGGCATACCTGCCTCCGGGCAAGGGCAAGCATCAGGCGCCGCGGGTGACGGACTTCTTGTACCCCCTTCATCCCCGTACCGTCGAGAGTGACTATCAGACGGCCTTCGTCACCATCGCCGCGAAGCGTCTGCATCGCGCGGTGCTCATCGTGTTCACCGATCTCGTCGATCCCGACAGCTCCTCCCGTCTTCTGCGCCACCTCCCGCCACTGGCCAGGCGCCACCAGGTGCTGTGCGTGGCACTGAGCGACTACGAGCTGGATCAGGAGCTCCGCCGACCGCCCGAGGATGCCGAGCAGATGTTCCGCCAGGTGATGGCCAAGTCGGTCCAGGAGGATCGCAACCGCGCTATCGCGGGACTGACCGGCCGCGGGGTAGTCGTCCTGAACGCTTCGCCCGGCGACCTCTCGGTCGCCACGGTCAATGCGTACCTGGCGATCAAGGCGAGGGGCGGGTGAACGGCAGGAAACGGGTGACAGGAACGGCGGGAACGGCGGGAACGGCCCCACAGGGCGGGAGCGGACGGCGCGACGTGCCGTTCCTGCGGTCTGCAGTTCCTGTCACCTGTCTCCCGTCACCTGCCGTTCCGCCCCGGCCGTCCTTGCAATTCGCGGCCCATTCCCTTACTATGGCACCACCTCTTGGGAGAGAGTGAACCTATCCGCGTTCCTTCTGCCGGCCCTCGCAGGGTGCATTGTGGGTCCCGGTTTGCAGGACTGCTGCGCCGCCCGACGGCGGTGGAACGCGGCCTTCGCCTGCGACATCAACCGCCCTCGGGCGTTTGCTGGAGAGCCCTTTATGTCTTCCGACAAGGCCAGCCGGGACGATCGTCTTGCCGAGATGTGGGAGGAGTGCCCGAGCTGCCACCAGCTTCTCTACGTCAAGGAGCTTGCCTCCGGCGCACGAGTCTGCAGCAAGTGCGGCTATCATTTCCGGCTCACCGTCTGGCAGAGGCTCGAGCTCACCGCCGACCCCGGCTCCTTCGAGGAGTGGGACGTCGACCTGCCGATCAACGACCCCCTGAACTTCCCGGACTATGTGGGGAAGCTGGAGGAGGCCCGCCAGAAGACGGGGATGTCCGAGGCGGTGGTGACCGGTAGGGCGAGGATCGACGGCGTTTCGGTGGGGCTGGGGATCATGGACCTGGGCTTCATTGGCGGCAGCATGGGCTGGGGAGTGGGGGAGAAGGTCAGCCGCCTGATGGAGCGCTGTGTGGAGGCCCGTCTGCCGGTGGTGATCTTCTCGGCTACAGGTGGGGCGCGGATGCAGGAGAGCCTCGTCTCGCTGATGCAGATGGCGAAGACCTCCGGTGCCGCGGGGCTTCTGGCCAGGGCCGGTCTGCCGTACATCAGCGTCATCACCGACCCCACGTATGGCGGCGTGACGGCGAGCTTCGCCTTCCTGGGCGATTTCATCCTCGCCGAGCCCCAGACCGCCGTCGGGTTCGCCGGTCCCCGGGTGATCAGCGTCACCAATGCCAAGATGTCCGCGGACGTGCAGACCGCGGAGTTCCAGTACGGCCATGGGATGCTGGACATGCTGGTGTCCCGCCCGGACCTGAACGCGACGCTGTCGACGCTCCTGCGGTGGTCGGTCGCCGAGCCCGAGACCTCCGCGGAGCCCGCCGTCGTGAGCCCGCCACCGCGGCTGCTCTCCGACGATGCGGAGGCGGCCGAGGCCGATGTGCGCCGGCCCGTGGCGGTGCCGCTGGAACTGTCGGCCTGGGAGCGCGTGCAGCTTGCCCGCCACGCCGACAGGCCTCAGGCGCTGCACTATATCGAGAGCTTCATCGATGGCTTCGTGGAACTGCACGGCGATCGCCGCTACGGTGACGACGGCGCCATGGTGACGGGCCTGGGGTGGCTGGACGGGCGGCCGGTGGCCGTCATCGCCCAGCAGAAGGGCCGCAACAGCGCCGAGCGCCTGGCCCGGAACTTCGGCAGCGCCAGGGCCGAGGGCTATCGCAAGGCCATGCGGGTGATGGAGCTGGCCGCCAGGCTCGGCAGGCCGATCGTCACCATGATCGACACCAAAGGCGCGGACTGCCTGGAGGAGGCCGAGGGCCGCGGGATCTCCGAGGCCATCGCCACGAACCAGAGGAACATGTTCTCGCTGCCGGTGCCCATCATCTGCACCATCATCGGTGAGGGCGGCAGCGGCGGCGCCATCGGCATCGGCGTCGGCGATGAGCTGCTGATGCAGGAGAATGCCTACTACTCGGTGATTGCCCCCGAATCGTGTGCCGCGATCCTGTGGCGCAGCCCGGACCGCAAGGTGGAAGCCGCCCAGGCGCTGAAGCTGACGGCGCAGGATGCCCTGGAGTTGGGTGTAGCGACCCAGGTCGTCCTCGAGCCTCCGGGTGGGGCGCATCTTGACCCCGCGGGAGCCGCGGCCCTGCTCAAGGCGGCCATCGGGGGCGCGCTTTGCTCCCTCACCGACGTGCCCCCCGCTGAGCTCATGGCCCGTCGCTACCAGCGCTTCCGCAATATCGGCAGCCCGAAGGGGTAGGAGCAGAGGCCCACCGACGGCACGCGGCCGCTGACTTCTGGCCCCCGCCGGGAGAGGCCGTCACCGCTCGCACGGCCCCAACGGTGCCCGCCGCCGTTCTGCGGGGTAGGAAGCGGACCGCCGGGGCGGCGAGGGCCTGACCCGACACCCGCGCGCCTGCCCCTCCCCGGACATCCCCCCACGGAACTCCTACTTCCCTCCCTACGCCAGCCCCAGAGGGCGCCGGCGCATGACGATTCGTCGCGTGCAAGGTGAGAAGGAGAACGCTCTTGCCGCGGAGAAGACGCACAAGTCCACGCGACCTACGGGCCTTCGGGGAGCGCGCAACCTGATGCGTCTACACGAGCACCTCGCTGGAGACGATGAGAAGCGGGAAGAGGTGGAGGGGCGACTGCTGGGGCTCTCGCAGCACAGCAGCCCGGTGGGCAAGAACCCGCCGGGGGCGCTGACGCGGATGGTTGCGATGCTCGAACTCGAGCACCGGCTGTCGGACAGCATGTGGGAGGACCTGTGCACGAGGCTGCAGGCCGCGGGACCGGACCCCGTTGCGCTCTGTGATGCCATCACCGAGTGGGGGCGTGCGCCCGGACACGCGCTTTGCAGCGAAGCCACCGGTCTTGCGGCCGATGCTCAGTACGCGCACTTCGTCATGACAAGCGACCTGGCGAAGTGGCTGCGCAAGGAGCTGGGCGAGTTCGTTGAGACAGAGGCGGTCGACTGGCTGCGCAGTCTGACAAAGCTCGATCTGGAGGCCCAGCGTCGGCGTCTGGCGGGCGTCCGGCTCAGGGAGTATACTATGTGGGCGAC
>CAZXDD010000668.1:0-4278 GCA_964639415.1 uncultured Armatimonadia bacterium
GATAATGAGCGGTGACTGGAGTTCAGACGTGTGCTCTTCCGATCTCCCTGCCGCTCCCTATCACCTGTTTCCTGTCACCTATATCAAAGCCGTCGAGAAGTACCGCTCCGCCCGATCGGGCAGGATGGTGACCACGTTCTTGCCGGGCCCCAGCCTCTGGGCCAGGCGCACCGCGGCCCAGACATTGGCGCCGGCGGAGGTGCCTACCAGGCAGGCCTCGGTGCGCGCCAGCTCCCGGGCCGTGGCGATGGCGTCGTCATCGGTGACTTCCCAGACCTCGTCGACCAGGGCGACATCCAGCACGGCGGGGATGAAGCCGTCGCCGATGCCCTGAATCTGGTGCAGGCCGGGCTCGTGGCCCAGAAGCGCGGAGACATTGGCCGGCTCCACGGCGGCGCAGATGATACCAGGGTCCTTCTCCTTGAGGAACTGGGCCACTCCCTGGAAGGTGCCGCCGCTGCCCACTCCCGCCACGAAGGCATCGATCTTGCCCTCCGTCTGCTCCCAGATCTCCGCTGCCGTCTGGGTGTAGTGGATGGCCGGGTTGTCGGGGTTCTCGAACTGCTGGGGCATGAAGACATCGGGGTCGGCCAGGGCGATCTCTCTGGCCCTGTTGACGGCCCCCTGGATGTTGTCCTCCGGCGCAGTGAGCACAAGCTCGCCGCCGAGAGCACGGATGAGCTTCTTGCGCTCTTCACTCATGTTTTCCGGCATCACAATCACGACCCTGTAGCCTTTGTGCACGCCGACCAGGGTGATCCCGATTCCGGTGTTGCCCGAGGTGGGCTCACAGATGGTGGCCCCGGGCTTGAGGCGCCCGCAGGCCTCGGCCCGATCGATCATGTTCAGGGCCACTCGGTCCTTGATACTGCCGCCCGGATTGAGGAACTCGGCCTTACCGAACACCGATAGGTCGGTGAAGTGTGCCAACCGCAACATGGGCGTGTTACCGATGGCCTGGAGGATAGAATCGATCAACATGCTGGTGCACAACCCCCGATGGGAAACTGCCGGGAATGCCGACTCGGCCGCCGTGCGGCCGCCACCGATGATAGTCCCGCCACCGTGGGCCGTCAACCTGCAGCGCGGGAGTGGGTGCGGCCTTGATGAGTCTGTGGGGCCGGGGCTCGGCCCGCCCGCGGGCCGAAATGGCGGTCTGGGAGCGGACGGGACACAGGCCCCGTGTAGGGGTGGAAGTCGGACGCGGCCAGGAGCCTGTGCGGCGCTGCAAGGGCGAAAGGTGCGGGCCTGCGGGAGTGGAATAATGGGTACCATGTGCACCGTCATCGGCGAGTGTCAGGTGGGGCGGTCTTCTTTGGCCGGCCTGCGAGGCCGTCTTGTGCTACCGGGCCTCGGCCTGCTGCTCCTGCTGTCTGTGGGCGTGGCCGCGGCGGCGCAGTGGGTGTACGACGATCACCTGACTTTGGCGCTGAGCACCGCCGTCCGGGCCGACGGCACCCGGGTCCGGGCCGACGCACTGCTGCCCAGAGAGACGGTGGAGGCCTGGACCGATGCGAGCATGGCCGCGACGGACGGGGACGGGGCCAAGAACCCGGCTTTCTGCCGGTCCCGGGGCTACCGCGTCCGCATCGTCGTCACGCGCGACGGCGTGCCTCTTGGCTCGTCGCGCCACAGCGGGGGTGTCGGCCCGCTGGCGGACAGGGTGGGGGTGTTCACCACCCGGGTCGCGGGTCATCGGGTCTGGATGCGCAGCGGGTACGTGCGGGCCGAGTTCTCTCACCCCGCCGGGGCGCCGCCGGCGGAGTATGAGATCACCTGGATCGTCGATTGCCGGCCGGCGCGGAGCGAGAGACTGCGGCTACCTGCCGATGAAGCCGCGCAGCCGGAACCCCGGGAGATGGGGCTCTCTGCCCGGGACGGCCGGGGGATCTACCCGCCCGGCACGGCGCCGGGCGTTCCGTATCCGTTCACCCAGGCCGCCCCGCCGGCGGGGCGGCCGGCCGAGGGGGCGGGTCTGATCGTGGCGAGCCTGTCGCCCGAGGAGGCCCGGGGGCATCTGGGCCTGCCGCAGAACCCGCGGGGGCCGGTGCTCATCGGCTGGCAGCCCGACGGCGCCGACTGCCTCGCCTGGTTCTACGGCATTCAGGACGCCGACATCTCGCTGCGCCCGCCCCCGGCCGAGGTGCGCCCCCTCACTCAGGGGCAGGCCGCGGAGACCCGATCGACCCCTCAGACCTTCCGCCTAGCGGAGGGCGGTGGCGCTCCGGTGGCGGTGATGACCCTGGGGCCGGAGGCCCGCCTCGCCCGGACGGCAGTCGATGCCGTGGAGCTCGTGCGCGGCGCGCTGAGGGTCTCGGTGCACGGCGGCGCCGTGTCCATTGGCGCCCGTGGCGAGGCACTGGTGGCCTCCGGACTGGCGCTGGTGGAGGTGGAGGTGGACGCATCTCGGACGCGCGCGTGGTGTCTCACCCGTGAGATCGAGGTGGGGGGCGTCCGGTTGGTATCCGGAGAGATGGTGACGATCGGTGACGCCGGCCCCGTCACGGAGCGCTTCGACCTGAGCCAGATGCGCGATGTCTTCCTGAGCACCTGCCTGGTCGCGGGTGACAATGGCAAGACCCGTGAGACGCCGGAGGAGGAGGTGGCGCGCGCCAACGGCGTGATCCGGGACGTCATCCTCTGCGAGGGTCTGGACGGCGCCCAACGCCCGGTGAGACCGGGCACCGTGTTTGGGGCGGGCACACCGAGCCTGACTGTCATCGTCGGCTATCGCGCCCCCGGGCGCACCCGGGCGCAGATCACCGTATCGCTGCTGCGGGAGGGCGTGGTGAGGACCAAGTCCACCACGGAGGTGTCGGGGAGCGGCAAGTTCGTGGCGGTTTTCCGTCCCGGAGGTAACGCCATGTACGGCCCGGGCAACTGGCAGATACGGCTGAGTGTGGACGGCAGGCCGGACCGCGAGATCGGCTTCACGGTGCAGGAGTAGGGTGCGGCGCAGCGGCGCTCGTGGGCGTGGCGCACGTGCTCCACGGCCCGGCCGCGGAGGGTGGGGCGGCCGCCCCGTCAGGCGGAGCGCAGGGGGTGCCACGGGCCGAGGGGCGCGTTCTTCGCATTGTAGCAGTCCAGGGAGGTAGCAGGCTATTGCCGTGCAGTGACTGCGTCGGGAGCAACACAGCAGGAGACCCAATCGCTGGCTGCATCGGGGGCGATGCTGTGCGCAAGGTCGATGCCGAAGGGATTCGGACTGCGGCGCTGTACTGGGGTCCCGCGCTGGGGCCGGCCACCTTCGAGCGACTCGTGAGGCACTTCGGCTCCGTGGCCGCGGCCCTCGAGGCCCCGGTACGCGAGCTCGAGGACCCGGCCCTGCGCCTGACGGCGGAGCAGGTGGCCGTCATCCCCACGCTGGGCGATCGATTGGGGCAGTACGAGACCGAGATCGAGGACCTGCGCAACGGCAACATCTCGGTGGTGTTCCACTGGGAGCCGGACTATCCGGCACTCCTGCGCGACCTGCGCAGTCGCCCACCGGTGCTGTGCGTCGGCGGCCGGCTCCTCCCTGAGGACGATCCGGCGATCGCCGTCGTCGGCACCCGCTCGCCCACACCGGAGGGGCGGGAGATGGCACGACAGCTCGGAGCGGCTTTCGCTCGGGCGGGGACAACCGTGGTCAGCGGCATGGCCCGGGGCTGCGACACGGCCGCCCACATCGGCGCCCTCGACGCCGGAGGCCGCACCATCGCCGTCCTCGGCTCAGGCATCCGGGTCTTGTACCCTCACGAGAACCTCGATCTGGCGCGCAGGGTCTTCTCGTCAGGTGCCGTGATCTCCGAGCAAGAGCCCCGCGCCCAGCCTACGGTCGGGCGCCTCATGGCCCGCAACAGGCTGCAGGCCGCCCTGGGAAGAGCCGTCCTTGTGGTGGAGTCTCGGGAGCAAGGCGGAGCGATGGAGACCGCCGCCAGAGCCCAGGAGCAGGGCCGGCTGCGGTATGCGCTGAAATGGAGGCTGCCCACCGACCAATCCAGCGGTCCGCAGGTGCTGCTGCAGGAGGGGGCGCGAGCGGTGGCCGGCCCGGGTGATGTGGACGCGATCCGTCTGGAGCTGCTGGATCATGTGGCGAGGATGCAGCGGGTGCAGAAGGCCCATGCCGGGCAGAGAAGTCTCTTCGACGCGGAGGAGTAGAGGTGCGGCGAACGGCGGTGACGGCGTCCTCACCCCCGGCCCTCTTCTTCGCGCGCCCGCACGGCGGGCGCTCGGAGAGGGGGGAACGGCGGCGGCGCACAGGTCGCCGCCCTACAGCGGCCAACGGTCCCGCAGGGC
>CAZXDD010000669.1:0-4275 GCA_964639415.1 uncultured Armatimonadia bacterium
CGATAAGGCGGTTGCGGCTCACCGTGCGGGTCCCGCCCGGCGAGACCCGCCGGCGCATCGTCGCGGAGCCCCGGCAGTCGATGGTGCCCACGCGACCTTCCGCGGGCTCACGCCCACGGCTACCATTGTGCCGCCCCTGGCGGGGCTGTACGGCTGGCGGCGAGCCCTGGTGGCCTGCGATAAGGCGGTTGCGGCTCACCGTGCGGGTCCCGCCCGGCGAGACCCGCCGGCGCATCGTCGCGGAGCCCCGGCAGTCGATGGTGCCCACGCGACCTTCCGCGGGCTCACGCCCACGGCTACCATTGTGCCGCCCCTGGCGGGGCTGTACGGCTGGCGGCGAGCCCTGGTGGCCTCCGATGAGGCGGTTGCCGCTCACCATGCGGGACCCGCGGGCACGGAGGCCCAGCGCCCCGACCACACTGGAGGATACTGATGCCCTTGCTTCGGCACGTTGGCTTGTCTGTGCTGGCCATTGTCGCACTGCCGCCGCTGTGCCCTGCAGCCGACGACGGGCTCATCGCCCACTGGACCTTCGACGAGTTCAGGGGCAGCCTGGCCGTCGACGCCTCGGACAGCGGCCACAATGCCCTCGTTAAGGCCGCGACGCTCACCAAAGGCGTCCGCGGCGGTGCCGTGCGGCTCGATGGCACCGGCTCCTCGATCGAGAGCAGCGGCGTCGGCGCCGCAGTGTCGGCCGAGGCGCTGTCCCTCGAGGCCTGGGTAAGGCCGGACACCGCCACCTTCTCCGGCTTCCCCAGCGTCATCCGCAAGGACGGCTTCTATGCCCTGCGTTTCGGCAATGGGACGCTGGGCTTCCTGCTGTGGGCCGAGGATCAGCCGGTGCGCGTGGAGTGCCCGCCAAGGCGGTGGGAGCCCGGCCACTGGTACCACCTCGCCGGCGTCTACGACGGGCGCCGGATGGTCCTGTATGTGGATGGCGGGCAAGTCGCCGCCGCGGATGCCCCGGCGGGCATCACCCCCCTTGAGGTCTCGCCCATGGCCTGCCTCCTCGGCGGCGGGCCGGGGAGGTACCCCTTCACCGGCACCCTCGACGAGGTGAGCATCTACTCCCGAGCCCTGTCCGCCGCCGAGGTTGCGGCCGCGAACGAGGCCGGCAGACAGAGCCTGGTGGCTCAGGCCGATCTGGCCTTCGAGGACAGGCCAGTCGGCGAGCGCCCAAGGCCCTTCCGCAAGCCGGAGCGTGAGATCACCATGGTACAGGACGGCTTCCTGTGGATCGATGCCGAGGACTTCACCGACTACGGCGGCTGGAGCCTGGACACGCAATTCGTGCACCTGATGGGCTCGGCGTACCTGATCGCCACCGGTGTGGGCACGCCCGTGGCGGACGCCACCCTGAGCCTCGACGTGCCGCGGGCGGGTACGTACCGCCTGTGGGTGCGGGCCCGCAACTGGGACAAGCGGCACTCGCCCGGCACCTTCGCCGTCAGCGTGAACGGGAGGCAGTCGGAGAGGGTCCTGGGCGCGGCGGACAGCGATGAGTGGCTGTGGGAGGACGCGGGGCAGTTCGAGCTGCCCGCCGGGCAAGTCCGCCTCGCCCTGCACGACCTCACCGGCTACTACGGTCGCTGCGATGCGCTGATCCTCACTACGGACCTGTCGTACACTCCTCCGCACGAGGTCACGGCCATCGCGCAGGAGCGCAGCCGGCTGACGGGGCTGTCGCTTGAGCCCGAGGAGGTCGGCAGCTTCGATGTGATCGTGGTGGGCGCGGGGGCGGCGGGCTGCTGCGCGGCGTTGGCCTCGGCCAGAGGCGGCGCCAGGACGGCCCTGATCCAGAACCGCCCGGTTCTTGGAGGCAATGCCAGCGATGAGGCGGGAGTGGGCATCAACGGGGCGGCCAGCTCGCACCCCAATGCGCGGGAGAGCGGCATCATCGAGGAGGCGGGCCGCGTCCGGGCGAGATACGGCCACCCGCAGATGAGCGAGCCGTTCCGGATCCTCGCCGAGCAGGAGCCGAACCTGTCGGTGTTCACCAACCGCCACGTGTTCGCCGTCGACATGCAGGACACCGAGACCATCGCCGCGGTGAGGGCCGTCGACACGCTCACGGGTGCTATCACCGCGTACAAAGGGCGCATGTTCATCGACTGCACCGGTGACGGCTGGGTGGGCTTCTACGCCGGGGCTCAGTACCGCAGGGGGCGCGAGGCCCGTAGCGAGTTCAACGAGAGCCTGGCGCCGGAGCAGGCGGACGAGATCACCATGAGCGGCTGTATCATGGGTGGCAACTCGCTGTCGTTTCGGGCCGCCGACACCGGCAGGCCGGCGCCCTACGTGGCGCCTCCCTGGGCGCCCAGGTTCCCCTCGGCCGAGGAGTTTGGTCGCTCTATTCGCTACTTCACCGGCGGCGAGTGGTGGCTGGAGCACCGCGGCGAGATCGACGACGTCTACGAGGCGGAGGCGGCTCGGGACGAGTTGATCCGCATCACCTTCGGCTACTGGGACTACATCAAAAACACCTGGCCCGAGCGCGAGCGCGCCGCCAACTACGCCCTCACTTCGGTGCCGATCCTCGACGCCAAGCGAGAGTCACGGCGCCTCGTGGGGGACTATGTCCTCAGCCAGAATGACGTGCAGTCGGCTCGCGTGTTTCCAGATCGTGTCGCATACGGCGGCTGGCCTTTGGATGTGCACCATCCCGAGGGCATCTACTCGGGCAAGGCGGGGCCTTTCGACTGCAATCCGCAGGTGCCGATCTACACCATCCCCTTCCGCTGCCTGTACTCGGCGAACATCGACAACCTGCTGTTTGCCGGGCGCGACATGAGCGTGACACACATCGCTCTGGGCTCGGTGCGCGTGCAGGGGACGCTGGCGGCCATGGGGCAGGTGGTGGGGACGGCGGCGGCGATGGCTCTCTCTGAGGGCACCACGCCGCGGGGCCTGTACGAAGGCCACATGCCCGCGTTGCAGCAAAGGCTGGTCAAGGACGACCTGTACATTCCGGGCATCGTCAACGAGGACCCGCTGGACCTGGCGCGCAGGGCGAAGGTCACGGCCTCCAGCACCGGCGGCTTCGACACCTTCGGCAAGGCCCTGGTGGAGCCCGACGACAAGCACCCGCTCAACACCCCGCGGGCCGTGATGCTCCCGACGCACGGCATGGAGCGGCTGGGGTCGATCCACCTGCTGCTGGCTTCGGAACTCGAGGCGCCGGCACCCGTCACGTTACACCTGCGCGGCGCGGACGCCTTCGCGGATTTCTCCTCGACAGAGGACCTCGCCACCGCCGAAGCTCTCGTGCCACCCGGACAGTCGTGGGTGGAGTTCAGGCTGGACGCGGCCATCGGCACCGCCTTCACCTGGGTCTGGCTGCCGGCGGTGGAGGGCCTCAGTTGGCGGCTGATGACCTCGGCCCCGAAGGGCTGCTGCCGGGCCTATGGGGTGGGCAGCGCCGGGCAGACGGTGGTTCAGGGCCAGTTCTACGCTTTCTACACAGACCCGGAGCTGAGAGTGCCGCTGGACTTCGCGCCCGAAAACGTCACCAACGGTACGACGCGCGTGGTGGGCGATGGCTCCAACCTGTGGGCCTCAGACCCCGACCGGCCGCTGCCGCAGTGGCTCGAGCTGGACTTCGGCGCCCCGGTCACGATGAACGCGGTCTATCTCACCTTCGATACGGACATGAATGCACCCTACCACTCGGTGCCGCTGCCCCGCCCCTGCGTGCGGGACTATGAGCTGGCCTACCACGACGGAGCGGCGTGGACCACGCTGGCGAAGGTGGGTGGCAACTTCCAGCGCAGGAGGGTGCATCACTTCGAGGCGGTGTCGGCGAGCAGGCTGCGCCTGACGGTGACGGCCACCAACGGCCACCCGGCGGCGAGGGTGTACGAGGTGAGAGTGTACGAGGAGTGACGGCGAGAGGACGGCCGGGAGACAGCAACGTCAGACCACGGAGAGCACAGAGTCTCACAGAGAACGTCTCACATAGGGTAACGGCAGATAACAGCCACCACGATGCCGGGTGCAGAGGCAGGCCGCCACGCATCGGCGGACATCAGGCCGACGCCGTCCATCGCTTTGGTTCCTGCGGTTCTGCGTGGAACTCCGTGCTCTCCGTGTCTCCGTAGCGAGGTGTTCGTCGTTCCCCGCCGTTCTCTGTCGTTGTCTGTCGTTCTCCGTCGTTTTCCCTGAATCTGTGTCGCCGTTCTCCGTGGAACTCCGTGCTCTCCGTGTCTCCGTGGTGAGGTGTTTGTCGTTCCCTGCCGTTCTCCGTCGTTGTCCGTCGTTGTCCGTCGTTGTCCGTCG
>CAZXDD010000670.1:0-1575 GCA_964639415.1 uncultured Armatimonadia bacterium
ACCCTATCCTACACTCTTTCCCTACACGACGCTCTTCCGATCTGATGAATGACCGCAGGAATCTGGGCGGCGTCCGCCGGCGCCGCGGCGCGGCGACAATCCTACTCACCGTGGTCCTGCTCGTCTTGATCGCGGCCGGTACCAGCAGCTATCTCCTGCTCGTGGCCACTCGGGCGCGCCAGAGCGCCTATGAGCGGAACGCCATCCAGGCCCTGTATGCCGCCGAGGCCGGGGTAGAGGTGGCGCTCGCGACGCTGGCCGGCTCCGATGGTGCGCGAGAGCTCGAAGGTAGCTGTGGCAACGGCAGATGGGCCGCCCGCGCCCTGGTCGACGGACGGCGAGCCGGCATCGAATCCGTGGGTCATGTGACCCCTCGCCTGGGGGCGCCGGTGGCACGCAGGCTCATCGTGGCGGCGCGCCGCAGCGGGGACAGATGGCGGGTCGAGACCTGGCGTCGCGTGCCCTTGACGGCCGCACAGACCCCGCGGGAGAAGCCGAGCCCCGCCCTCCGCGAGGGCATGGGGGAGGACTAGGCCATGAGACGACAACCGACGGCGGGCTTCACCGTCATCGAGATGATGATCGTGATGGGCATCGTCGCCACCCTGGGGGCTATCCTGTTCCCTGTGTTCGCCAGGGCCCGAGAGAAGGCCCATCAGAGCGTCTGCGCCTCCAACCTGCGTAACGTGGGGCTGGCGCTGAGGATCTACTCATCCGAGCACTACGGGCACTTCCCGCCCACCGACAACGACCTGTGGCCGCTTTGGCCCGGGTACCTGTCCGACGCCGAGGTGCTGCAGTGCCCGACGGTGTCCGCGGTCCAGCGGACGGTTCCCGGCCGGCAGGCGCCGGGGCGCAGGGGCGACCCGCCGGGGTTCCCGTGTGACTATGCGTACCGCGGCGGCCTGCAGGACGATGCCGGGCCCAAGCTGGCCGTGGTGGCGGACGACACGGTCGACCGGCACAACGACGGCGCCATCTGCCTGTTCCTCGACGGGCATGCGAAGTGGCTGAGGAAGCCCGGATACGGAGGGGCCGAGTCGATAGAGGGCGCAGAAGGCCTGGAAGAGCTGCGTAAGCTCATGGTTCAGGGGCAGTGGCAAGAGGCGACCACGCCCGGGGTGGAGGACAGACCATGACCTTACACCTGTACCGCACCCGGGGCTTCACGCTGGTAGAGATCCTCATGGTGATCAGCATCATCGCGGTCATGGCCGCCATCTTGTTCCCCGTGTTCGCCAGAGCCAGGGAGCAGGCGAGGGCCACCAACTGCGTGACCAACCTGTGCAACATCGCGCTGGCGCTTCGCATGTACGGTGCCGATCATGCAGGACTGCTGCCCCCGCGAGAAGACGACCTGGGCCCCCTGTACCCCCAGTACCTTGACGCCGAGCATGTGTTCTCCTGCCCCACGCAGAATGCCTCGAGGTTCGCGATGGGCGCTCCTGCCGATCCCGCCGCGGTGCCACCGGCGGAGATTCCGCCGGGTATGGGCGGACCTCTCATGGGTCCCCCGGCGGGAATGGGCGCTCCGCCGATGGGCCCCGGCGGTCCGCCGATGGGCCCCGGCGGTCC
>CAZXDD010000670.1:1675-4269 GCA_964639415.1 uncultured Armatimonadia bacterium
GAATGGGCGCTCCGCCGATGGGCCCCGGCGGTCCGCCGATGGGCCCCGGCGGTCCACCGATGGGCCCCGGCAGTCCACCGATGGGGCCGGGAGCTCCACCGATGGATCCCGGCGTTCCACCCATGGCTCCCGGGCCCGGCGCGCTGCGAGGGCCCGACCCAACAGGCTCCCAGGTCGTCCCGGCCGCGTACGTGCCCTGCCAGGGCGCCCCTCCCGGTGGAGGGCCGGGCGTACCGGCGGATGTATTGACCACCAACTACTTCTACCGCGCCGGGCGCGATCTGAACCTGGCGCCCTCCGCGTGGGTCTGCTCGGACCACAGTCCGGTACACAACGAGGGAGCCAACGTCCTGTACACCGACGGGGCCGTCAGGCGCGTCCCCGCCACGGCCTGGTACGCCGCGGGCTTCCGGGCCGCCTCCGACGTTTACGGCGCCCACCTGTGGACACCACAGGCGGAGCCGCTTCCGGCGCCGGGCGGAGGAGGCTGGATGCCATGAGACGCAGGCGGTCCAATGCGGGGTTCTCGGCGGCCGAGCTGAGCCTGTGCTTCCTGAGCATCGCCGTGCTCTGTGCGCTGGTCTGGGTCTTCGGCCAGAGGTGCAGGGAGAGGGGTAGAGCCGTCTCCTGTGCCAGCAATGTCCGGCAGCTCTCCCTTGCGATGCGCATGTACATGGCCGACAACGGCGGACGCGGGCCGGTCGGGGACGTACCGGCGGGCCTGATCCAGTACGCCAAGAACGAGCAGATCTTCGTCTGCCCCTCGGACAGGTCAGGACCGGTCGGCGCGCCCCCGCCCCCCGGCGGTCAGTCTGAGCGCCACGGCCTGTCGGCGAGCTTCCGCACCTCATACGCCTTCGCGACGGGAGTGTGGGATGACGACTTCCCGCAGCAGCCCGTGGTGCAGGACACCTCGCCCACCGCCCACCTTGACGAAACCTTCCAGCTCGGGAGGCTGGACGGCGCGGTGAGGCGGGTGCCCGCGAGCCGGTGGTATCTGCTGCAGTGAGACGCATGTAGCCGGAGCAGGAGGAGGAAGACGCCCATGAAGAGGGGCTTCACGCTTATAGAGCTGCTGGTGGTGATCGCCATCATGGCGATCCTGATGGCGGCGGCCATGCCGGCCTTCACCACCGCCACCGATCGCTCCCGGGTGGCGGAGTGCCGCGCCCACATGACGGCCATCGGCATCGCCCTGGAGCAGTACCGTCGCGACCGCGGCGCCAATCCGCCAACACTGCAGGCCCTGTACGATCAGGGCTACATCACCGATGACGGCCTGCTGGTGTGCACCAAGACCGGGGCGCACTACCACTACGAACCGGAAGCGACGAGCAATGCGGCCACGATGGTGAGCTGTTGTCGGCCCGACGCGCCGCCGGGGCGGCGCCCACACTCCCAGGGGCAGTCCTTCGTGGTCCTGCAGGTGGGGGGGAAGGTGGCGGAGGTGGGCAGATAGGCCCGGAGTTCACACAGAGCCCGCCCGGCCCGGCGGCCGGACGGAGTCGGGCGCGGGCGCCGGCCATGCGTCTCCAACGGCCGGCGCCCTGCCCGTGTGGGCCGGTCGGCTACTGCACCCACCACTTCCAGGTGTACTCGGTGTACGGCTCGAAGGTTCGCTCTCCGGAGCTGGTGCGCACTCCGGGGGCCGAGGCCTCGTACCGCCAGGTGCCCGGGTCGATGGGCCGGGCGGCCACCGTCTTGTCGGGCGGCAGTTGCCAGAGCAACTGCAGGCCGTCCTTGGCCAGCCGGATGGTCACCACACGGCTGGAATCGTTGCGCATGATGAGCCGGGGAGTCTCGCCGTCAATGGCGCGCGAGGCGAGGTCGGGATCCGTCGGCTGCGGGGCCGGTGGCCGGGAGGGGGCCGGGCGGTCGGGTTGCGGCTGGGGCCCGGGCTGAGGTGGCGGCGCGGACTGGGCCCCGTGCAGGACGGTGAGGTTCTTGCCCTGCACGAGGAACCGCGTCAGTCCCTCGGTGTGCTCCAGGACGGTGTAGGCAATTCCGGCCGCGCGCAGCAGCGATGTCAGGGGCCCCACGACGGTGCCGCTCACCATTTCCGGCGCATGGGCGATGGAGGCCTTCACCGGCACGCCCGTGGCGGCAGGGTACCATGTCGCCGTCGTCGAATCCACGGTCACCCGCAGGCTGCCGCGGGGCGAACGCAGGAGGGTGCTCTGAGACGTGGCGTCCCATTCGCTGCTGAAGCCCAGGTAAGGGAACACGTCCCGCAGAGCCACCATCAGGGCTCCGTCGATCACGGCGCCCCGCACCTGCAGCCCCTGCGGCTCCTGAGCCCGCGCAGGGGCGCCGGCCCCCGTAGCGGCGAGTAGCACAACGAGCAGGCCCACAACCGTCCTCGGCGTCGTCAACGTGACCGCCCTCCTTGCCGGCCCCCAGACCGCTTCATGGACTGCGGAGCAGGGGGCACATATGGATGGGACGACAATAGTCTCTCACATGCAGGCTGTTCGCCTTCTGTTCGCGATGACCTCCAGCGATGTCGGGGAACGTAACATGGGAGCCTGTCTGGAAATGACTTGCGCAGAGATCGGAAGAGCACACGTCTGAACTCCAGTCACGAGATTCCATCT
>CAZXDD010000671.1:0-4267 GCA_964639415.1 uncultured Armatimonadia bacterium
CTACACCCTATCCTACACTCTTTCCCTACACGACGCTCTTCCGATCTGGGTAGGCCCCCCCGGCCGGCGCCGGCGCGCCCTGCGGCGCGGCGCCCTGCGGCGGCGCCGACACCCCTCGAGCGGCCCGGCGGCGCTCCGCCTCCTGGCGGCTCTCCAGGGCCTGCACCGAGTTGGCGATGACCTCCACCGAGTAGCGTCGCTGACCGTCCTGGGTCTGCCAGGTTCGCGACTGGATACGGCCCTCAACCCCAACAAGCGAGCCCTTGTCCATGAACTGCGCCACAAACTCCGCCGTCTTGCCGAAAGTCACGATGTCCAGGAAGTCTGTCTCCTCCTGGCCGTCAGCGCCCTTGCGCTGCCGGTTCACGGCCAGCCGGAAGTTGGTCACAGCCGTCCCGCTGGTGGCGTAGCGCATCTCCGGATCGTTGGCGATACGTCCGACCAGCACGCATGAATTGATCATGGCTCTCCCCACTCCCTTTTGGGCGGCGTGTTCACACTTCGCCCGGCTCAGGCTCGACCGGGCACCTACTCTTGCGCAGACGGTTCCCGCCCTTGTGGATGGGAACCGTCCGGTCAGTCCGTATCCTGGGCCAATCGACGCAGCAAGGGTCAGGATCGCCAGGCGTACCGCGTCTCGACTACTCCTCGGGCTGCTCGGGCTCGGCGGCCTCCGGCTCGGCGGCCTCGGGCTCGGCGGCCTCGGGCTCCGCGGTCTCGGGCTCCGCGGTCTCGGGCTCCGCGGTCTCGGGCTCCGCGGCCTCCGGTTCGGCGGTCTCGACCACCTCGTCGGCCACGGCCTCCTCCGGAGCGACCTCCTCGGCCACGGGCTGCTCGGCGATCTCGGCAGCGGCCTCTTCGCCCTCGGCGATCTCCTCGCCACCCTCCGCAGCCTCGGCCTCCTCGGCGACCTCAACCTTCTTGCCCACGATCATCTTCGGGTTGGCGACCACGACGGTGCCGCGCACGATGTCCTCGCTCAGCTCGAACTCGCGTTTGATCTCGTCCACTGCTGTGCCGGTACCGGTGAAGTACATGACCCGGTAGATTCCGTCGCGGTGGCCTTTGATCTCATAGGCCAGCCGACGGCGAGCGAACTCATGCACGGACTCGAACTGCGCGCCGGCGCTCTCGATACCCGCCTTGAGGCGCTCCTCGATGGCCGCGATCTCCTCGTCGGAGAAGCTGCTATCGAGGATGTACATCGCTTCATACAACTGGGTCTTCTGACTCATCGTCTCTGGGAACCATCCTTCCCCTGGTCTGCTGGCTCCGACGCGCAAACGAGCGTCAGAGCAGGAAGGGCCTTCCGCCCTCTCTGTCGGCCGGAGGCTTACCGCCAGGCACACGGCCGGCAACCCCGATCCTAACCTGCGAAGTATATCACACAGGCCGCGGCCGGTGCAACGGCGTTGACACGGGTCAGTTGACGTGTCCCCGAGCACCATATACAATCGCCGTGGCGGGCCACAGGCTTCGCCCATGGCCGGCTCAGGGCCGAGGGGCACTCTCGCCGGCGAAACCGAGCGGCCGCCCCCCTGGCGCCGTGAGCCTCGTTCTCGATCTCTGGGAGGGATAGCCGGTGAAACGCGTCCTAGTTGTGGCTGCTGCAGCCCTGTGCCTGGCCGTACCCGCCTTCTCGTCGTACAGCATCGCCACCCCCGTGGCCGTGCCCGTCGGTGACTTCGGCTGGGGCCTGGTGTTCTCACCCGCCGAAGGCGACCCCGGATCGCCTGTCATGCTCTGGGTCATCCCCGGAGGGTCCTATCCCGGTGGAACCGCCGCCACACGCTGCGCCGAGGTGCGGCGCCGGTTCGTCGAGCGCGCCCCGATGCTGCAGGGCGGTGCCGCCGTCGGCCACATCTACGCCGCCAGCAATGTGGGACTGGACGACTGGTCCGTGATTGTCGAGGGCTTCGAGAACGGCAAGTGGGTGCAACTGGAGATGATCACGGTGGACAAGCGCACCGCGTCTCCCTACGGCGCCACGCCCAGGGCGTTGGCCGAGTTCTGGGCCGCGCGTCTGAAGGCCCTGACCATGGCGGGCACCGCCGGCTGTCCCGAGGCATGGACCGACGCACTCTGGGCCCACTGGCGCAACTGGCAGGTTTCGCCCAAGTGGCATGGTAGCTATACCCAGCCCCCCGTCACCACCAGCAAGTGACACCTCGGCCCCGAGGGGCCGGTGTAGCGGCGAAGCGCCGGTGAGACCACCGTGCGCTTCGCCTTCGTGTCCGCGACCACGGCCGGCGGCCAATGCCCATGATCTCATCCCACAGCCGCGACGGAGCATTCCCCCTGCCCGGCGTCCTGCTGCTCCTGTATTGCCTTGCCGCCCCGGCGAGCGGTCTCGCTCAGGCGCCGCGCGAGGCGGCGGTCTACCGCCTGGGCGCCGTGGGCTGCCCGGAGCAGGAGGCGGCGCAGGTCACGGAGGCGCTGGGCCGTGAGCTGGCCGGATGGGAGTACTTCGACGCCCTCTGGCAGGTTCCCGACAGCGAGGTGAGCGGCGCCGATGTCATGAGCTCCAAGGACCCCTGCAACGCCTTCCCGGCGCTGCCGGACAGCGGGGTCTTGCTCCGAATCTCCGGTGCCGTGGTTCTCTCTGCCGATGGCGAGCGGCACATCCAGATCATTGCCCGCCGCCGCGACCTCCCCGCCCCCCTCACGCCGCAGAACGTCCACGAGCCGTCGGCCACACTGGGTCTGGGCCTGCCGGTGCCCTGGGAGGCCGAGGCTCCGGTGCCCGTCGACCGACTAGTGGCCGAGTGCGCTCGCGCCATGGGGCCGCTGGGGCGGGTTGCGGCCACCTCGCGCCTGGGCGGAGAGCTTGCGGTGAGCCTGGAGACCTGGGCGCCTCTGCCCCCCGGTCGGTATGCTGTGTGCCAGGCCGTGGGCACGGGGCGGCGGGCCTGCCTGACGCGTACCGTGGGGCTCATCACTCTGGGCGGCGAGATGCAGGGCACGGCCCGGCGGCCGGTGAGCTCAGTCCTCGGTTCGCTACACAGCGGTCTGTATCTGGCGCTGATGGCACCTCTTCCCCTGCAGTGGCCCATCCTGGCGGTGCCCGCGGTCCTGCACTCCGACCCGCCCCTCTCCGCGGTCTCGCTGGATGGCCGGCTGCTGGGCACTACTCCCTGCCTGACCGCGCTGCCTGCCGGCACGCGAACGGTCTCGGTGTCTGGCCCCGACGGGTCTGTGGAGCCGTGCGGTCTGCCACCGGCCGGCGCCGAGCCCCTCAGCCTGCGCCTGACCCCGCGGCCATCCACGCCCCCCGGCCCGGCGCCGGAGTCGGTGCTCTCGCCCCCAACCGCACCGGGGCCGCTGGCGGTGGCCGTGAACCTCCCGCTGGAGCCGGGACCGGCACCCCAACCGGGCCCGGAGACCGACCTGCGGGCGCTATCCCATGCCGAGCTGCCCGCCGGAAGCCTGTGGCCCTCCTATCCCGAGCCCCGCCGCCTGGCGGCCCTGACCTTCGACGACTACCCCTCCGAGGGGCTCTCCGGCCACCTGCTCACGGTGCTGAGACAAAGCGAGGTGAAGGCCACCTTCTTCGTCATCGGCCACAAGGCGGCGAGGATGCCGTACCTGCTGCGCCGGGCCGTGGCCGAGGGCCATGTGCTGGGCAACCACACCTACGACCACAAGCGCCTCGGCACTGCGAGCTGGGCCCAGGTACATGACCAGATCACCCGCTGCTCGCAGGTGGTGCGGAGGATCACGGGTGCGGACACTCGGTACTTCCGCCCCCCGGGCGGCCAGACCAGCAGCACGCTCCACGCCGTCCTGCCTACCCTGGGGATGACGCTGGTGATGTGGGATGCCGCCACCCCGGATTTCACCAATCCACCGCCGGAGCAGATCGTGGAGGGCATTCTCGGCGCCTCCCAGGGACGCGGCAGGCTTGTCATCAACCTGCACGACGGCCATCTGTCCACGATCCAGGCGCTCCCCGAGCTGATCCACCAGCTCCGCCTCCGCGGCTACCGGTTCGTCACCATCGACGAGCTCCTCGGACGCCCCTGACCGCGCCCTCGCCATTCGCCGCACCCTCCTTCGGCAGTCGCTCTCGCCGGGGCAGGCCGCACGCTTCCCGCCGCCGTGCGGAGGTCGATCCCGGCCGGCCGACGAACGTGCCATGCAGCTCACGACAGATAGCTTCGGCGTCGCGCAAGCCTCGGGGGCGGGGAGTTCAGATGGGCGATTGTCTTGTTCTGTGTGGCCCGGCCGGCAGCGGCAAGACCACCCGGCTGT
The DNA here is from genome assembly GCA_964639415.1 of uncultured Armatimonadia bacterium. Lineage (GTDB taxonomy): Bacteria > Armatimonadota > Zipacnadia > Zipacnadales > JABUFB01 > CAYRFY01. Next base: position 4,252 of record CAZXDD010000671.1, read on the forward strand.
TGGCCGAGTACCGGCG
>CAZXDD010000672.1:0-4264 GCA_964639415.1 uncultured Armatimonadia bacterium
GAGATAATGAGCGGTGACTGGAGTTCAGACGTGTGCTCTTCCGATCTGATCTAGGCGGCATCTGGCGGAAGGTGGATGAGCTGCGCGGGCGGCTGAAGCGGGCTGCCGCGGCAGGGGACCGTGGCGCAGCCGAGACCACTCCGGTCGGCAACGAGACCCCCGGTGCGCCCGGCGTCTCCGCTGACCCGGTCGAGGTACACTTCGCCGGCAGGCCCAAGAGCCGGGCGGTCTTCACTGCGTTGGTGGACAGGGCACGCAAACACCTGGGGCCTTTCTCCGTGCACGCCAACTCGAAACACGTGGTCTTGTCCGGCCGCTACGCCTTCGCCGTGGTGAAGGTGCTGACCGACGGGCTCCGGATTGGCCTGCGTCTGGAGCCATCGGAGGCAGAGCGCATCCCGCGTCTGCTCAGGCAGCCCAGCGACAAGTTTGAGGGCTGGAGCGCCTGTCATGTGTCCACGGTCCTGGAAAGCGAGGCCGAAGTCGATGAAGAGTTCCTGGCCCTATTGGCGCGCTCGTACGAGGCCGCCGGATAGAGGGTCTGGCCGGCCTGCGACCACAGAGTGGCAGGAGCGCGAACGCCGACGGCTCGAGGCCGTCGCCGTCCTGACTACGGCTAACGCGAGACCTGTAGTCTCCTGGGGTGTATCTATCTTGTCAGCAGGTCCCGTAAGGTCCCCGCTCCCGTCGCGAACGGGTAGGTGGTACCGGCGGGTGCCGGCTGCCACTCCACCGCAGTCGGTGGCACCGCCGGCCCGTTCCAGGGCTCGAAGGTGCGCAAGTCGCCGTTCGTCTCGAAGGACGCGCGCCAGGAGCGCATGGTGCCCACGAGGTTCTCGCCCGCCCTGCGGACCTGTACCATCGTCGTGAGGTCGAAGTCGCCGCCGGTGAGCGTCTCCGCGGCGGCGGCGGGCACGGCTCCGGCCACCCAGAGCTGCGTCGGGTCCGCGAGACAGGTGTGCAGGCGCAGCACGTCTCCCGACACCCCGCAGGTGCCGGCCACGATCGCGCGGGCGGGATCCCCGCTGCCGGTGAGCAGGAAGATGCCGTCCCGCAGCACGTGGACAACTGTTCCCGCCGTCGGGTCCAGCCAGGCGCCCACGAAGGGGGCTATCGCCTCGGTGTCCTGCGTGGTTGGAGTGTCCGTCCCCGTCGCGGGTGGCGTCGTAGTCACCGCGGGGGGGTCGGGCTCCGGGACCGGGCTGCAGCCCGGCAGCCCCCACTGGTCAACCTTGAAGCTCGCCGAGTCGTCACTGGCGGTCCACGAGATCCATTCGTCGTCTGCCGCCTTCGTGACGCCGTGGGGATAGTTGGGGCAGAAGCACCAGATCTGCCCGAGTCTCATGCTGGCACCGCCCTGGAACTGGAGGCGATAAAGGGAGAAGGCCCTCGGCGCAATCCCACCCGGCACGGGCTCGAACACCCCCAGTACGCAGCGGCCGTTCTGTGCCGTCCAGGGCTCTGCCCCCTCGGCGGCGCCCCAAGTATCACCGGGACCGGTGTAGAGTTCGGCGACAATCGAGGAGCAGTTGGCCCGCTGGAGATACGCGAAGGCGTCGGCACCCGTCATCGGCCGCTCCTTCTCGATCTCCTCGCGGTACTGCGGCGGAACGCTGATCCACACGGAGTACCGCGCCTTGCCGGTCTCGAGGTCCAGGGGAGCGATGTGCTTGGCGTAGATCACAAACTGTACGTCGTTGTACTCAAACCAGGCGGCCGCGGGCCACTGGTCGGTCTGGGGGATCTCGGTCCCCGGGGGCAGGGCGATGCCGATCAGCTTGTCGCCCATGGACCACTTGGGCAGATCGCCCATGTCATAGGCCAACAGAGGGGTGCACAGCACGCACAGCAAGAGTGTGTGGAGTAGGGTCAGTCGCATGGCTCTCCTCCGAAGTGTGGAATGGTTGGGTGGATCGACCACTGCGCCCGGCCGGAGCAAATCTCGTCCCGGACGGGCCTGGCTCACCTCCCTAACGACACCAACGACTGTGGAACAGGATAGACAGGACAGCGGCGGATGACGACCAACGACTAACCGCCGTTAACTGCCCTTGCCGTGGACTGCCGCGGACTCGCCGACTCGCCGTTCACGGCCAGGGGAACGACGGCGCCGGGGTTCGCCAGATCCCCGCTATCGTCGCCCACAAGACCGCCTGCGAGAACTCTCCCAAGATGAGCCCCAGGAAGAGGGGCTTGAGGTTCATGTAGGTCTTCATCCCGCCGTAGCGCACGATCCCCCATTTGAGGAGCCAGGCGATGAAGATCGGGAACCAGAAGACGATCATGCTCCAGGAGCCGGAGAGGGCGAAGCCCAGGGGCGCCAGGGGCCACCAGGCGTATCTGGCCCGCATGATGCTGAGGAACACCGCCACGATCACCCCGGAGCCGAAGAACACGGGGAGCCGGGGGTCGTACTTGTCGGGGGCATCCATCACGGGCTGGAAGTGCTGGAAGCCGAGCAGGGAATTGCCGCGGTAGACGTAGCTATACAGCGTCATCGCCCCACGCTGGTAGGGGATGATGAGATGCAAGGCGCCGCCGACCAGCAGGGCGACGATCAAGGCGGCGGCGATGGCCCCAAACAGGTGCCGGCGGTCGAGCTTCACCAGGTCCGACATCTTCAGCCCGTCGAGGAAGGTGCTCATGAGATTGCCGCGCAGGTCGCGGGTGAAGACGGCATCGGCCAGAGACAGGGCGGTGAGAGTGGAGGGGCCCAGATTGCCGGCGCGGGTGAAGAGCTTGACCAGGTCGACGGGCCGGAAGCTGGTCTCGGTCATGAGCATGCCCGCCTCGCCCACGCTGCGGGCCATGACGACGATGACCACGAAGACGTAGATCACCACCTCGATGACGGCCATCCACGGCGACATCCCCAGCTTGGTGAACCAGTAGATAGAGACGGCCAGCGCGATCCCGAGGCCGATGACGGCATAGCGGTAGGGGATGAACTCGCGGCCGTGGCCGTCGTCGGGAACGCGTCCGGCGGTTACCGCCCAGACGTGGCGGAGATGGGGCAACGCGGCCTTCACGAAGTAGACCATCAGGACGAGATAGGCGCCCATGACCTGGTACCCGTTCCAGAGAGTCGTGGGGTACAGCGGCATGGCCTCGGGAGCGGCGCCGAAGGCCGAGAAGAGGATGTTCTCAAGTCGCAGCAGGACGTAGAACGACCACAGCGAGAAGAGCACCTCGGCGGGGAGGAAGTAGCTGAACCCCACGGCGGCCATGGAGCAGTAGGCCGTGGTGAAGCCCAGATCGCGCCAGGGCCTGCCCATGCCGCCGAACACAGGGTTGAGCGGGTACTCGGTGGGGATGCGCGGCAAGGAGGGGTAGATGCCGTGCAGGCCGTTGAGGGCGAACACGATGGTGGGCAGAGCAAAGCCGATCCACATCATCTTGTTGGCGAAAAACGACCGGCCGTCGGACTCATCCTTGGCCATCTCCACGGGCAGATTGACCAGCGGGAAGCTGAGCTTCTCATTGTCGATCCACTGTCGCCGGATGATCGAGGCCATGAAGGCGCATGAGAGCAACATGGCGACGACGACGATGAGCCACCAGCCGATGGGTCCCAGCCACGGCTGCCAGGGGATGGGGGCCCCGGGCTTGAGACCCTCATAGAAGCTGACCACGATGGGCGCCTGCGCCCCGCCCTGGATGTCCCAGGGCACCGCCCACTGCGGGATATTGGGGAAGAACGTGTTCTCCCAGTGGTTGGCGGGAGTGGCGTAATAGTTCACCGCGACCAGCGCCGGTAGCCAGCGCTCCAGCAGGCCGCGGGAGGTGGTGAGCGCGGCCACCAGCACCATTACGTAGATCACGATGATCTCGTGGGGCTTGAGCGCAATGCGACGCCAGATGCGTTTGAGGCCCACGTTCACCAGGACCACGAGAAGCAACAGACCGATGGCTGCCGGGGCGAACTGGCAGATGGCGATCTGAATGGTGGTGACCACCAGCTCGGCCCAACAAACGATGAAACAGACCACCGCAGCGCCAATGAGGCCGATGATCAGCGAGCGCGGTGTCACACGAAAGCGTTCAGTCATCAGTCATCCCAGACAATGGGGGCGACCTCGAACAAAGCACAGGCGCCCGGAAGCGTTGCGTACGGTTTGGGGCGAGGGAGGAGCGACGGGAACGGAACGGCAGACGGCGGCGGGCCGCAAAGCCCACCCCACTGACGCCTCGGTGCCCGGCGACGGCGGCGGGCTACTTCAGATCGGAAGAGCACACGTCTGAACTCCAGTCACGAGATTCCATC
>CAZXDD010000673.1:0-4258 GCA_964639415.1 uncultured Armatimonadia bacterium
CTACTCACGCGCGGTCTCCCGCATCAGCACATGCCCATACGTGTCGAACTCCCGCTCGTCGTACACCACGCCCAGGACGTAGTAGCGCCGCGCCGGATCGTGCTCTTCCAGCGTCAGGCTGTAGACGTTGGCGCTGTTGCCGCCGCCGGTGAAGCCGGGATGCTCATCCACCACCAGCGGGCGCAGGGCCTCGGGCCCGGGGTCGGCGATGTCGGCCGTGTACAGCCCGGTGCTGAGGATGAACAGGCCGTCGGCGCCGTCCAGGTACTGCCAGACCACCTCGTAAGTCCCCGGGCCGGTGATCCGGTCGGTGACATCGATCACTATGCGGCGCGGGTCATCCTCACCGGAGGGGACGATGTCCTCGGTGCTCCAGCGCCAGATGCCCTGCTCCTGGTACAGCTTCCTTTGCTCGGGCGTGGAGTGCGCGGTCTCAGGCTGCCTGCCGGTGAGCCGCCGGGCGGTGGCAATGAGCACATTGCGGGCCGAGCGATAGCCCCTGCGGTCATCCTCGGCCACGACCTCCAGCTCCAGCCCCTTCTCGGCAAGCGCCAGGAGGCGCTCCTGGCTCTCCGGAGTCGGGTCGGCCTCGACGCAGTGGCTCTCACAGATGAACTCGTAGAGCCAGCCCACATAGTCGGCGGCGGCCTGCAGCTTGCGGATGCGCTCGGTCACATACTCCCCGGAGGCCCTGGCCGCGGCGGAGCTCAGGTGTGCGCGGAGCTTGTCCACGGCCTGCGCGCCCTGCAGCCGCGCGGCCGAGTCCTTGGCCGTGTCGTAGGCGGGGAACCTCTGGCCCCACACCACATTCTCCCCCACACCTCCCTGCACCGTCTTCATGTCAAACAGGGCGCGGCAGTCGCGGGCATGGGCTCTCATCGCCGGTGAGGCCGGACCGTAGAGAGAGTCATAGTAGTCCGCCTCCAGCGTTTCCAGGTCGACCTCCGGGTCCCAGGACGTGCGGGCATAGGCGTACAGGTGGGGCGCGTTGGACCACCAGCTCTCCGGGTTGGTCAGGAGCACGAAGTGCCCGGCGAGATGGATGATCTTGTAGTACCTCATGTCGGTGACGATCACGTCCATCAGCGGGTTGTAGACGAAGCGCTTGATGCAGTCATCGCCGTAGTACGAGAACAAGGTGGCTTCAGCCGAGACATCGATCCAGGTGCGCAGTTCCTCCCGGCACTTGGCGTTGCTGTTGCGCCCCTCGGTGATCGGGTGGAACTGACTGCGCGACCAGTATTCGCAGTAGGTGGGCACGAGCTGCGGATGGGGGCGGACCTCCCGCGGCGGCACGGTGTAGTGGATGTAGGACAGAAACTCCGTCTTCATCTGTGGCAGCTCGGCGACGATCTGCTGCGTCACCTCGTTGCAGTAGTTCAGGAGGATATCGGTGGTCTGGCCCGCCGCGCAGGTTTGGCACTCGCAAAAGCCGTAGCCGTCCGAGGGCCACAGGCTGGCCATGTGGATCTCCGGCCGGGTCTTGAGGTATGCGATGATGTTGGCCGCGTACTGGGGCACCGAGGCCAGGTTCGAGTAGCAAAGCTGCGTGTCCAAGACGCGCTCCCCCTCGAGGAGGGCGAACCACTCCGGGTGCTCGGGGTAGTACGTTTCAGCCGGGAAGAAGAACTCCCGGGAGTGCCCGCCGATGTTGGGGAGAAGGCCGCGCTTGGTGATGTCCCCGAGGGCCTGCGGGCGGAGGCTTTCGTAGTGCCCGGGGAAGAGCTGGAAGGCGTTCATACGGTTCTTGGCCAGCCAGTCGAGGATCTGGATGAACCACTCCGGGCCGCAGGCGCCGTGGATCGCGATCCCGCGGTAGGCGAAGGCGGGGTTGGACACAGCGTCGAGGCCGGCGGTCTTGAGCTCTGCGGCAGGGGGGACGAACTCCTGACCGGGATCGGGCCAGTGGAAGCCGATCTGTTGCTCGAGGTAGGTGTAGACGGCATTCAGGGCCCCGCGCGGGCCGTCGCCGAGGAGGACCACGTCCCTGCCATCGCCGTAGAGGCACACTCCGTCCTCGATGAGTCTGTCGGCCCTGGCCGCGGCCTGTCCCGCGGGCAGGGGCGCCAGCCGCGAGGGTGTCTCGACGGTGCCGAGCCAGAAGACGGGCGCCGCCATCTGGCCGGAGGCGGCGTCGACCACCACCACTTCGCAGTCGCAGGCGGCCTGGAGGCAGCGGGCCAGCTCCTGTGCGGCGAACTGCTCCACCTCCGTGGGCTGCGCGGGCAGCACGATGGTGGCGCGGGTCCCGGCGGCGAGAGCGTGCGGAGCCGCGAGGCCGGCGGACAGTGCGGCGCCAAGGACGATGAGAGCGAGACGACCCCTATCCATGCTGATTCTCCACTGAGCGCCGGAACGCGCGAACGGGCGCTCCGACGAGATCGGCACACGGGCAACGGCTTTCAGGTTCCCGGCGTATGTGCGGCAAACCTGCCCACAGGACCCGGGCGCCGTCGCGGCGAAGTCTACCCGCCCCTGGCGGCGCCGACCGCCGGGCCGATGGGTATCGCCGGGCCCACAAGGAGCCACTTGCCGTGAACCACCACACCATCGGTGCTCTGCTGATCCCGCTGTGCCTGAGCTGCTCGGCGGCGACGGTCTCGCTGCGGCCGGGCCTGCCCGCCCTCGACACTCCCGGCGTGCCGGCCCTGTGGCAGAGCGTTGCGGATGCCGACCGGGGCGAGAGTCACATGTCCCTGGAGCCAGCGGCGCCCTACCGCTGGGTGTTCTCTCGCGGAGACGCCATTGAGCTGCGGGGGCAAATCGGGGCCGAGGCCCCGGGCACGAGGGCAATGCTCACCGTGTGGGACTGGGAGCGCAATCCGGTGGCGCAGCAGGCCCTGGCGGTGCCGTGTCGGGAGACGATCGACCTCGAGGTTGTCGGGCGCGGCACGTACCTGCTGACGATGGACCTGTTCTCGGACGAGCGCTGCGTCCTGCGCCTGGTGCGCAGCTTCGGCGTCTGCCCGGACAACAGGCGGCGGCGCGAGGCCTGGCTCGATGACCTGTTCTTCGTGGGCACCTGCGCCTTTCCCGGCCGCCAGCACTGGAGCAACGACTTCGGGCCCGCCCACCCGCCGGGCCTGTCGGAGCAGGAGAGCCGGGACCTGGACGCCGAGCTCTCGGCCCGACTGGGCCTGCAGGTGGTGCGGCCGGACCTGCCCGTGCAGTGGGCGGGCGAGGACGCCGAGATGGACTTCTCCCGTGCGGACGCTTCCATGGAGGCCTGGACCTCCCGAGGCTTCACTCTCGGCCTCCAGGTCGGTCAGCCCGGCGACTGGGCCACCAAGGAGGCCTACACAGAGGTCACCGACCCCAAGTGGCGCTACCCCAAGCGCGAGGCCCCCACACGCCGCTACCTGGCCGAGTGCATCCGCCGCTATGGTCCGCACGCCCGGTTCATCGAGGCCTACAATGAGACGGACAACCTCGACTTCTGGCGCGGCACGCCGCAGGAGTACATCGACTTCGCCCGCTGGGTGGCCGAGGAGGCCGCCGCGGCGGCACCCCGGGTGCCGGTGGCCAACGCGGGCTACACGCTCATCCTGCCCGAGTGGACCGGACTTCTCGCCCGGGAGCTGCGGCCCCTGACGAGCATGGTGGCGTACCACTCGCACGGGGATGTGAGCGCGCTCGATGCCATGCGGCGGGCGATGGTGGCGGTGCACGCCGCCGCGGAGTACGCCGACCCGGTCTTCGTCAACACCGAGATGGGCTACGCCGCCTGGCGGCTGGATGTGGAGCGCAGTCAGGCCGCCACGGCGATCCAGAAGACGCTACACTGCTGGGCCCGCGGCGACCGCGGGGTGCTGTTGTACTGCAGTCGCGACATTGGCGGTCCGCGCCTGCGCCAGGGCGACGCCGACTGGGGCTACCTGGACTACTACATGTGCCCCCGCTTCATGTACGGGGCCGTAGCGGCCTTCATCGACTCGTACGCCGGGGCGCGGTTCGAGGCGATCCTCAGTGAGACGCACCCGATCCGGGCCTACCTGTTCTCCCGGGGCACGGAGCGCCTCGTCGCGGTCTTCACCACCCCGGACATCACGCAGAAGGTCGCCATCGAGAGCGACGCCGAGTCGGCCTCCGTCGTGGACCCGATGGGCAATGCCACACCGGCCGCCGACCCGACGCGGGTGGAGGTCCTCGCCGGCCACTACCCGCAGACGATAGTGCTGCAGGGGGCGACGGAGGTGCGGCTGGGCGCAGGCGGGTAGGGGCCGTTCCCCTCATCAAGCCGTTCTCCGCCGTTCTCCGC
>CAZXDD010000674.1:0-4241 GCA_964639415.1 uncultured Armatimonadia bacterium
CCGTAGCCCTCTCCTGAGCAGCCGCATCGCGAAGGAGAGGGAAAGCGGGTCCCGCACGCGGGACCCGCAGGGAGCGGCGCCGTTGGCCGTTCCGCCGTAGCCGTCCGCCGTTCCGTGCCACGCATCACGTGCCACGCGCCACGGCCGTTCCGCGCCACGGCCGTCACCGGCGCGCAACCGACAAACAATCCCAGCGCGCAACCGGCGCGCGAATCTGCTATACTATCGGTCCGCGTTGTCGCCGGCGGTCGCAGCGGCAGGCAGCCGGGGGACGCGTCTGCTGCACGGCGCCCCCCCGCCCGGCCGGGACCGCCCCCTGATGATCGCACTCTGACAAGAGATGGAAGGTCCTGCCGCATGAATAGGGAAGCTGTGGTGCAATTGGCCGAGGTGCTGTCCGCGGCCGCGGGGCCGCTTGGGGCCCTGGATGCCGAGCAAAGACACACCATCGATGGCCTGTTCGAGGCCGTCGATGACGAGCTCACCCTCACCGACCTGGGCACCAAGGCCGCGGCGGCCCTGGCCGAGAGCGGCGAGAACCTGCGGGCTCACTACGCGCTGGCGATGTACCAGGAACTGGCCGGTGAGGCCGAGGAGGCCGGCCGGGGGTTCCACCACATCGCCAGAGAGCTGGCCGCCGCGGAAGACTGGGCCGGGGCCAGGGAGATGGCACTGCGCGCCCTTCCCCTGCGACCCGACTACCGCACGGTCCGCCTCCTGATAGGTGCTCTGGACCACCTGGAAGAACTCGACGAGAGGCAACGCGAGCAGGACCTGGCCGTCGCCCACCAATGCTGCCCCGACTCCCCGGACCTGCTCTGGCTGGAAGCACAGCGCGCCGACGCCGTGGGTAATGTGGATGAGGCCGAGAGGCTCGCCGGCGAGGCCCTCAACCAGTTCGTCACCCACAAGGAGACCGACCGCGCCGAGGAGCCCCTCCTCCGTGTGCTGGAAAGCCACAGCGCCTACGCCTACAACGACCTGCTCAAGACCATCACCCGCATGGCCCGCGCCGGCCTCCCCCAGCTTCTGGACACCACCCTGGAGCTGGCCGCGTCTCGTATCGAGCAGCTCGGCCTGCAGCGGCAGCTCGCCGGCGTGCTGGAGCGCATCCTCACCAAGCGCAACGGCTTCGAGCACCTGCGGCCCCTGTATGTGCAGTATCTTGTCAAGAGCCTCGGTGGCACCAAGGCCGTGGACGCCTTCGTCAGGGACTGCGGCGTGGCCGACCCCGACATCCCGCTCCAGGACGCTCTGGCCGCTCTGAAGGAGCGCTTCAATGTGCGCCCCGGTGCCTTCGTGGAGCACACCAACTTCGGAGTCGGTCGCATCGCCGCCCACGACGAGCAGTTCCTCGTGATCGACTTCAAGGACAAGCCGAAGCACCGCATGGCCAGGGAGATCGCCCGCCGCTCGCTGCGCACCCTGCCCGACGGTTGTCTGCGGGTGGCACGTTTCGTCGAGCCCGAGCAGATCGCCCACGAGATCGAGGCCGATCCCGCGGCCCTGCTGGTGCGGGCCCTCACCGATCTGGGCGGAGAGGCCAAGGCCCGTGACCTGCGCGAGTGCCTCGCCGGCTCCACCGTCCCGGAAGACCAGTGGTCGGGGTGGTGGAAGAAGGCCCGCGAGGCGGCACAGGACGACGACCGCGTGGATACCTCCCAGGCCTTCCGCCAGGTCTACAGACTGCCCGGCGAGGGGGACGACGATGAGGTGGAGCTGCCGCCGCTGCCGGCCAGGGGCGGGCCGCAGAGTATCGTCACTCTCATCGAGCGCTTCTTGCGCCAGCACCCCGAGCGGGAGGAGCAGGCCAAGGCCCACTATGGGGAGGAGCTGGCCAACCGCGCCCTCGCGGCCGGGCGTGACGGTATCGCGGCGGTGCCCACGCTCATGAGATGGATGCCCGAGCGGGCCGAGGAGTGGACCGGCCTCGGGCGCCTGGCCGTGGCCAGAGAGCCCGGCGTCTCCGCCGGCGTCACGGCTCCCCAGCAGGAGGCCCTTCTCGAGATCGGCCTCCAGGGCGACGGCTGGAAGGCCGCGGCACTCACCGCCATCTCTTCCCGCTTCCCCCCTGTGCGTGACAGGGCGCTGACCACCCTCCGCCAACGGCTGGGCGACCGGTTCGAGTCCGAGCTCACCGAGGTCCTCCTGGACTGGACCGACTGGCCCAATGCCAGACTGGCCATCGCCCGCCTCGCGCTCGCCGGCACCCTTTCCGGCGTCGAGCCGTGGGACCTGCTGGCCGGGGTCCTGGGAATCATGGCCACCTCGCACTCCGCCAAGCTCCTCGAGGCCGCTTTGGACATGCTCGAGCCGCAGGGCAAGCTAACGGCACTCGTCGCCCAGGCCCCGCCCCCCGAGGGGGAGCAAAGGGAGCACATCCAGCGCGCAATCCGCCAGGTGGAGTTCTGCGAAGCCGGCGTCCAGCCCCTCTTGCTCGTCCTGGACGAGACGCCCCACAAATCGCTACGCGATGAGCTGGGCAGCGGTGCATTGCAGGAGGAGGAGGCCGCCGCGGCCATCGCCATCCACTTCGAGCCCGGCGTGATCCTCATGACCCGCCTCACCTACGAGCAGAACAACGCCCGCATCCGCGACCTGCAGCACCAGTTGGCCACCACGATCCCCAGAGAGATCGCGGCCGCCCGGGCCCTGGGCGACCTCAAGGAGAACGCCGAGTACCACGCGGCCCGCGAGCGCCAGGGCATTGCCGACGTGACTTTGCGCTCCCTGCAGTCGCAGATGGAGAGCGCCCACGTCATCGACGACATCCGCTTCCCGCCCGATACGGTGGTGGCCGGAACGCAGGTGCGCGTGCGCGACCTTGCCGACGGCTCGGAGCGCACTATCTGGCTCCTGGGCCAGGGCGACAGCGTCCAGGACAACAGCGTCATCAACTATCTGGCCCCGCTGGGCCAGGCTCTGGTGGGCAAGAAGGCGGGGGACGTGGTGGAGCTCAACACCGACGCGAGCACCCAGCGCCTCGAGGTGCTTTCCGTCGAACGCCGCCTGCCCGGCAAGTGAGGTCGGCGCCGCTCGGCGTCACCCGGCGTAGGTCTTCTCCGCGGCCCTGTAGATCTCAAGCAGGGCCGCGGACTTGTCTGTGGGCAGTTCGAACCCTGTGCCCTCGCCCGCCTCCCTCGCGATCTGCCTGGCCCTCTGCCGCGCGGGCTCCAGCCCCTCCCACTTCCCCTGAGCCAGAGGGCGCCGGTCCCACAGCTCCGGGAACCAGTAGACGTCTTTGTACCACTCCAGCGTAGAGCGGTGGCCCATGAAATCGGCGCCCTCCTCCATCGCCTCCTCGATCGCCTCTACCGCCAGCGCCGCCTTGTCCCACCGCACGCCGTCGGCGACCCGTACCGCCGAGTGCATCATCTCCAGGGCCAGCACATACTGCTCCGGGCTGCAGAGCTGGTCCACCGCCATGTTCACGCCCCAGAACCGCCGGGTGCCGCACAGCGCATCCACCGCGGTGAGGGCCGCCATCTCCGCGCAACACTGGGCGCCGGGGCGCCGGGCCATGGAGTACATCGACCGCGGCGGCTTGCTCACCGCGTAGTAGCCGTTCACATCGCGCTTGACCAGGTCCAGGAGCTTCTGCTCCGGATTGCCGAAGATGAAGGCCCCGCTGCGCATATCCGCCGAGTACACATCGAAGGAGAAGCCCACCTGCTCGAGCTCCAGGAAGTGCTTGAGCGCCAGCCAGGAGCCCAGCACCTCGGCCACCGCCACGACAAAGGCGCCCGCCGGCTGCACCGGCGCCGTGACGCCCATGATCGGCATCGAGCCCACGCTCACCGCCGCCCCCCGCGGCGCCAGCCGCACCGCCATCTCGTACTCCACGCCCTCCAGCCGCAGCGGGCTCACCACATGCACCCCCACACCCCGCGGGCGCCCCATGACCTGGTTCATCTCATGGAGGTACTCGGCCGAGGCCACCGTCGTCGCCGGCGCCACGCCACCCTCCCGGCAGTGGAGCCAGCCCAGCAGCGCCTGGGCCACCTCGCGCAGGCCCGGAGCCACCTCCTGAGGCGCCCCCGGGCAGTGCCCGCGCAGGCCGCGGTCGTGAAGCCCGTCCACGATGCGGCTGATCCGCTCGCAGCTCTCCCAGTCCAGGGGCAGCACCTCGTCGCTATCCAGGTCCACATGGTGCGTGGCATGGGCGCCCACCGACAGCGTGGGAGCGCAGGTGTCGTCCGCCCGCCCGGGCGCCGCCATCGCTCGGTGCCTGTCCACCTCGG
>CAZXDD010000675.1:0-4235 GCA_964639415.1 uncultured Armatimonadia bacterium
CAACCCGAGCACCCTGGGAGGGAGGCCGGAGGTGCCCCTGCCCGCTGTGGCGGGGAAAGCCCTTGTCGTGGCCGCCATCTACCAAGCGCACAACCCAGAACCACCTTCCCCGACTGTCCGGAGAATGGGGTGCATATCGCCCCGACGGCTTCTCGGGCCTCCCCCCCCGGCAGGCCTTCTCGACCCCTGTGCCGAACTACAGACTGTGGGCTGTGTGTCTCTTGGGCACATCCTGATTCGCCGAGGGGTTGGAGCGAGTAGATTGTGGAGAAGGTGAGCCAACCACTGCGATCGGGGAGGCGTGCGCGATGCCATTCATGCCGATGGACAGGTTAGGCCCCGCCCACGTCGGGACGAAGGTCTCCTTTGGTATCCTCCTGCCGGGTATTGAGCCCTCCGACGGCTTCCGCCTCAAGTTGCGGATGATCCACGAGCGCGACCAGTTCATCCAGGACGAGATGCCGCACGACCAGTTCATGGAGCACAGCCTCGACCCACACTATGGCGACTACTGGTGCACGACGGTGGACCTCACCGCAAGGGGGAGTGGGAAGCACTGGGGCGCTCCGGGGCGCTATGTATACCGCTACGCCCTGCACCGCGGCGAGGGCGAGATGCTGGACTGGGTCATCGACCCCTTTGCCCGCGAGTTCGGTGTGGGCAGGCATGCGGCCTGGACGTACGGCTACGAGCCCTACGAGTGGAGTGCTCACGAGGCACAGTGGCGCACCCCGCGCCATCACGATCTGGTGATGTACGAGCTCAATCTCATGGAGTTCGCCGGCAGTCTGTCCGCCACGGCGGACCGGCTGGACTATCTGCAGGATCTGGGAATCACCTGCCTGTCGCTGATGCCGGTGACCAACGTGGTGGAGACCCTGGACTGGGGCTACACACCGATCGGGTACTTCGGCGTCGACGAGCGCTTCGGCAAGCGCAGGGACTTCCAGAGCTTCGTGGATCAGGCCCACCAACGCGGCCTGGCCGTGCTGGTGGATGCCATCTACGGCCACACCAGCCCGCTGTTCGCCTACGAGTACCTGTACAGTTGGGCGCGGGTGCCAAACCCGATGATGGGCGCCTTCGCCGCGGACATGTACGGCTACAGCGTGGACTGGAGGAAGGCTTTCGCGCAGGACTTCTTCTTCACCGTCAACCGCAAGTGGCTGGAGGACTTCCACGTGGACGGCTTCCGCTACGACTGCGTACCGAACTACTGGGAGCTCAGACCTCACTACCGCGGCTTTGCCCACGTGGTGCACCACACCTATCAGCATGTGAAACTGCAGGTGGCTCAGCAGGCGCCGGACTATCTGCGCTTCGAGGATGGCGACGCTCCGCTGCGCCTGATCCAGTGCGCGGAGCAGCTCGAGTTTCCGCGGGCGACATTGCACAGCACATATGCCACCGCCACCTGGCAGACACAGACCCTGCACGCCGCCGGACGGGTGGTGCGGGGGGAAGACGGCGCCATCGGCGATCTCGGGGCGCGCCTGGGCGCCGACGGGTACCCCACGGAGATGGAGCACAACGGCGACCGCCTCCACAAGTCGCCGTTGCAGTACCTGGAGACCCACGACGAGAGCCGGTTCATCTGCCGGTTCGGGGTGCACACCCCCGGATACGAGGGGGGATGGCTGTTTGCTGAGGGTGACAGGGCGAACTGGTACCGGCTGCAGCCCTACCTCATCGGTCTGCTGCTGGCCAAGGGCATCCCGCTGCTGTGGCAGGGCCAGGAGATATGTGAGAGCGCCCGGATGGCCGCCGAGGGGCCGGCGCGCATCGCTCTCCTGCGGCCGGTACGTTGGGAGCGGTTCTACGACCATCCCGGCCGCGGCACCATCGGTCTGATCCGCCGGCTGCTCAAAGTCCGCGCCGCGCGGCCCCATGTGCGCGATGGCGCCTTCTACTACTTCGATGACGACGAGCACTACGTGCGCCAGGGCCTGCTGGTGTTCGCCCGCTTCTACCCGGACACCGACAGCTACACGCTGGTGGCGCTGAACTTCACCGCCGAGCCCAAGTGGGCGCCCTTCTGGTTCCCGGTGGATGGGCGGTATTGCGAGGAGTTGCACGGGGAGGCCGACCCCGGGCTGAACCTGGATGGTGTCGAGGCCCTGGCGCCCAGAGACCTGTGGATCCCGTCGAACTACGGGCGGGTGTGGACGCACGCGTAGTCGTTGCCGTCGCCGTCGGCCAAGCACCTTCCGGGCCGTCGGCACACAGTGCGGAGAGCCACCGTGCCTGCGGGGCTCCAGGCCCGCACGCCGTTGCCGTTCCCCGTCAGCCGTGCCGTCCCCGTCGGCCAAGCACCTTCCAGGCCGTCGGCACACAGTGCGGAAAGCCACCGTGCCTGCGGGGCTCCAGGCCCGCACGCCGTCGCCGCCGTCCCGCGCCACGCGCCACGGCCGTTGCCGTCCCGCGCCACGAACCACGCACCACGGCCGTCGCCCTCGGTCAACGACTTCCGATCGAGTTCCGCCCGAGACCCGGAGTAGGCTCCCCGCCATTGGCCCGACGGGCCCTGAGCTTGGCGCCGCTCAGCCTTCCTCCCCCGTACACCAAATCGCGTAGAGCCGCGCGTTTTGCAGCCGGAACCGCAGGGCCACCGGACCCTCGCAGGTGAAGGGATCGCCGGACTGCCAGACCACGGGGAGGTCCAGGCCGTCCTCCCTGATGTCCGCGGACGTCGCCACCACTTGCCCCCCGTTGTCGAGCGCCTCGACGGTGAGGTGGCCGAAGTTGCTGGTTGCGTTCAGGTGCAGGGTGTTGCCCCTCAGCATCAGCGGCCGCGTGACGACCTCGCCCCCGTCGAAGGAGGCCTCCAGGGATACGAAACGGTCGCGCGGCACCGTGGCAAAGCCGATGCCACCGCCCGGCTCGCCCTTGTCCGGGCCCGCATACGGGCTGTGCCGGTAGGTGCGGCCACCATAGTAGAAGCGGAGTTCATCACCTACAGCGATGGGCGGGTTGCAGGCCAGAGACTGATTGTAGCGGTCCCAGCTCCCCACCGGCCCCACGGGGATGAAGGGCGTGCGGTCGCCCACGCGGCTGAAGTGCACGGTGTCGCGGCTGACGGCCAGTTGCACGTCCAGCTCGCAGGAGTCCTCGCGATTGTGGAACATCTGCATCAGACCGATGTAGACGCTCTCGTAGGGGAACACCAGCATCGAGTAGATCTCGTCGCACGGGGTGTCCTGCACATCGGCCTGCATGACAACGGGGGCCTCCTGCACCCTCATGATGTCCCAGTGCAGGAAGTCCGGGGAGGAAGCCCTCGCCACCGCCCGGCCCCAGTGCTTGGGGAACCACGGATGCTGTGACCACGCGGCGCGCACCGAGTCGGAGACGTGCTTGGTCCGCCCGTACAGCACGTAGCGCTCCGTCGCCGGATCGCGCATCCAGTGACTGGCGCCGTCCACGATGGCCTCGGTGGCCCAGGGGTCTATCGGTTGCCAGTGCACGCCGTCGGGGCTCCCGGCTACGCCCAGGCCGCGCCTTTGACCGCCGTGGAACGGATCGCCGCCCTCCCCGTGGTAGTCGGGGTCGATGCTCAGGTAGCCCATCTTGTAGCGCCGCATCGGATCCGGGTCGGCATCATCGCGATGCACGCCGAACACCTCGTAGAAGTAGGGCAGATAGCCGGGCTTACCCTCGGCGGCCCCGCGCCGGATGACGACATTGGTGTCCTGCCCGCCCTCGGCGATCACGCCCGGCTTCGGTCTGTGCCAGTTCACACCATCGCTGCTCTCGGCGTAGCAGACACCCTCGCCGGCGTGGTACCACATGCGCCACTTGTCGCCCTCGTGCAGGACGGAACCGTAGAGCACGGCGGTCTCGCCCTCCCACGGCTCCTGCGGCCACAGCACGGGGTTGTGAGGCGACTTGTCCGCCGGGTGGATGCGCCGCGCGACGTTGGCGCTCGAGGCGATCAGGGCGTCGTCCAGGAACAGCTCCCTGGTCTCCGACAGCACGGGCGGGGCCGCCTGCGCGACGCAGGCCGCCAGCGGTATGGCAAGGGCGAGCGAGTGCATGATCTCCTCCGAGATGGCCGTGGTGCCCGGATGTCGGGCGCCGGTTGGCGGTCCGGGCCCAGCGCATCATTCCCTGTCCACCGCTCGCGAGCCTCCGCGTCTGCCGTCCCGCGTCTGCCGTCCCGCCGTTGCCGTCCCGCCGTTGCCCCCGCCGTTGCCCCCGCCGTTGCCCCCGCCGTTGCCCCCGCCGTCACCCCCGCC
>CAZXDD010000676.1:0-298 GCA_964639415.1 uncultured Armatimonadia bacterium
TCACCCGTCTGGACGCCGACAGCGGCGACCTTGTACTGACCCAGGACGCCACCTCGCCGCAAGAGGGTCTGTGGGGGGTGAGCTTCCGCGTCGCGAACATCCCGGCGGAGATGAACATTCTTGTCCCCGGGCATTCCGGGCTGCGTTTCACCCAGGACGGGCCCACCAATGGGATGACCTTCGACTATCCCATGTCCTGGGAGGCACAGTTAGTGGTGGTGGAAGGGCAGGGCAGAGGCTTCTACCTGTGGGCCGAGGACGATGAGGGTCTCTACAAGCGACTCGTGGTGAAGAAGAC
>CAZXDD010000676.1:308-4230 GCA_964639415.1 uncultured Armatimonadia bacterium
GACGCTCTTCCGATCTGGATCAACTATGCCCCGTTCGATGAGCTGACTTCCTGCCGGTCGCCGCGGTGGCGGCTCAACGTCTACGAGGGCGACTGGCGGGTGCCGGCGCGGCGGTACCGGGAGTGGTCCGAGCGGCACCTGGGCCCGACGAAGGTCGAGGCCCAGCGCCCCGCCTGGGTCAAGGACAGCCGCTGCATGGTCATCATGGGGCTGGACATCCCGCAGATGGAGGCCGTGGCGAAGCGTCTTGACCCGGCGCAGACCGTGCTGTACATCCCCGGGTGGCGCAAGGCGGGCTATGACCGGGATTACCCCGCCTATGACGAGCCCGTGGAGGAGCTGGCGCCCTTCGTGAGGCGCGCCCATGAGATCGGGTTCAAGGTCATGCTGCATGTGAACTACTTCGGGGTCGACCCGCTCAATCCGCTGTACGAGCAGTTCGAGCCCTACCAGGTGCGCAGTCCTTGGGGGGAGCACGAGAAGCTGTGGTGGCTCTGGACCCGGGCGGACCCCGTGATCAAGTTCGCCTACATCAACCCCGCCCACGGCAGGTGGCGCGAGCTGTTCGTCAGGCGGATGGTCGAGCTTTGCCGCGACTACGACATCGACGCTTTGCACCTGGACCAGACCCTCTGCATCTGGAACGACCACAACGGCCTGATCGAGGGCATGTCCATGTTGCAGGGCAACGTGGCGCTGCACCGGGAGCTGCGCGAGGCCCTGCCGGACGTTGCTCTCAGCGGCGAGGGGCTCAATGAGGTCACCTGCCGCTACGAGGCCTTTGCCCAGCGCCATGCCACCGGCCTCAACCACTCGCAGGGCACCTGGAGCCGCCCACTGCTGAGCATGGCCCATCCGATCAGCTCGTATCTCCTGCGGCCCTACACCATCATCAACGGCTACCTGGGCTGCGCCCCTCCGACCAATGGCCAACTCTACGCCGCCTGGAACGAAGCCTATCAGTACTGGGGAGTGATCCCCACCCTCAAGCCAGACATCGGGCAGATCGAGAGCCCCGGCGGTTTCTCGCGGCAGTTCTACGATGAGGCCGAGTTCTGGCTGCGGGAGCGGGTGGATCCGGACCTGGACGGGCCCTGGCCCGCGGAGGTGGCGTGCCCCTACAGGACGGCCTCCGGCGACCGGGTGGTGCGCACCGCGGACCGGCGCCTGCTGTGGGGCGACAGGGAGATCAGTCGGACCATCAGCGATGTGGAGCAGGTCGAGCTTCCCGGGAGCATCCCGGGCTGGCGCGTGTATGACGCCCGGCGCCTGTTCGGCCTGGAGAAGGACGCCTGGTACCCGTACCTCGCCGAGCCCAGGGACCTGCAGGCGTACCATGTGGAGGCGCTCCCGGAGGGCTTCCGGCCCTCAGCCGTGACGCTGCGGGGTGACCGCGCGGTGATTCGCACGGTGCAGACGGGCGGAGTGGTGGCGAGCCTGCAGGAGATGCTGGGCACCGCTACTTGCGGCTCGCGGCCCTTCGATGGCGAGCCCTACGAGGTGTCCGGGACGCTCTCCGGGCCCGACGGAGCGGGGTTCCGCGTGGACGGTACGGGGTTCTTCGCCCATCCGCCGTGGAGGGCGACGCGGCTGAATCCGGAGACGGGCGTGACCGAAGCCGGCGGCACCGGCGTGGCCTTCGCGCGCTTCCACATCCGGCTCCCGGAGGACGGTACGCTGCGCTTCACCGCCGGCGTGGGCATGGCCGAGGGGGCGATCGGGGAGGGCAAGACCGATGGCGTCACCTTCGAGGTGAGAGCCATCGGCGACCGCGAGCTGAGCGCCGAGCTGCACAACGCCGACGCGGACTCCAGGGAGCTGTCGCTGGACCTGAGCCCTCTTGCCGGGCAGGAGATCGCGCTGGAGCTCACCGTGCATCCGGGCCCCGACCGGCAGGCCACATTCGATTGGGCGCGCTGGCACGCGCCCATGGTACGGCGGGACGTTGCCGCCGAGGGCGAGATGGTCGTCGTGGGGCCCCGGGGGTGGACGGTGGCCCTGTCCGGCACGCGGATGGAAAGGCTCGAGGCCCAGGGGAACCGTTACCGGGTCCGGGCCCGGTTCCCGGGGGCGGTGTTCCTGCTCCCCGCCGCGCCTGATGTGGAGGTTACGCTCCCGCTGGACCTGGTCTCGGCGCCGCGGCAGGTGTCCTTCAACTCGGATGCCGGCGAGCAGCTCGATGCCCCCCAGTATGCCAACTTCTCGCCCGGCGGCGGGGCGGTGGGTGGCGTGGCGCGGCAGGGTGTCTTCGTCCATCCACCCTCTCACGGCATGACCGTCGCCGACCTGGCGCTCAAGCTGCCTGAGCAGCCGGCAGAGCTGCACGCGACCATCGGTATTAGGGATGGCTCCACTTCCAGCGGCGTGGCCTTCGTCGTAACGGCCAACGGTGAGGAGGTGGGGCGGGAGCTGATGGTACCGGGGGCCTGGCGCGAGCTGACCTGTGACCTGTCGCCCTGGGCGGGCAAGCCGGTGGTGGTGTCCATCATCACGGATTCGGCCGGCAGCTACGAGTGCGACTGGGCCATCTGGGCCGACCCGGTGATTCGGGTGAGGTGAGATAGACAGGGGCTCGCGGGTCTGTGGACGAGATGCGTCGGCTTACTCCGGCGTCCGCGGCGGCGTCGGTCCACCGCGGCCCTACATGCCACCCGCGTGGTGGTTCTGGCGGCAGCAGAACTACTCCGCAACCTGGAGACGGTAGATGCCAATCCCTGATTACCAGAGCCTGATGCTCCCGCTGTTGACACTGATCGGCGACGGCCGGGAGCACTCCCTCACCGAGCTGCGTGACGCCATTGCCAACCAGCTCTCGTTGTCGGAGGGCGACCTCCGCGAGACGCTGCCCAGTGGCGCCGAGTCGCGCTTCCACAACCGTGTCGGCTGGGCTCTGAAACACCTGGCCGAGGCCGGCCTCCTGGAGAGGCCCGGCCGTGGGAGGTGCCGCATCACGAAGCGCGGTAGCCAAGTCCTCACCGCCCCGCCCGACCGCATCACGCTTGCATTCCTCAGGCGGTTCCCCGAGTTCCGTGAGTGGTCCGACCGCTCCCGACGGGACCGCGACGTCAGCGCGTCTGAGACCGCTGCGGCCGAGACCTCGCTGGAGATCACTCCCGAGGAGATGATCGACCAGGCCCACCACGTACTCCACGAACAGCTATCCGGCGAACTCCTCGACCGCCTCAAGTCGGGCACGCCGCAGTTCTTCGAGCGGGTCGTGGTCGATCTGCTGGTAGCAATGGGCTACGGAGGCTCGCGTCGCGACGCTGCCCAGGCCATCGGTGGCAGTGGTGATGGGGGCGTCGACGGGGTGATCAAGGAGGATCGTCTCGGCCTGGACGTGGTCTACATCCAGGCCAAGCGCTGGGACGTCGCCGTGGGTCGCCCGGTGGTGCAGGCGTTCGCCGGCGCCCTTGATGGCCACGCGGCCTCAAAGGGCGTGTTCATCACGACATCGCGCTTCACGCGCGACGCCGACGAGTACGTCGATCGCATCGCCAAGAAGATTGTCCTGATCGATGGCGAGCGCCTGGCGGAGCTAATGGTGGAGCACAACGTGGGGGTAAGCGAACGCGCCCGCTACATCCTCAAAGTGATAGACACAGACTACTTCGAGGACGCCTAACGCGTTTCTCGATGCCTAACCATTGCCTGCCGTGAACCGTGGGGTACCGATCACCCGCGCGCGGTCCTGCCGGACCGCACGGACGATACAGAGGGAGGGGAAGGGGGACAGATTCCACGGGTCTGACCCGTGGCTAGGGTGCACTGCCCCTTCGGGGCAGACGGCGACAGTACGGCACACTGCAGGCAGCGACGAGTGGGGGGCCCGCGGTCCACGGGTTCCACCCGTCGCTAGTATCCATTGCCCCTCCGGTTGGGGCATTTGACCTCCAGGTGGGATCCGAGGCATCATTGGCCT
>CAZXDD010000677.1:0-4208 GCA_964639415.1 uncultured Armatimonadia bacterium
GCCGGTCTCCAGCGCGGCCCCTGAATCAACCGCCGTGGTCACCGTGCCGGCGTGGTCGCCGTCCACATGGTGCAGCGAGATGCCCGTCTCACCGGCGGGGCGGGTCACGAAGGCGTTTCCCTCCGCATCCGCCAGCGCCACGATGCCGCCATTGTCAACGGTCACGGAGTACCCCGGGGCCCGGAACTCGGCGGCGCAAGCGCAAAGGGAATAGCCGAGGGGAAGCAGAAGCAGAGCGGCAGGAAGTCGCATGGTCGAAGGCCTCCGTCCTCTGTGTGGGAGCAGCGGAGGAGAGGTTCGTTTCGGCCGGCCTCAGGACCTGCGGCCTTGCGGCCGGACCCTGCCACACGCGGTCACTCGATCACGAGGGAGATCACTACCATGGACGCGATACCCGACTATTGGCGATGGTTCAGCCACGCACGGTTCGGCATGTTCATCCACTGGGGCCCCTACGCCACCTATGGGCGCGGAGAGCAGGTGCTGTTCCGCGAGCATCTCGACCAGGCACAGTACGCCCGCCGCGCCTGCGCCTGGAATCCTCGGCACTGCGACATGAGCGCCTGGGCCGATGTGGCCGCGGAAGCGGGCATGAAGTACGCCGTTCTCACCACCCGCCACCATGACGGCTTTTGCCTCTGGAACTCGCGGCACACCGACTACAGCACGGCGGCGCAGGCGGCGGGCCGCGACTTCGTGGACGAGTACGTCACGGCCTTCCGCGCCGCCGGGCTGCGAATAGGCCTCTACTACTCCCTTGCCGACTGGCGCATCCCGGCCTACTGGGAGGGTCCCGATCACGACCCCGAAGGCTTTGTGCAGTTCCGACAATACGTCCACGCCCAGGTCGAGGAGCTCCTCACCAACTACGGCAAGATCGATGTGATGTGGTTCGACGGGGCCTGGCCCCACTCGCCCCGGGAGTGGCAAAGCCCGCAGCTCGTGGAGAAGATGCGGGCTTTGCAGCCCGAGATACTCATCAACAACCGCCTCGGCACGCCCCACGCCCACGAGCTCCAGCAGGAGGCCGCCGACGGTGGCCTGGGGGCGGGCGAATCGAGGACCCTCGGCGACTTCGGCACCCCGGAGCACCACATCACCGCAGACCCGACGAGGCTTTGGGAATCGTGCCAGGTGAGCACCTGGCGCCTGTGGGGGCACACCATCGGTGAGCGCTGGCGGCCCGCGGACCAGCTCCTGGACATGCTCGTGGAAGCCGCCGGCAAGGGCGGCAATCTCTTGCTCAACGTCGGCCCGCAGCCGGACGGGCAACTTCCCCCACAATTCGTCCAACAGGCACGGGAAATCGGTAGGTGGATGCGGGTACACGGTGAGCTGATCTACGACTCGGAGCCCGGCGAGGTGTGCGAGTTCGTCACCTACGGCAGGCAGGTGCGCCGCGGCAATTGCCTCTATCTGGTCATCCGCTTCTGGGACGGTCGCGACACACTGACCCTCGCAGGCCTCGAGACGCCGGTGAAGACCGTGACGCTCCTGACCAACGGGCAGAACCTGGCCTTCGAGCAAGACGAGGACACCCTCACCATCCACGGCCTGCCCCTGTCGCCCCCCACCGCCCTGTTCCCGGTCATCAAGCTGGAGTGCCAGGCGCCTCCGCAGCCCAGGGCGTGGGCCGCGCATCGACTGTGGGGCGGCGATCCCAGACGCATGACGCCCTGGGCGGCCGCAAGAGGCGGCTCGGTGATGGCGGACGGGCAGTAGCCCCCGCCCTCGCCGATCTCCCTTCCACTTGCCCACATCGGCTCCGCCGCGTATCCTGGGGCCTGTCGTACGACACAGGACGCATCCCGACCGCACCACATCGCCGCCAGACCATCGAGGAGGACCACCGTGCCCATCAAGTTCCACCACTTCGCCCTGGAAGTCAGCGATATCCGCAAGTCCGAGGAGTTCTACTGCGACCTCCTGGGCTTCAAGAAGACCGGGGAGCACAGCTTCCCCGACCGCGGCCGCTCCATCGTCTTCGTTGAGCTGGACGGCGTCTGCCTGGAGCTTCTCGCCGACACCGACAGCGAGCCGTACGTCGCTCCGCCCGCCAAGCAAGTAGGGTACAAGCACCTTTGCATGCTGACCGACGATGTGGATGCCGTCTGCGAGCGTCTCCGTGCCGCCGGCGTCAAGATCACCACCGAGCCCTTCGATACCGCCTTAGGCTCGCGCATCTGCTTCTTCGAAGACCCCGACGGCCTGCCCCTGGAGCTCTGGCAACCGCTGTAACAGCGGTACGGCAAACGGCAAACGGCAAACGGCAAACGGCTTGACACCCTGGGGCTCTGCCCCAGACCCCGCTGGGGCCACGGGCCCCAGACCCCGCAACTGGTCGAAGCTCGGTGAGCAGAGGCCCACAGTCAACCCGTGATTGCCGCACGTAGACTGTGCGGCAATCACGGGCCTGATGCCGCTACCCCACACCTATCAGAACCCTCCTCGCTTGCCCTCCCACAGCCAGATGGAGGTCTCCTTCTGCGGTGCCCGGCACCGTGAGAAGGCCACCACCGGGTGGCCCTCGTGGATGATGATGCACGGGTCGCGGTCCACCCATTTGCCGCTGGTGATCTGCTGCGGCTCCGTCCAGGTCTTGCCGGCGTCGGAGGAGCGCATGATGCACAGCGCCGTGGCTTCCCGCTGGGTGAGGGACTTCACGTAGACAAGCCAGAGCATCCCGTTGTCGGCCCAGGTCAGGGCACTGCTGACGGCCTGGTCCGCCCCGGCGATGGTCCGCTCATCGTCCCACGTCTTCCCGCCATCCATGCTCAGCCGGCACTTCAGGCTCCCGGAGCCCGCCCAGAAGTCGAACTCGCGAGTGCCGCTCAGGTCGTCCGGCCACAGGTTCTGGTACGAGAACCTCCCGGTGTCGGTGTAGGCCACGAACGCGTAGTCGGCACGCGCGGCGATAGCCGGCCACGCTTTGGCGCGCGCGACAACCACTGGGTCCCGCCAGGCCTTGGCGTCCTCACTGCTGGTGCACCAGATGGTTTCTGCAAGGTGGTCCTCACCGCAGAGGTAGAGCCGCTGAGGGCCGCCGGCCTTCCCACCAGCGGCCATGCTCAGTCTTTCGCAGTCGAGGTAGGGCTTGGTGTACCACATGAACCACTTACTGATCTCGGGGCGCGACTGTGCGTCGGGGTACAGCCGTTCGGCCCCCACCAGGCTGTGGGGGATCGCTGAGAGAGGGTCAAGCGACCATTTGCCCAACGCTGCGTCGCGGACCAGATCGAGGATGAGAGCGTCGTTGTTCGCGAACACCTCGGTGTGGTGTTTGGGCGACGCCACGATCATGCGGCCACTGAAGGCGCACATGCACAGCCGCTCGTGGGACATGTTGGGGTAGCCCAGAGGGAGCCGGAGCGCCGGTTGGGCGGCAACGGGGAGGGACGCAGCGTCCCTGGCCTCGGCGTAGTACAGCGGCCACTCGATGCCGGGGAGGTGCATGTACGGTACTCCCGAGGCACCACCGTCGGTCGCCGGCGCGGGCGGCCTGACGAAGAAGGCTCTGAGGCCCTCCGGCGACGGGATGAGCACCGGGTGACGGAAGCCCCGCTCCCACAGCAGTTGCGTGACGCCGGGCTCAGCCTCTCGAGGGGTCTGTCCGACACCTGGATCACCGGCCACCATGGCGAGGCCCGCCGTCAGTACCACGCCGACGGCCGTTGAGGCCAGTGCGAGTCGTCGCCTCCTCATGGTTGCACCTCGAGCAGTACCTCCTGCACGCCCTTGACGTCGGGAACGCATGGAGAGTCCCACCACTCCTTGAACTCTTTCACCGAGTCGTCCTCCCAGTCCACCACCTCCGGGAATGCTCCGTTGCCATATGACGGGTCATAGTACTGGTTGGCGTACCGGTTGATAGCGTGATCGCTGTACTCGTTGTCGTCCGGCCCTCCGCCCTGGCCTCTGGCGCTCGTGTAGATGCGCATCAGGCTGTACCCACGGTGCGGCAGGGCGATGAGGCCAATCCCAGCGACATGGATGCCCTGCGTCCCAAGCAGGTGGCGGTAGAAGTTCATCCAGGCCCCACACCTGCCGTTGTGGTCGAGTATCAGGTACTTCGTGTCGAACGCGTCGTTGAGGGGGTGCCGGTACGCATACCCGGTCGCCGTGCGCGTCGCGATGGCGCTCCATATGGCGTTGTAGACGCCGCTCTGGCTGGACTGACCAGACGCCCAGGTGCAACCGAACTCGTACAA
>CAZXDD010000678.1:0-4193 GCA_964639415.1 uncultured Armatimonadia bacterium
TCCCCGAGGCCAGGGCCATCGTCGGATTGGCCTTCCGCATCCATCGCGGATGCTTCCGGGGGATCGAGGAGGGCACGTTCTTCGGGGCCTACCCGTCCATGGGTTACGCGGGCATCAACTATCGTGACGCTCCGGCGACCTTGCGGGCGCTGTGCAGCGCCCTGGAGGACGAGGGCTATGAGGCGGTACCGATCCAGAACATGCTGTTTCTCAACCCGCTGGATCCCCTGAACGGCACCCCGCGCCAGGTGAGCCGCGCGGTGGCGGCGGACCGCCCCGCCCCGGACGTCATGCTCCACTATCGCATCGCCGCCTACATCTGCGGCATGGGGCAGATCGGTTACAGCAAGGTGTTTTTGACCCCTCAGTTTGGGCCCAGGCAACGGTTCGTGTTCCTGCTCACGGATGCGCCGCTGGAGCCGGACCCCATCTTCGAGGGCCAGATCTGCGACCGCTGCATGCTCTGCGTGCGGGACTGCACCGTTGGGGCGCTGAGCCAGGACGAGACGGTGAGGGTGACGGTGGCCGGACACGAGCTGGAGTGGGCGAAGCTGGACGAGATGAAGTGCTCCAGCGGCTATCAGGGCGCCAACCCGCGCTACTCGCCGTTCACTCCTGAAGACTACGACATGGAGCAGGCCATGAGCCGCCCGTACGGCGCCGCGGAATTGCCGTACAACAGGGCGGGGCACGGCATGTTCCACCTGCCGGGAGCGATGGAGGGCGCCCGCGGCTGCATCCGGGCCTGCTTCATCCATCTGGAGGAGACCGGCCGGATCAGCAACGTGTTCAAGAGCCCCTTCCGCAAGCGCAAGCCGTGGGTGCTGTAGGGAAGGGCATGCGGTGACCGTGGCCCCCCGGCCGCGAGGAGCGTGCCGCGAACGGAATGGCCCGGCGGGGAAGCGCTATCCGTGCCGTTGGCCGTTCCCGTCGCCGTTCACCCCTCGCCTGAGCGGTCGCATCGCGAAGGAGAGGGGACGGGGGTGAGACGTCATCAGTGCCGTGCGCCGTGGTCGTTGCCGTCCAAGACCCGCCGGGCGTGAGGCGTCATTAGTGAGATTGGCCATCCCCGGCTGCTCAGTCCTCCCGCGTCACCTGGGCCGCGATGTCCCTCGTGAAGGTGGGCGGCTGGAGGGGCAGCAGGCCATCGGCACAGGTGGCCCGGTCTGTCCGCACCACCTCACCCGTTCGCGTGTCCCACCAGTGCACCCGGTACTCGCCGGCCGCAAGGCCCTTGAGTTCCAGCGAGGCGTCCGCGATCGGCTGTGGCGGCTCACCGTAGCGGTCGTTATACCAGGTGCTGGTGCGGTCATGCAGCCACAGGACCGCAAGGTCATCGGTACGCAGGCCGTAGGCGTGGGCGCGGACGAACCGGGGGTCTTTGTAGTCCCGGAACACGTACTGCGTCACCAGTACCCAGTCGTCGCCGTTGTTGTCGATCTGGATCGTGTGCTTGCCGGCCGGGATGGGCACCTCGTAGTCTCTGTCGTACACGCACTGCCAGATGCCCCACTGCTCCTCGAACTTGGCCTCCTTCCACTCCCCATCGCCCGGGCCGCAGGGGAGTTCCCTGGTCCAGTGCGGCCTGCCGTCGAGCAGGACCTCCAGCTTCCCGCGGGCGCTGACCTTCCCCACTCGCACCACCATCACCCCGTCCTCCCCGTAGTCGACGTGGAAGCGCAGCGGGGCCTTGAGGTCCTTCTTCGAGTCGGCGAAGAGCGTCTGGGAGAAGTCGCCTTCACCGGAGATGGAGCCATCGTGGTTGACGGTGAAGTCGGTTCCGGTGTGCCGGGCCCAAAACAGCCCGCCCGTGACCACGGCGTCCTGTGCAGGGGCGTCCGGCGCCACAGGCACCGTGGGCAGCGTGAAGGTTGCCGGCTGCATGTCCAGCTCCGGCCAGGGGATCTGGTCGACGAAGCGGCGGATGGGCGTGAACTCGCGGTACATGTTCAGAGGGTCCACATATCCGTCCCAATACCACAGGGCGGCGGTACCGAAGGAGCGCGTCATGACCGAGACCCACATGCCGTTGTGCATGCTGGTTCCCAGGCCGCTGGGGTCGTGCTTGCCGTCACTCGCCTTCCAGTCGATCCCGAACTCCCCCACCATGAAGGGCTTCGGCCACGAGGCCGTGTGGGTCTGAGCCAGCGCGGCGATGTGCTCCGTCGTCGAGGTGCGGGACTCGTCGCTGCCGTAGGTGTGCGCCAGAGTGTAGTCGATGCCCGGGAGCCGCCAGACCTCGTCATAGCCGTAGGTTGTCGTCACCAGATGGTCGTAGGGGTCATGCTGGGCGAGGTAATCCGCCATCTCCTCGACCCAGGGGGCCGGGGCGGTCACCTCGTTCCAGAACTGCCAGGACAGCACGTGGGAATCCCAGCCCCAGCGGGCGATGTAGTAGCGCAGCTTCTGCCGGTAGAGCCTGCGGGCGGTCTCGTTGGTCCAGAACTCCGCCGGCTCGGCGCAGGGACCGCCATTGGCGGCGTTGTAGGGGCTCTCGTGCCAGCAGTTGGACTTGAAGTAGTCCTCCTTGTCCTGCAGCTCCCCGTGATAACCCAGACACAGCATGCAGTAGATGCGGTTTGCCCGGGCCTGCTCCATCACCCAGTCCAGCCGGTAGGCGTTGTCCAGGCTGTAGCGGCCCAGGCCGTAGAACCACCCTGAGCGTCGCCCCTGGTTGGTCCACTCCAGCCCCATGTTCCAGCGCACCAGCCACAGGCGGCAGTAGTTGCCCCCCGCGGCACCCAGCCGGCTCATCCACCGGGAGTAGTCATCCATCGCCCCGCCGGACCAGCACATGTTCTCGCCCACGGCGAAGTAGGGCCTGCCGCTATCGAAGCGCAGGTAGTACGGCGTCTTCTCCGCGCGCCGCACACAGCCGTCCGCAGGGCCTGCGGCGCAGATGAAGCGCACCGGCTCGGAGGTCACGGTGCCGCTGCGGTCACGGGCGGTGACGATCGCGCTCCACGGGCCCGTTGTGTTGGGGGCGAACCGCACCTTCCACGCAGGCCCGCCCCGTGTGGCCAGCCAGCGCTTCTCGGTCTCCCCCACCCAGTCGAAGTCCTGGTACAGGAAGCCGGGCACGAGCATCTCGCGGCCTTCGGGACCCACGAAACGGGCGGTGACGTCGATCTCGTCAGGGTCGAAGGGGTTGTCGTAGGTGGCGTGGAGGTCCAGGTCCAGCTCCAGCTTCTCGTATAGCGCAACGGTCTCGGCGCTGGGGGTGATCGCGCCCAGCGACAGCGGCCTGTCCGAGGCGAGCTCGACCCTGGCGGCTTCGGACGGGTCCATTACGGCCTCCTGTACGGCGCGAATGTCATCTTCACTCATCAGGGCGAAGTCCAGGCCAAACTCATAGGTCCGCCCGGCCTGCAGGATCCTGCTGTCCTCCACAGCGAACTGGGCCTGGAACGCCTCGATGCCGAACTGCCGGTTGTCCTGGAAGCGCACGCCCCTGATCCCGGCACCATCGGGGGTGACGCGCAGCCCCGCACCACCGGCCAGTACCCAGCCACACCACTGCATGCTGCCAGAGCCCGCCAGGTGGTAGGGATCGGGGAGCTCGGCGGGGAGAGGCGTCTTGAGGGTCACGCCGCCGTCGTGGATGGCGAAGCTGCCGGTTCCGGCGCTTCCGGAGGCGGGCAGGTCCACCATGACCGCGATGAGCTCGGCCTCGAGGGTCTCCGTGGGCGTGATTCTGTAGGCAATAGAGAACCCGTCCGGCCGTCGGGTGATGGTCTGCTCGAAGCGGCACGGCCTGCCCTCACAGGCGAACTGTCCGCTGAAGTGCTCCTGCCCGTCGACTTCGGTCTTCTCCACCGACAGCCCGGCCGGGTCGGTCTGGGTGCCGAAGGCTCCCTGCCACCCGGGCTTGACCAGGCGCACGTGGACATCCTGGGCCAGGGTGATGTCGCCGGCCGTCACTTTCTCCACTCCGCCCGCGGCATTCGAGGCCACGTCGAGCTGGGCCGAAGCCGGACCGGCGCACAGGGCAGCAAGCAGTAGGCAGTAGCGCATGTTGACTCCTTGGGAGGGCCTCAGCTTGCGGGGGCGTGGCGCGTCGGCACGTGGCGAACGGCGGCCCGGGCGACGGATAGTCGCTCAGCCGATCTCCGGGCCGGCGACGCCGTAGACGAGGCCGGTATCCCCCGGATAGCTGTTGACCCCGCGGTACATTCTGATGAGGTGTCGCTGCT
>CAZXDD010000679.1:0-4193 GCA_964639415.1 uncultured Armatimonadia bacterium
GCCCGCCCCTCCAGGCTGGGGAAACGGGCGCCTCCGTGCTGGAGCGACTGCTACTGGGCCTGCCTCCGCGGTAGCCATAGTTGTGGTCCAGCGCGCTGGGTCCGCGGCCCACAGTCCGTCGAGGTGGCCCAGGGGCGACATACTTGGTGCGCGAGCACGGGCTGTGCAGCCGACCGGGGGCTAAGTCAAATATGTCAGAGCACGGGAAGGGGGCCGTCCCACTGCGGGAACGGTCGCGCGGCCTGGCGTATGCGAAGTCACTGCTGTTGTTCCTAATCGTCAGGGCCAATGACCCAGGGGTCGTCAGGTTAGTGACCCACCCCCTCTGGTCTCGATTAGCCTCGATCATCGGCGTTGGGTCCAGGCCCGCCGGGTCCGGGAAACTGGCGCACTCGAAGGCCGGCAGGTCCCTGAGGAGATCCTTGATCGGACGCTCCAGCACCCAGCCGGGCTCCTCCCTGTCCGCCAGACTGACCGAGGTCAGGTCTCCGTGGGGGGTATGGAGGGTGCATTCGGTGCGCAGCCGGCTCTCACTCACCCACTCCTCCCGCACGTCGGCGCCGACCTGAGGATTGGCGATGGGTGCCGACACGATACCCCAGCCTTCACAGGCAAAGGTCTCGAAAGTGGTCTTCAGGGCCTGATGGAACGGCACCTCGCGCTCGAAGGTGATGATATCCAGCCCGAGCAGCTTCGCCGGATAGTAGACCCAGAACTCGGGGGCCACGGGGACGGTGTCGCTCTGAATGCCCCGATAGGCGTTGAGCATGCGCTGCTTGGGGGTGAGCGCGGTCATCTTCCGGCCTCCGCTCTGAGCGCCGCCCGGGCCTGCTCCTCGGCGTTCCGGCGCGCCGCGGTCTCGTCCCGCGCCCGGAGGCACGATTCGTGGGGCACCGCTCCGGGCATGTCCATGCGGGGCCGTGCGGCAAGCTCTACGGCTCCGGCCCGGATGATCGCCAAAGCCTCCTGATACTGGGAATTGCTCTTGTCGGCGTAGCGCGCCGTCTCCGGCTCCGCCAGGCCCCCGGCCGTCGTGGAGAGGTTTGCCCGCAGGCAGTAGCTCAGCTCGGGGCGAGTGAGATTGACGTACGAGGCCTGCACCTCCCTGTCCACCTCCATGCCGGTGAGCGCCTTGAGCCCGGCGATCTGGGCGGGAGACAAGGGGCAGCGCCCCCCGAGGTTGTCGGGCCTTACGCAGGCGAAGGAGCCGTAGTACACGGCATTGAGGTCGATCCAGGTGATGAGGCGATCGAGGCTTTCTGAATCGAGGCGCAGGTGGGCGTGGCCGCCGCGGATCACGTCCACGAGCTTGCTTCTATGGGACCCCCAGGAGAAGGCCGGCAGGACCTCGGGGGGGCCGTGGTTGACGACCTTGATGAGGCGCTTGTCGGCGCCCGGCTTGTCGGGGACGAAGTTGGTGCCGGACTTGCGGCGCAATTCGAGGTATGAGATGGAGAACAGGAGGGTCTTGTCGCCGCAGAGGTTGAGCCTCTCGCCCGCCGGCTTTCCGTAGTCGTGGCAAGAGACGCAGTAGCGGTCGAGGACCGGCTGTACCTCGGCGGCGTAGGAGAACTCCCTGGGCGGCCCGTACCAGGGCTCCGGCGTGGCGGGCGGGGCGGCCACCGCCTGCGGCCTGCGGAAGGAGAGCGCCGCCGTATTGCGCTCGTCATGGCAGCCCACGCAGCCTCGCGTCTCGCCGGGCATCAGGATCGTCCCGCTGCGCATGCTCTGGATCATCATGCCGTCCTCGTCCAGCAACTGGAAGAACAGGAACCTGTCCGCGGGGGCGCGGAAGTGTGCCGAGCCGTCCTTTGCCACCGGCACTCTGCCGATGATGCGTTTGTTCACCACATCCGACCAGTTCATGGCCGGAGCCTGGCGGGCGCCGTTTTCGAAGTCTCCGCCGGAGATGAACCGCTTGGGCGGGGATTCCACCACCCGCAGCCACTTCACGCTCCCGCGGGGCACGGCTTCCATCCCCGTTCCGCTATAGACATCCTG
Source organism: uncultured Armatimonadia bacterium (assembly GCA_964639415.1). Lineage (GTDB taxonomy): Bacteria > Armatimonadota > Zipacnadia > Zipacnadales > JABUFB01 > CAYRFY01. The sequence continues at coordinate 2,002 of CAZXDD010000679.1, forward strand.
CACGAAGAAGGTGCCCTCCGGCGAGCCGTAGGCCACGCCGTCGGGGATGGTCGGCGGGCGCTTCCGCGGGGCCAGCGGCATCGGGTCGAAACAGCCGCGGTCGGAGTCTTGATGCACCAGGACCTCATTGCCAAACACGTCCAGGAGGTAGAGGCCATAGTGGTCCTCGGGGCCACCGATGGTTCGTGAGGCCAGGAAATACTTGTCCGACAAGGGACAGGGGTCTTCGTACCGGAGCGGCAGTTCCCAGACGTGGTCATACCCATTGCGACTCACCGGCCCCGCGGGCCAGCTTCTCACAATCGGCTCCTGCCCATCGAAGCCCACTCGTCTGTCGATCAGCGCGATCTCCCCGAAGGGTGGGGCGTGGCAGGAGCCGAGTGTGGCGATGACCAGCTCGCGGCCGGGCACCGCACGGCCGTCGAGGATCGCGCCGGGCCACCAGGCGTTGTTGCCGTAGTAGACCGCGTGGTTGGTGCCGTCCGGGTTCATGGTCCACAGGCCCTGAGCGGGCCCGAAGTGCTTGTCCACGTACTCCCAACGCGAGTACAGCACTCTGCCGTCGGGGAGTAGCGAGGGGTGGCCATCGAAGAGCGTGTTGCCGCTGACCTGACGCAGATGGCGGCCGTCGGCGTCCATGCGGAACAGGTTCGCCTGGCGGTGCACATTGCAGGCGCAGACCTTGGGGTCGCGGGTGGAGGCGAAGATGATGTCTCCGTTGGGCAGGTACATCGGGTCGATGTCCGCGACCTGGCTTCCGACCGTGAGTTGCCTGGGGCCGGACCCGTCCGCGCCGAGCTCGTAGATGTGGTAGTCATCGGCCCTATCCCTGCGGTAGGAGACGAGGATCCGGCGGCCGTCGAAGTGCACCTCGGGGTCGCGTACCATGCCCTCGGGGGCATCCAGCAGGGTTTGTACCCGCCCGTCGCGGCTCAGGTCCAGTAGACGCAGGGCGCCGCCGCCCTCGAAGCCCCCGTGCACCGCCCCGTTCTGGAACATGGTCTCACTATTGTGGTGATCGCGCTTGTACTGGTTGCGGGACACATACAGGATCGGCTGAGCGCGCAGGAGCGGGTTGTCCAGGAGGGCCAGGTGACAGAGCTCATCGACTGTCGCCGCCAGGGCACGCAGGCGGGCCTTCTCGCCGGGCGAGCCGATGCGCTCGAGCTCCGCGGTCAGCCTCGCCAGCTCTTGCAGCCGCTCGCCGGCCCGCGGGTAGAGCGGTCCGAAGGTATCGCGGAGGTCGTCGACGGCGGCCCGTGTCGAGGCCAGACGGTCCGCGCAATGGCGGCGCAGGTCGAGGTTGTAGGGCGACGGCGGGGCGGGTGCAGCGTCGGCCGGGAGCGCGGCGGCCTCTTCGTCGGTGGGGGGGCGGAAGTCGTCGCAGGTGATGTGGCCCCAGCCGCCGGTCTCCTTGTCAACCAGGCGGAGAAACACCCGCCTGCCGACAAACTCCGACACCTCCCACATATGGCGGCGCATGGTCTGGCTATTGTCGCCGCGGGCGGCGCGGACTTCGTCCTCCTCCCCGGCCAGACAGAGCGCGAGATACTCCCCGGCGCCACCGCCGCCGCCGATGAGGAAGCACACCCGGGGCGTGGTGAGAGTGAATGCGGGGGAGGTGACGACCCCGGTGAAGCCGTCATTGGGGCGGTAGTCGACGGTCTCGAGAGTCGAGAGGAGGAACTCGCCCTGCTTGTTGTACGGCTCCCCGGTGTGATGGAAGACCTTGCGGTCGCACACAAGGCGGCCGAACTGCCCCTCGACCACTTCCCAGCCCTGGAGGTCTCCGGTCTCGAAGTCGAACGCAGTCGCTTCGCCCTGGGGTGCCGCAGCGTGCGGAAGCAGGAGAGTCAACAGTGCCGCGCAGATGACACGCAGAGGGCTGCTTGCAGGTATGATGGCAGAGCCTCCGTTCTAGAGTCAGCGAGTTGGCGAGTCACGAGCCAGGGGCAACGGTCCCGTCTTGCGGGAGCGATGGCTTCAGCGGCTTCTGCCCGCCCTGTTGTTGCCGCCATCGGATGCTGTCATGTTCGTCTGTGACCGCCGTCATCCTGCCTGTCCTGAGCCTTCCGCTATCCTGTCGTTGCCGCTGTCCTGCGTGCTGTGCTCTCGCAGGCGGGACCGTTATCCTGTCCATCCTGTCCATCCTGTCCATCCTGTCCATCCTGTCCATCCTGTCCATCCTGTCC
>CAZXDD010000680.1:0-4161 GCA_964639415.1 uncultured Armatimonadia bacterium
TGCAACTGGTGCTCAATGCCGCGTGGTCCGGGCTGTTCTTCGGTCTACGCCTGCCGGGAGCGGCCTTCGCCGAGATCGTGCTCCTGTGGCTGGCGATCCTGGCGACGGTACTGACCTTCCGCCCCATCGCGCCCGTCGCCGCCGTCCTGCTCCTGCCCTATCTGGGATGGGTGAGTTTCGCCTCTGTCCTGAACTTCACGATCTGGCGGCTGAATGCAGGAGGATGACCGTGTCGTTTGCTCCGGTGAGGATTGGCAAACGGCGGAACGCCTCACCACACGGGGAACCGCGAACGGCGTAACACAGAGACGCGGAGCCTCTTCCCCGCCTCTCCCCCGAAGGGAACTACTCTGTCTCCAGCGAAACCTCGCTCCGACCGACACCCCGACACAGCAACCAAGGAGACCATGATGGACAAGGTGCGACTCGGCGTCATCGGCTGCGGCGGCATGTGCAAGGCCCACCTGCTCTCGGTGGGCGGCAAGTCCGAGCAGATCAGCGAGCAGTACCGTCCCTTTGCCGAGCAGATTGAAGTCCGCGGCCTGGCCGACGTCAACCTCGAGAGGGCCGAGCAGTACCGTCGCGAGTTCGGCGGCGACTACGTCACCGATGATGTGGAGAAGGTCTTCACCGACCCCGACATCGATGCGGTGCTCATTACCACCTGGCACGACACCCACGGCCCGTTCTCGGTGCGCGCCATGGAATGCGGCAAGCACGTACTCATCGAAAAGCCCATGGCAATGACCGAGCACGAATGCGACCAGATCCTGGAAGCCGAGGAGAAGAGCGGCGTCAACTACATGGTCGCCTTCCGCGTGCGTTTCGCCAGGGGCACCCAGGACGTCAAGCGCGAGATCCCCAACCCCGACAACATCATGGCCAATGCGCGCTACACAGGCATCTGGAGCGAGGGGGTGTGGGCACAGGACCCCATCAAGGGCGGAGGGCAGATTCTGTCTCAGGGCTGTCACGTGGTGGACTTGATGTTCTACCTGGCGGGCTCGGAGCCGGCCGAGCTATGGGCCACCGGGGGCATGTACCATCACGAGAAGCCGGAGCCACTGGACACGATCAATGCGGCGATCAGGTTCGAGAACGGCGCCACCGGCTGCTTCATGGGCGGCGACGGCGGCACGGGCGGCATCCTCCACGGCCACCCGCTGCCGTGCGGGTGCCCGTTCTGGGTCACTGTGGTGGGCAAGGGCCGCAGCGCCACGGCCATCGACCACGGGCACGATGCGCGCTTCGAATCCTGCGACCCGGAATGGACCATCCCCTATGCCAACCGCGAGTACGGCAGTGAGCTGGGCGAGCGTCCCGCCGGTGGCGTGCCCGATATCCTCCCCGCCTTCGCGATGTCCATCATCAGAGGCGAAAAGCCCATCGCGACCGCCAAGGACGGAGCGCGGGTAACGCGCTTCATCCTGCGCTGCTTCGAGTCGGCCAAGACGGGGAAGGTGATGAGGTTCTGAGGCAGGCGCAGCGAGGTGCGAATCTGCCCTCGTGCCATCGGCCACACACATGCCTGATCCTGCATGGCGCCGCGCAACGGGCAACCGCCAAACGGCAGACGCCAACGTCGCGGGGCTCTGCGCCTGCACCCCGCTGGGGCCACAGGCCCCAGACCCCGTCAAGTGGGCCGGCAGGCATGCCATCTGCCACGGGGCCAGGGCCTTGCCTGCCGATCCGACTGTTTCCGCCTGTTCGCCACCGTGCGGTGCGTGCCACGTCACGCACCGCACCAAGACCACACTCCACGTCGAATGTGGGCTTCTCGGCCGCGCTTCTACCTCTCCTCCCACGCCTCCGGCTCTGGGGGCAGGTTCCGCTGCGCCAGGGCCAGCGAGCCCGCCTCATCCATCCGCCACACCCGCAGCTCGTACGGGCGTAGCGACACCTTCAGGGCGCCGTCTTCCCCCGTGGGCTCGCCGGTGGCGGCGTCGCGGAGGCCGTCTCCGGTGACGGCCAGCGCCAGGTCCGCCGCGCGGTCGGTGAAGTTCACCGCGTAGGCCCATCGCTGCCCCTCGGCTGTGGCCGTTCTGACCATCACCGCACCGGTGCAGCCGAGGTCCTCGAAGGGCGCCCTCGGCAGCGCCCGGAAGGCCCGGCAGAACCCAGCCGCCTCGGCCTCGGCCCCCATCGTGCCCAGCGAAAAGCCGCCGATGGCGATCCACTGGGCGTCGAAAAGCAGTAGCGAGCGCGCGTGATGGCGCAGGAAGCCCCGGCCCCAGGGCGTAGGTTGGCAGGCGCGTCCGTAGGCCTCCACTTCCCAGGGGGCCGGGAACTGCAGCTTCGGCGCCTGCGGGTTGCCCAGTACCGCGTGGCTCTCGAAGTACTGCTGATGGATCGTGGCCGAAGGATTGGGCAAGTCGCGGAAGGGAAGCTGAAAGCCCGTAGAGAGCTCGGCCTGGTCGTAGTAGATGCTTGCCGGGTCGTAGCCGTCCTTCTCGCACGAACGGTGCGCGGTCTGGTTCAGCCAGCGGTCCAGGACGATGCGCGGGTCAGCCGATAGGGCACGCAGGTCGATGCCTTGCTCCAGCAACTGCTGGGCCGGATCACCTCCGCGCTCCGGATACGGCTGCTGGATCATCAGGCGCAGCTTTGCGTTCGGGCCGGCGGCGGCGAGGTGCTCGGCGGCCTCCCGGTAGAACCGCGTCATGCTCTCGCAGCGCCGGCGCACCCAGGCCGCTTTCCGCTCCGGGTCGCCCAGGATCCACTGGGCCCGCTGCCGGAAGCGCTCCGCCGAGGTGGGCTCGCCCGGTGGCGTGGCGCCGATGCTCGTGGCGAACTGCTCCACACTGAAGTCATCGTAGCTGGTCAGCAGGTTGGCCCCGGCCTGCATCGGCGAACTCGGCCACAGGGCGAAGCCCACGCCGCCGAAGCTCTCCACGTCACCGCACATGGCCACATGCTCGTCCAGCAGGTCCAAGAGCGCCTGCTGCACCCGGGGATGCTGGGCGTTCAGGAGCGGCGGCGAGCCCCAGTTGGTGTCGGTCAGCACCCGGCCGTCGCTGGTGACCGTGTTGACAGACGGCACCCCGGCGATGACCTCCTCGGGGGTGCGCACCCACTCGGCTAGGGAGGGCAGCCGCCAGATGGTGTATGTGGGAACGAAGGTCACCCCGCGCTGGGCACAGCGCAGGGCGATCAGGCGCGGGTACTGCGCCGGGTGATAGCGCCCGCCCGAGGGCCACGTGCCTTGCTCCACTGCGCTTTGGTAGATAGGCCCGTGGTACCAGACGGTGGGGTATACCAGGAAGTCCTGGCCGGTCCAGGCCAGATAGTCCATGGCGCGCCCGAGGGCAGCATCCCACGGCGCATAGTCCGTGCCCGCCCAGCCGAAAGTCTGGCTCAGCACCGGGTCTTCCCAGTACAGCCCGCAGCGGCGGTGCGTCGTCGCTCCCAGAGCCGGCGCCGCGCCTGCCGGACCATACCTGCCATCGGCCTCCTCCAGTTCTAATGTCGCGGCGGCCGCGGGCTGGCCGGTTGTCCCCGTCTCCACGATGATGGCCACCTCATCGCTCTCGCACGGGAACACGTACTGCCGCCGAATCATCTGGCCGCTGAGGGACTGGAGGCCGCCGCTGAGGATCCCGTGTCCCAGCACCTGCTGTTCGCTCCCGGCGATCCCCACCGGCTGGAACCGCGGGATGCTGTAGGAGAGCATCGTGCAGCGCTTCTTGTCATCCGGGTGCTCCACCGTCAGACGCAGCAGCCGTCCGGAACCCGAGAGCTTGAAGCAGTAGGCGAAGCGGTCGTAGCAGTTGCCTCCCGCCTCGCGGTAGCGCCCGGCGGGGCCCTCTGCGGGCGAGGAGGTGCCGACCTCGGTCACCGGAGCCTCCTCGGCGCAGCGCACGCTGCGCACCGGGCGCCAATCCGAAGCATCCGTGCTCGGTGGCGGAAGTGGTGGCGGCACGTACAGAGCCAGTTGCTCGGAGCGCGCGACCCCGGCGCCGAGCCCTTCGCGCCACCACACCTGCAGGGCCATCTCCCCGACGGCGTCGGCGGCCGCTATAGCCTGCACCAGCGCCGTCTCGGCCTCACCGGGCTCCAGAGACAACTCCAGCTCGCCCGACTGCTCTCCGGCCTTCCAGCTCAGCTTGCCCCGCCAGGCGCCGCCGCCGACGTTCTCCACCAGGATGGGCAACTGCTCCGGCG
>CAZXDD010000681.1:0-4155 GCA_964639415.1 uncultured Armatimonadia bacterium
TCCAGCCGCGCTTGTTCATGGCCAGGTACAGATGGTTCCTGTCGTCGGCGTAGGAGAAGGTGATCCAGGCCTGCCCGTCGGCGGGCCAGTCGCCCTCCACGTGCAGCTCTGCCCGGATGTCCACCTCCCCCTCCGCCGTCTCGTCAAGGAGCGCGTAGCCCTCTGCCAGGACCGGAGTGGAGCTCAAAAGCAGAGCCAGACAGCCGCTCAGCCAACCGGCGATTGACATGGTAGGGTTGCCTCGGATCGATCTATAGTGCGGCCCTGTACTCAGGGCACCGCTGGCCGCTGTGTTCATTCGTCTACATACAAACGTCTCAGGGGCCCAGAGGTTCGCTGATGGAAGGTCCATCACCTGGGTCCCGCGAACCGTCCCGGGCCGACCGGCTCACTTCGCAGCACCCCACGGGGGGAGACAGGCCCATGTTCGCCACGCTGCTTCTCTGTGCCGTCGCCGCCTGCCTGCTTGTCCAGGCCAATGCTCAGGAGGACCGGCGCCCCGCCATCCGCAAGCTCGGCACCATCGTCTGCGACCTGGTGGAGGCCACACCCGTTGTCTGGCAAGGCCGCCTGTATCGGTTCGAGTATGTCCGGCACGGGTCCTACAAGCCCAACACCAGCGGAGACTCCTACTTCCGCTTTGTCGACGTGCAGAGCAATCAGCCCACCCCTGCCTTCGCCGCGGGCTACCATCTGGGCTGCGCCTACGTCGAGGGCGACCGCGTCTGGGCCTTCGGGACGAACATCTGGGACGGCGAGCGCATCCAGGTGTTCTGGTCCGACGACATGCAGACCTGGCACGAGAAGCCCGCCCTGGAGCTGCCCGGCTGGGGGATCTTCAACACTACCGTCTGCCGGGGCCCCGAGGGCTACGTGATGGCCTTCGAGATCGGCCGGCCGCCGGAGGAGACCGGAGCGGCCTTCACCACGCGATTCGCCCTCTCCGATGACCTGCTCAACTGGCGCCTGACACCCTCTGAGTGCGTGTTCTCCAAAGACCGTTACACGGCCTGCCCGGCCATCCGCTACCTGGATGACGGCTACTACTACATGACCTATCTCGAGGCCCGCCCCGGCCCAACGTATGAGCCGCACATCGTGCGGAGCAAGGACCTCGTCACCTGGCAAAGCAGCCCACTGAACCCGCTCATGCGCCACGACGACGACGACCGCAAGGTCATCGGCCTGGACGTGACGGACGAGGAGCGCGAGCGCATCGCGACGGCGGTGAACCTCAACAACTCGGACGTGGACCTCTGCGAGTTCGAGGGCAGTACGGTCATCTACTACAGTTGGGGCAACCAGCAGGGGGTCGAGCACCTGGCCGAAGCCGTGTACGAGGGACCGCTGGATGAGTTCCTCAAAGGGTGGTTCCCCGAGTAGGTGCCAGGCAACGGTGCCTGACGTTTCCGGGGGACGACGCCTCACCCGTATGCTGCGTGCCGCCGGCCGCTGTCGTCTGCCCGTCGGAGGGCCGTTCGCCTGAGGGTGATCGAGCACGGCGGCTCACGCCACGGCGGTCCCTCACCCGCAAGCGCCCCGCAGCGGCGCCCGACTCGCCCGGACACTCGCTTCGCTCGCTGGGAGAGGTAACACGGGTACGTCGCCCTGCCCCCCCCGCAGACAACCGCCACAGGAGGACTCCCATGCAACCAAGCGACGCAGGCAAGTGGCTGCCCATCGGCCTCGACCGCGAGACCGGTCTCATCACCCTGCGATCCGTCGACGGTGTCGTCGCCATCGAGGCCGCCTGCACTCTGGAAGCCAACGGCCGGACCTGCCGACTGGGCGACTCGGGCGGGCCCCTGGTGTCGGCGCAGACAGACCCCGACACAGGCCTGCGGTATGACATTGACCTCCCGGAACAGGTCACCTGCAGCCTGCTGCTTTCCCTGTCTGAAGACAGCCGGACCGTCCTGATCTCGCTGAGCATCGAGAACGAGGGGTCGGCACCCGTCCGCCTCGGACGCTGCACGCTGCTGCACGTCGGCGAAGGCGTGGGCGGCGTCACTTTGGCCGGGGATGACGGCGAGGCCGTCTACCTGGCCTGCACGGGCACCACAAGCCACACCACGGTGCGCCGCGCCGCCGAGGACGGCGAGCCGTGCATGAGCCGGAGCCTGCTGCATATCGTCAGCCACGGCGCCGGACGGGCCCTGCACCTGGGTTTCACGAACCTCGGCGGCCAGACCACCTTCGGCACCTTCACCTACGGCCCCCGTGGCATCGGCTCCCTGGACGCCGTGTGCGACTTCGAGGGCTTCGAGCTGCCCCCCGGCGCCCGTGTCTCCGCCGGTCCTCTCATGGTCGAGGCCCTCCCCGACCTGCACGCCTCCCTGCACCACTGGGCCGATCGGGTGGCTCAGACCCATCGACCCACCATCTGGCCCAAGACACCCGGCGGCTGGCTGGGCTGGGCCTGGGTGGACGCCTTCAACTCCGAGCGGTATGAGGACGTGATGATCCGCAACTGTGAGGCCATCCGGCGCCGTCTGCCCGGCGTTGACATCGAGTACGTGTGGGTGAGCATCGGCAATATCAAGGACGGCATGCCCGGCAACTGGCTGCAGTGGGACACGGACACCTTCCCCCACGGCCATGAGTGGCTGGTGCAGCGTCTGGGGGAGATGGGGTACAAGCTGGGGCTGTGGTGCGGGACGTTCTGGCTCACGAGCTGCCTCAGCGAGCTGTGGGACGAGATGGAAGACGCCATGCTCACCAAGGACGGCAAGCCCGTGGTGGCGCTCCCGGAGTGGAAGTACGGGGCCGCCGGAAGGATGAAGCGCGAAGACCGCCCGTGGATCACCGCGCTGGACCCCACGCACCCCAAGACCAAAGCCTTCCTCACCGAGGTCTTCGAGACGTACCGGCAGTGGGGCGTCCGCTACTACATGATCGACTTTCTGCACGCCATCTCCGGCTCCACTCCGGGCGACATCCTCTACGATGGGTACCACGACAAGACGGTCGTCAAGGGCCCCGAGCTTCTGCGCACGGGCCTGCGCATCGTCAGGGAGGCGGCCGGGCCGGAGACGTACCTTCTCTCCAGCTCCGGGCCGACGTTCCAGAACGTGGGCTTCATGGATGCCTGTCGCGTGGGCAATGACTACGGCGAGGGCCGGGCGATCAACCCGGAGTCCTACTTCTACCCGGCCACCTTCGTCATCAACTCCGCCGGCTTCTGGACCTCGCACCGGCACGCCTCGGACAACATGGCCGCCGCGTATTTCACCCATCGCAAGCTCTACGTCAATGACTCAGGCAATCTGATGACGGTCGACAAGCCCATCCCCGTGTGCGAGGCGCAGATCGCGGCCACGATCTTCGGCCTCAGCGGCGGCCCGGTGATGTTGGGCGACGACATCGACCGCATCGCCGAGGAGCGCCTGGCGCTGATCCGCAAGGTGTTCCCGCGCACGCCGGAGATCGCCACGCCGGTGGACCTCTTCGACCGCCCCGCCCCGGACTATCCGCGGGTCTTCCACCAGCACGTGACGGCCGACTGGGGAGAGTGGGACGTGGTGGGAGTGCTCAACTACGAGGATGACCCGCTGGTGCTCCCCATCGCGCTGGACCGTCTTGGTCTTGGCGGCGGGCAGTACCGGCTATGGGAGCTTTGGAACGAGCAGTACCTGGGCACGATAACCGGCGAGCTGAGAGCCGTCGTGCCGCCGAGATCGGCACGGCTGTACCGGCTGGCCGCCGCCGGCGAGGCTCCCGCGGTGCTCTCCACCGACATGCACGTCCTGCAGGGGAAAGTGGAGCTGTCCGAGGTCCGCTGGGATGAGGAGACGATGACGCTCAGCGGCACGGCCACGCGGCCGCCGGGGGAGGTGGGCAGCCTGTACCTCATCGCCCCCCGGGGCTTCAGAGTCCGCGATCCCAGACGCCTGTGGGTGGCCAAGGACGCCGCCGAGCAGGTGCTGATCGTGCGCCTGCAGCTCGCCTTCGGCGACGAGCCGGTACAGTGGAGGGTAGGCTTCGCGCCACTGGACGCGCCCTTTGATCAGGAGACGATGGACCTGGCGTGAGGGGGTGGGGAACGGCCGTGGCGCGTGGTTCGTGGCGCGTGGCGCGAAACGACCACGGCAACGGCCGCCGCACCCCCAGGCCCTGCGGGCCATCCCCCACACCCATACGCCCGCAAACTGAGCG
>CAZXDD010000682.1:0-4148 GCA_964639415.1 uncultured Armatimonadia bacterium
GGCAGAACCGGCTCCTCGTGCACGCTTCTGGATGTGCGGCCGAAAACCCGGCATTCAGCGGGATTCTGCGCTATCTCGCTGCGCGAGATGGACGCTCAGAATGACATCCTGAAGGCAGAACCGGCTCCTCGTGCACGCTTCTGGATGTGCGGCCGAAAACCCGGCATTGAGCGGGATTCTTCGCTATCTCGCTGCGCGAGATGGACGCTTGGAATGACAGGAACCGGGCCGGCCAGACTTCTCGGGCGGACTTCTCTAGGTCAAGAAGAACCTGTGCCCCCGGGTCCCGGTGATCGCCGAGACGACCACCCAGATCCCGGCGGCGGAGAACTCCCCGACCACGAGGCCGAGGAACACCGGGCGGGCCCGCCGGTAGCTTTGGCCGGAACCGTACCGCATCAGGATCGTCTTCATCAGCCATCCCACCAGGATCGAGAACCAGAGCTGGATCATCGGCCAGCTCGGGCCCATGGCATACCCCAGCGGATGGAAGGGCCACCAGACGAAGCGCACCCGGGCCAGGGACAGTAGCACCGTCACCGCCGCCCCGATGAGCACGAAGACGATGCTGATGGGATTGGCCGCCTTCGGGGCATCGATCCACGAGACCAGCGTGGCGAAAGGCTGCTGGGGGCTGCTGAGGCAGAACCAGCTCGAGAGGGTCACGGCCCCATTGTTGTAGCAGGTGAGCAGCGCCGAGATGTAGCTTGTGGCCACGGCGACGAGGATGGCGACCGCCAGCGCCGGCATCAGGCGGCGCAGGTCCAGGCGGGTCTCCCGGGCCAGCTTGTAGCTGTCCATCAGGCTGGGCATCAGGAAGGTGCGCAGGTCGAACATGAACACCCGCTCGGTGAAGGTAGCCACCACCAGGCTTCGCACCGGCACCCAGCGCAGGCCGGTGAAGGTCTGGAAGATGTCCGTGGGCCGAAAAGGTGCCTGGATGAACAGCAGGCCGCCTTCGGACACCAGACGGGTGAGCACCAGGGCGGTCACCGCGTACAGCACCAGGCTGCAGAGCGAGAACCAGCCGGCCATTCCTGCGTGCGAGGTCCAGGCGATGAACAGCGCGCAGGACACCGCGAGGCCCCAGATCGTGGCGCGGTAGGACATCGGCTCGGAGGCGTCGTCGGCTCCACCGCCCCCGGCGGCCGCCGCCAGCATCTCCCCAATCTGGCCCCTGACCAGGTATACCATGTACCCGAAGATCACGAAGAACGCGCCCAGCATCTGCAGGGCCGCTTCGGGCCGTGTGGGGTAGTTGGGGATCGGCGGCACCTCCACCCCCAGTGCCGCCAGAGCCACCGAAAGCAGGTTGAAGAAGCCAAAGAAGAACCATAGGCTGAAGGACAGCTCCGAGGACAGTAGATAGCTGAACCCGATGATCGAGAAGTGGCACCAGATGATCAGAGGGCCGGTCTGATTCCACGGCCGGCCGCTGAGGAGGTGATTGAGGCCCTGACTGAGCGGGATCGCCGGCAGTGAAGGGAAGTAGCTGTGCAGCCCGTTCCAGGAATGGATGAGAAGCGGGATCGCCGCCCCGGTCCACATCAGCGGGCTACGAAAGAAAGCGGGGACGCGGTGGGCATCGTCCTGGGCCAGCATGTCCAGGGGCAGTTGCACCAGCGGGAAGATCAGATGCTCGCGCTCCACCCACTGGCGCCGGAAGACGGCGCTGAGGCACCCCATCAGCAGGAACAGGACGAGGGCCAGGCCCGTCCAGGCCAATAGCGGTGTGACCCACGCCGACCAGGGGATGCTCTCGCCCGGGTGCAGGCCCTCGAAGAACCCTGTGACGGCCCTGCCGTCCGAGGGGGCCAGCCAGTCAGGCACCAGGGAGAAGAACGTGCTGTCCCACTTGTTCTCCGGGGTGGCGAAGTACCGCATGCCTACCAGGGTCGGGAGGAGGTACTCGGTGAGGCCGAAGGAGGGAATGCCACTGCCCACCAGCATCATGGCGTAGATCACCGCCAGATCGGCAGGACGCAGCACGAGGCCCGGCAGCAGGAGGCGAAGCCCCGAGTTGACCGCCAGCACCAGCCCCAGTTGGATGACGAAGACGACGATGGGTAGGTGGCAGGCCGCGATCCACGTGCCCTGAAGCTTGAGGTCGCTGTAGGGGACGATCAGTCCTATCGCGGTGACGCATAGGACGCCGATGGCCACGGCTCGAGCCCGGACAGGAAGACAGGTCTGCCGCTCTGGCTGCTGCATCGGGATTCTCCGCCGACGAAATGCGCGATGGCAGTGGGCATTCGTCGCCTCCGGTGGGAACTCCTGCGCCCTCCGGTGTGCTCTAGCAGAGGTTCGCCGGTGCCCAGATGCGCGGGTCGTGGAACATTCATTCGATTACGCGGTGTCCTCAGGTTGCGGGGCGAGTCGGGCTCTGGTATAATCGGACTGAGGCATGGCCGGCCAAGGACGGCCGACCCACGTCGGAGGTTTGCAGCTCATGATACACCTGGAGGACGTCAGCGTCGTGTATTCCTCGGGTACCGAGGCGCTGACGAACGTGGACCTGCACATCGAGCGGGGCGGCCTGTGCTTTCTGGTGGGAGCCTCGGGAAGCGGCAAGTCCACACTCCTGCAGCTTATCTACCGCGAGCTAGCCCCCACTCGGGGGCGGGTGATCTTCGATGGGCAGGATGTGGCACGGTTGCCGCGGGCGAAGGTGCCGCTCCTGCGGCGGCGGATGGGCATCGTGTTCCAGGACTTCCGGCTATTGCCGGACATGACGGTCTGGGAGAACGTGGGTTTCGCACTGGACGTTCTGGGCGCCTCGCGCCTGGAGAAGTACCGCAAGGTGCCCATCACCCTGGAACTGGTGGGGCTGTCTGAGAAGGCGCAGTCCCGGCCCGGGGAGCTGTCTGGTGGCGAGCAGCAGAGGGTCTGTATCGCCCGGGCGCTGGTGAACGGGCCTCCGGTCCTGCTGTGTGATGAGCCGACGGGCAACCTGGACCCCGACACCTCCTGGGACATCATCGAGCTTCTGGCCAACATCGCGGACACGGGCACAACAGTCGTGGTGGCAACGCATGACAAGTACATAGTAGACCGCATGCGGCGGCGCGTGGTGAACCTGGTGCGCGGCACCGTCGTCAGGGACGACAAGGCGGGCAGCTACGATGTCGTTTAGCACTTCGCAGTTCCTGCTGACGCAGGCCGCCATCGCCATCCGCCGCAACCCATTGATCTCCATCGCCGCGGTGACCAATGTCGCAGTGGCGCTGAGCATTCTGGGTGCCTTCGTGCTGGCGGCGGTGAATCTGCACCTGATGGCGGAGCAGGAGGCCCGTCGCGCCGTCATCACCTGTGAGCTCACCGGTGCCCGGTCCGTCGCCGACGTACAGGCCGACCTGCTGGCCGACCGCAGGATCTTGCGGGCAGACTACCTGCCCAAGGACAAGGCGTTGCAGCAGACGGCTGAGAAGTGGGGCATGGACCTGGACGCCCTGAAGCTACTGGGCGACATTCTGCCGGACTCGATTCTGCTTTACGTGGCCAATCCGGACGAGATCGAGGCCGTGTGTTTCCAGGCCAAGAAGGTCGACGGAATAGCTCAGGCACGGTACCCGGAGCAGGTTACGGAGAAGATACTGATCGTGGCCCGGGGCGTTCGGCTGGCCGGCCTCGCGGTGGGCATCCTGCTGATCGTCGCGGCCCTCACCGTCATCAACACCACCATCCGTCTCACGATCTACGCCCGCCGGCGCGAGGTCCGGATCATGCAGTTGGTCGGGGCCACCAATGGCTTCATCCGGCTGCCGTTCTTGCTGGAGGGCATGTTCTACGGGCTATGCGGGGGGCTGGTGTCTGCGGCGGCGCTGGTTTTCGGCTATTCGTCGCTGCAGCAGCATTTGGCTTCGACACTGGATTTCGTCCGTCTGATCTACAGCACACCGTTCATCGCGGCCTTCGCGGCCTGTGTCGTGATCACCGGCATCGTGTTCGGAGCTGTGGGAGCGTTGACGGGTCTGCACCGGTACCTGCGGGTCATCTAGAGGCGCGGCCGAGAAGCTGGGCCTGTCGTGGCAATGCCATCCTGAGCGCCAATCTGGCGCAGCGAGATAGTGAAGGATATCGCTGTGTCCCAGGGGATTCCTCGAGCTGCTCCCTCCGGGAGCGGACGCTCTCAGAATGACATTCCCGGC
>CAZXDD010000683.1:0-4147 GCA_964639415.1 uncultured Armatimonadia bacterium
GCGAACGGCGGCGGCGCACAGGTCGCCGCCCTACAACAGGCAACGGTCCCGCCCTGCGGGATCGCCTCACCCTCGTCCCCCCTCGGCGTCTCTGCGAGCCGCTTGGCGCCTGGTTATGTGTCGCTCGCCGATCCTGCGGATCGGTTCGGGCTCGTCGGCGAACGGCAACCCCCGACGGGAGGCGTGCTGGAGCAGTCCACCTCACCGGCCCTTCACCGCGGACGCCGGCGGGCCCAGTCGCGCCCATGTGGCCGAACTCACAACGGCGCCGGACAGAAGCTGCACCGTGCTGTTACCGTCTATGGCCCCATCGCCTCCCACCCGCACCTTGGCCAGCATGTGGTTGGCCGGTTGGCTCGGGGCCCAGTGCGAGAACAGCAGCCACCCCCCGTCAGGGCTCCAGCCGTGGAGCCGCGCGTTGTGGATGGTGTAGCTTTGGTCGGCGAAGCCCACCGAGCCCAGGATCGCGCCGGAGGTCGCGTCCACCACGGCGAAGTACACGTACGGCCCATACTGCGCCTTGAAGGCAAGTCTGGTCTCATCCGGAGACCAGAGCACCTCCCCGCCTCCCCCCCAGTTGAAGTCCTGCTTCAGATCCAGAAGCAGGCGCGCCTCGCCGCCGTCCCTATCCGTCAGATACAGGCCGCGATTGGTGGGGCAGCCGGTCTGGTAGTCCATCACGGCCAGGCGCCCCGTCGCGGGGCCCACGTCGTAACCGTCGACATCCGTGACCCCCACCCCGGTCCCGCTCGCCGTGTAGACGGGGTTGGCCGCGATGCCCTCGACATCGGTCCACTGGATGGTGTTGGGCCACAGCAGATAGTAGATGCGGTCGCCGGCGGGGATCGGTTGCTCCAGGTTCGCGCGACCATCGGAGTTGGGGGTGAGGAATACCTGCACGGACAGGCCTGGCTCGACATTCACCGTCTTGGCGTCATGTACGCTGGAGCCGGGACGATAGGCCACGATCCAGCGCGGCCCGCGGGGGACCTGGGGAAACGCGGCGCTGCCGTCGGCCTCGGAATACTGCATCCCGACACCCTCCAGGAACACGGGGCACGAGCCCCATGCCGATCCGTCGGGCCGGGTGACTTTTGCCGCGACCAGGCCATACGGTCCCGGTTGACCCCAGAGACCGGAGCTGGGCCCGGGGGTGATCTGCTCCACCCAGCCGCCATCCGAGGCGATGCGGAAGACGTTGCGTCTTGCCGGGCCGTAGACATAGTTATTGTCTGAGCAAAAGTAGATCATCCCCCCATCGGCCGAGACCCTCAGCCCAAGGATGCGGCCCGTCTGGTCCCTGGGGTGGCCGGTGAAGTCGAAGAGCTTCACGGGGATGGCGCCGGGCTCGGGGTCCAGGGCGTGCAGCGTGTCCGCCGTCTCATCGGCATTGCTAACCGAGACGAGGACCTTCTCCGCGCCGACCAACTGGGCGCGGGCGTGGTATGGCAGGAAGACGCCGGCGGCAAGCACACAGCCCCAGAGGACGGCCGGGCGCATGGGCAAAGCGAGGTCGGGACGCATGGGAACAGACCACCCTTCGGGCGAAAAGTGGCGCGCGGCCCCGGACCGTTGGGTCCGGTGAGCACGCCCGCATCTCACCCTTCGGCACCGAGGCGGCCGGGTCCTGTTCAGTGGAGTGTGTTCTGTCGTTGGCCCGCCTCGCCCCGCGTCGGTGGCGCCCGGCCCTACGGCGCCTGGCTCGCCTGCTCGAAGACCTGCTCCTGCGTCAGCGCGCCCTTGAAGACCCGCACATCATCCAGCAGGCCGGTGAAGGCATAGGCGTTTTTGCGGCCCATGTAGTTGCCCATCACCATCTGGCGGTTCTGGGGTGCGATGGTGCCTGCGAACTCCACTGCGGCCCGCTCCACGCCGTTGACATACATCCGCAGCTTCTCGCCGTCCCAGGTGCCGGCGATGTGAGTCCAAAAGCCGGCCGGCACCGACCACTCGGCACTGCTCACCGTGGGCTCGGCCCCGTCCGGGCTCCCCACCTGCAGGACGGCCCGGGTCCAGAAGTACCGGAGCCGCCAACCCGGCCAGGGCGGGTCGCCGCTCTTGTCACCCTTGAAGCACAGCACCTCATAGGTGGCATTGCGGGCCACGGGCTTGAGCCATGCCATCGCCGTGAAGGGCCCGTCGAAGTTGAGGGCCTCCGATCCGGCCACGGTGAGGAACTGCTCCAGCGTGCCGTCCATCCGCAGCGCCTGCCCGTGCATGCCGGGGGCAAACACCGGCAGGCCCTCCGCCTTATCGCCGAAGGTGGCGTCATGGCCGTTTCCGGAGGCGTCGGGGAGGACATTGCCTTCCGCCACGTCCAGCGGCCAGTGGGCCACCAGCTCCTGTCCGCAGGCGACGCCGGCGAAGATGAGGCACAGTCCCACAATCGGCGGCAGGCTAGTTCGCATAGGCCTCGACCTCCCAGATCTCGGTGTCCTGCTTGTCGGCCATGATCCCCGTCACGAGGATGCGTATGGCCTCGGTCTGCACCGCCTGCGGCAGGACGGCCTCCACCCTCTGCTCCGCATTGCCGTCCACGGCGACCACCGTCTTCCAGTCATCGCCTTCGGGCACCTGGACCTCGAAACTCGCCACAGTGGGTGTGTAGAGCACCACGCGGCCGATGGTCTGGGCCTGCGGCCAGCGCACCTGCGCCCAGTCCGGGAACTGGCCGCGGGTGCCGTCGCGCCACAACATGCCGGTCTCCACCCCATCCAGCAGGCGGTCCGGGGTCGAGCCGTAGGTGGACTTGCTGGACACCTCCACCTCGGCGCCGCTGTCCTCGTAGGCCAGGTTCCCGGGCTTCTTGAGCGCGGCGACGTCCCTGCGGATCTGCTGCGCCGCCTCGGCGATGTTCGTTCGGCCGCCCACCTCGGCATCGGTGGTGTAGATGTGGGTCTCATAGGTGTCGAAGGTATCGATGATCTGTGCGCCATCTGTCAGCGGCACGTTCCGCTGCTCGGAGACCACGTACAAGGAGCGCAGGCCCGGCGCGGGGTCGAGGGTGAGCTTGACCTCCTGCGGCTCGGTGGAGGTGTTGACCACGAAGAGGTACAGGTTCCCGTCCACCTGTCGCGGGGAGACGTGGACGTGCTCGGGCCTTTCGGCCTCGACGGCGATTTCCACCTCGTCCGCCGGGTCGGCGAGGATGGCGGACTTGAGGTGGGCGACCTCGAAGGAGAGCCAGGGCATCCCGACCCACAGGTCAGGGTAGTTGCTCACCTGCGAGTGGGTGTACCACAGGAAGCCTTTGGCCCCGTAGATCACGGCCTGGTAGAGCTGGTTGCGCAGCTCGGTGAGGGTGGGGCCGCGCTGGTTCTTGCGGCCGTAGTCGCCGTAGTTGAAGGCCTGGGGAGTGGCCCAGATGCCCCTGCGGCCGCGGCTCGCTTCCCGGCAGGCCTTGATGAACTCGCTGGTCTTCTCGATGGGCTGGGCCGCCAGGCCGCCCTTGATGAAGCACGGATAGGGGTCCGGCATGGTGATGTCGCCGCCGTCGATGTACTTGTAGACCCCGGCGATGGTGTCGTTGAGCATGATCGTCGGGTGGAAGGGGTCCTCCTGCGCCACCACCTCGCGCAGTTGTCGGCACCGCTCAACCAGCGCGGGCCGCAGCTCGGGCTCATCGGCCATGTACCAGGCGAAGACGCCCGCGTGGTCCTTGAGGGCCGCCACCCGCGCCCGCAGGCCCTCGGCCTCCTCCTCCGTGAGCGGCCTGGCCCAGGCCGGGGTCTCCACCATTGCGGGGGACTGGTACGGGTAGATGGTGACGTGGCTGCCCGCGGCGACGATCTCGTCCAGGTCGGCGCGTACCTTCTCTACCGGGAAGTAGTAGCTGCTGTAGGCCTGCATGAGCTGGTACGCGTGGCCCGGCGCGGCCATGGCCCGGGCCGGAATGCTGAACCAGCCGAAGGGCAGGACGGGCTCGCCGTTGTGGAGCAGGACATTGCTTTCGGAAAGCCGCCATTCGTGCTCCACCGCGGGCAGCTTGCGGATGGTCTTCTCGGCGCGATAGGCCTCCTGCTCGCCGCGCACGAGGGCCACGCTGAGGGTATAGTCGCCCACGGCCATCTCGGCGGGCAGGGGGATCTCGATAGATCGGAAGAGCACACCGTCTGAACTCCAAGTCACCGCTCATTATCTCGTATGC
>CAZXDD010000684.1:0-2575 GCA_964639415.1 uncultured Armatimonadia bacterium
CCCCCCCCCCCTACCCTACACTCTTTCCCTACACGACGCTCTTCCGATCTCGCGTGGCCCACGCGGTGGGCGAGAAGCTGGTGAGGGTGTCGGCCACAGCGCAGGTGCTGTGTGTGACGCACCTGGCCCAGATTGCGCGGCTGGCCGACCGCCACGTTCATATCGAGAAACAGGTACGAGATGGCCGCACGGTGGTGACCGCCGCCGCGCTCTCCCCGGAGGCCCGTGTGGGTGAGATCGCCCGGATGCTGGGCGCCCAGGAGACCGATGTCACGGCCCACCGGCATGCCGGCGAGCTGCTGGCGGCGGCCCAGGAGGATCGGGGGAGGCTACGCGGGGAAGACGGCGGGGCTTGCGCGTAACAGATAATGGCGGCCGAGATCAGACTGCATGGCCGCCGGATAGCAGGTTGGGTGTGTCGATGGCAAAGACAGTGATAGACCTCGAGCGGTGCAAGGGCTGCGGCCTGTGTGTAGAGTTCTGCCCGCAAAAGCACCTGCGGGTGTCGGAGAAGCTAACCTCGTACGGTATCCACCCGGTGGAGCCCGCGGAGGGCACCGAGTGCACCGGCTGCAAGCTCTGTGTCCTGATGTGCCCGGACGCAGCGATCAGCCTGTACAAAGAGGAAACCAAAGAGGCGGTATCATCGTGAGCGAGCGTATCCTGATGGAGGGCAATGAGGCGGTGGCCGAGGGCGCCATCGCCGGGGGCTGCAGGTTCTTTTTTGGCTACCCCATCACGCCCCAGAGCCAAATCCCGGAGTACATGTCGTGGCGGCTGCCCGAGGTGGGCGGCGTGTATCTGCAGGCTGAGAGCGAACTGGCCTCGATCAACATGGTGATGGGCGCGGCGGCCGCCGGCGCCAGGGTCATGACCTCCTCGTCCTCACCGGGGATCTCCCTGATGCAGGAGGGACTGTCCTATATCATCGGCTGCGAATTGCCGTGCGTGCTGGTGAACATGGTGCGCAGCGGCCCCGGTCTGGGCGGCATCGGGCCGGCCCAGTCCGACTACTGGCTGGCCACACGGGGCGCCGGCCACGGCGACGGCAGGCCTCTGGTCTTCGCCCCCGCAGGCGTCCAGGAGGCCCACGACCTCACGGCCGAGGCCTTCGAGCTCTCCGAGCGCTATCGTCTCCCGGTCATGATCCAGGGCGACGCCACACTGGCCACCATGCGCGAGCAGTGCGCCCTGCGCCCTGTGGGCGACGCCCCCCGGGCCGGTGAGTTCCCCTGGACCCTGGGCAGCGGCAAGGCCAACCGCGAGCGCCATGTAGTGAACTCGCTATACACGGTGTTTGAGGAACTCGAGCAGGTCAACGACCGCATCCTCGCACGCTACCTTCAGGCCTGCGAGCACGAGACGCGCTGGGAGGAGTACGGCGCCGACGATCCGGACATCATGCTCTGCGCCTACGGCATCCCGGCCCGGGTCTGCGAGACGGCGGTGGAGCGGGCGATGGAGCGGGGCATCGCCGCGCGGCTGCTGCGTCCCATCTCCCTGGTACCGTTCCCGGAGGCCGCCATCGCGGCCCTGGCCGCGCGCAGCAAGCGATGTCTGGTGGTGGAGCTGTCCCAGGGCCAGTTCCGCGACGACGTTCGGATGGCCATCGAGGGGCGCTGTCCGGTGGAGCTTCTCTCCCACACGGGTGGGGTGCTGTGCACGCCCGAGGAAGTGCTGGAAACCCTCGTGAAGATCAGCAAGGAACTCTAGATCACTCCGGCCGGTCGGCCGCCCTTGCCCGCCGTGGCGTACCTCGCCGCTTCGGGAGCATCGGCACGGTCGGCCTGGAAGCCGGGTACATACAGAGGCGACCAAACATGGCGCAAGCAAGCATGGCGAGCGGCAAGTCGGCGGTGATCTACGAGCCGCCGCGGGCACTGTCACCGGACCCGATGCGCTTTTGCCCGGGTTGTACGCACGGCAGCAGTGTGCGGATCGTGGCGGAGGTGCTCGATGAGCTGGGGGTCGCAGACCGCACGGTGGCGGTGGCCTCGGTGGGCTGCTCGGTCTACAACTACGAGTACTTCACGACAGACGCCATCCAGGCGGCCCACGGACGGGCCCCGGCCGTGGCGACGGGCCTCAAGCGCGTAAGGCCGGATTCCGTCGTCTTCACCTACCAGGGAGATGGCGATCTGGCCGCGATCGGCCTCAACGAGGTCATCCAGGCCGCCACCAGGGGCGAGAGCATCACGGTGGTCTTCATCAACAACGCGGTGTTCGGCATGACCCGCGGGCAGATGGCGCCCACCACGCTCATGGGCCAGAAGACCACCACCACCCCGGCCGGGCGGACGCTCCAGCAGGGCGGCAACCCGTTGAATGTGTGCGAGATACTCAACCAGGTGGAAGGCGTCGCCTATCTGGCCCGCGAAGCCCTCTACGATCCGCGGCGCGTGATGGCGGCCAAGAAGAGCATCACCAAAGCCTTTCAGGCTCAGCTCGACGGCAAGGGCTTTTCACTGGTGGAGATTCTGGGCACCTGCCCCTCGTGGTGGTACATGAAGCCTCTGCAGGCTCTCGGGCATGTGCGAGACAATGTGGTGAAGCAGTACCCGCTGAAAGTCTTCCG
>CAZXDD010000684.1:2675-4141 GCA_964639415.1 uncultured Armatimonadia bacterium
CTCTCGGGCATGTGCGAGACAATGTGGTGAAGCAGTACCCGCTGAAAGTCTTCCGCAACCCGTACGCGTAGAGCAATTGAGCCTGTGCAGGCTCTCGGGCATGTGCGAGACAATGTGGTGAAGCAGTACCCGCTGGAAGTCTTCCGCAACCCGTACGTGTAGAGCAATTGAGCCTGTGCAGGCTCTCGGGCATGTGCGAGACAATGTGGTGAAGCAGTACCCGCTGGAAGTCTTCCGCAACCCGTACGCGTAGAGCAATTGAGCCTGTGCAGGCTCTGGAGCATGTGCGAGACAATGTGGTGAAGCAGTACCCGCTGAAAGTCTTCCGCAACCCGTACGTGTAGAGCAATTGAGCCTGCGGGTGTGGCCGGCAGGGCCGGTGCGGTTGCCTCCAGGACGCCGGGTCCGCAGGCCGGATTGCCGCAGAACACCAATACAGGACGTGTCAGCTATGAGAGACGAGATCACAATGTCGGGCCTCGGCGGCCAGGGCGTGCTCCTCGCGGGCCAGCTTCTTGCCCAGGCCGCCTGTGACGAGGGCCTTTCAGTTTCCTGGTATCCCAGCTACTCGCCGGAGGTTCGCGGCGGCTGGACCAACTGCACGGTCGTCATCTCCGACGGTAAGGTGGGCAGCCCTGTCTCCGGGCGGCCCCAGGCCATGGCGCTCATGGAGCCGGGGGCCATCAGGGCCCATGCCGGTTCTGTGGCTCCGGGCGGACTGCTGGTGCTCAACACCAGTCTGGGCGAAGTTGAGATCGACCGCACCGATGTGCAACTGGTGGCCGTGGGGGCTACCGAGGCGGCCATCGAGGCGGGGAGCGAGAAGATCGCCAACATGGTGATGCTGGGAGCCTATCTGGGCGCCAGGCATCCGGAGATGATCGAGCCGGTCATCGAGGCGCTCAAGAAAGTGCTGCCCGAGCGGCATCACAAGCTCCTGCCCATGAACGAGAAGGCCATCCGCTGCGGAGTGCAGGCCGCGCGGGAGGCCGTGGGCGGATAGTCTGCGGGAGCGACAAGCGGCGCCCCCCGGGGGGCCTGCAGGCCGCAAGCTTGCGGCTCCGGACAGGGCGGCATAGCGCGAGGCGCAATAGATCGAGGTGCTGACCTATCTTCGCACGAATCAACGATATCGCTGTGAGTATCCGCGAGCACATGGACCGTCTCGATGAAGGCCGCGAGAATGCCTATGTGCTTTCGCGCCAGGTGGTGCGGGTTGCGTCGACCTGCATCAAGAGCGTCCACCGGGGCGAGTTTGAGGAGGCCCGGAAGCTGCTGTCGGAGACCGCCGACCTCAACCGCCAGATGAAAGCGGCGCTTGCCCGCTGTGAGGAGCTGCGCTGGGGCGGGTTCGTCGCCGATGCCGAGAAGGAGTACATCGAGGCCGCCATTACTCTGGCCGGCATCGCCGGGGATCCGATCCCCTCCCCCGCAGACCTGGACGTGGATGGCGTCTGCTGGCTCAA
>CAZXDD010000685.1:0-2223 GCA_964639415.1 uncultured Armatimonadia bacterium
CTTACGGTAGGTGCATTTGACCTCTATTGGAGAGTGGGTGTATGTAGTATCCCACATTTCAGAGGAGGCCAACCATGGAGCCCGACGCTGCTGCCCGTCTGCGTGACAAGACTGCCTACGAAGCTCTGGTGTGCCGCATCGCCGAGGACCTGCATCTGTCGCTGTTCCTGGCTCGGGCGTACCTGGAGCAGATCAGTGGGTACTTGCTGGAGTACGGTAGCGCCAATCTGGAGACCAGCCAGCTCAAGTACTGCGCCGTGTCGGCCGATGAGCCGGCAGGAGTGCCTCTGGCCCATGCCCGGCGGGTAACGTTGGCCCTGACCCTGCACACCCCCTCGGACCTGGACGTCGCCGAGGAGCAGGGGCTGGCAGAGATGCGGCGCCACCGCATTGTGCGCCTGTGCAACGAAGCCCTGGACCAAGGGGGCCTACTCACTCAGGAAGACCTCGCTTTGCTGCTGACCACCAGTCACAGCACCATCAAGCGGGATCTTAGGCAACTGCGCGCCGCAGGCCAATGGGTGCCCACCCGTGGCGAACAGCGGGACATCGGTCCTGCGACCTCGCACAAGATCGAGGTGGTCAGCCGCTACCTGCGAGGCGAAGATCTCACCGACATCTCGCGACGCATGCGGCACGGTATGGACAGCATGGAACGCTATCTGCGTGCCTTCCGCCAGGTGGCGTTGGCCACCGCTGAAGGCTTGCCGCTCCCGGTGATCGCTAAGGCGGTCGCGATGTCCGAGAACCTCGTCAAGCAGTACCAGCAACTCTACCAACAGGCAGTGGCCGATGGCCAGATGAGTGCTCGCTTGGATGACCTCCTCGCCAGCCCAAAGGGGGGGCGATGAGGTCATGGCTTCCGACACCGAACGTAAGAAAGAAGCCGAACGTCTGGCCCATAAGAGCCTACGTAGCCTACTATGTCATCGTTTTCTCACCGACTATGGCTTCCAGAACGGCCGCGCGATCGTCCCGGTCATCGTGGATGACATCCTCCAACTCTTCGCTGCCTACTACCCAGACCGGCAGGAACCGGGTACTATCATCTACACCGCTGCCCACAAGGACGCCACTGCTGCCCGGGGTCGCACCATGCAGGACACGCCCATGCAGGCTGTGCGCCTGACCATGGTCGCCCCCCAAGATGCTGAGCTGTTCGGGCAAGGCCCGACGGAGCTACTGCTCGCCCGCTTGAAGCGCTGGACCCGCGAAGCCCTGGACCAAGGCGCATTGCTCACAACTGCGGACTTGGCCTACTTGTCCGGACGGGCCCAGAGAAATGTGGAGCTAAACATCGCCCGATACGAACAGGAGCACCACACACTGCTGCCTTTGCGAGGTACTGTGCACGACTGCAGCGGCAAACTCACCCACAAGGCACAGATCGTCAGTCTGTATCTGGAGGGCCACCTACCCCCGGAGATCGCCCGGCAAACCGACCATTCCCTGGAAGCCGTCGAGCGCTATCTCCACGACTTCGAGACCGTGCGCATGCTGACCCACATGGATATCGATCACATCTCGCGCATCATGGGCAGGTCCAAAGCTGTCATCCGCCAGTACCTCAACCTACTGGATCAGCACCAGGCACGAAAAAAGGGACACCCCGGTTCGTAAACCGTCGGCGTCCCCATGTCAGGCTCCCACGAGCCTGCCGCCGACAGTGTACCAGACATCAGCGACCACGCCAAGCGCCGTTACCGCACACCCCGGGACGGGACCAGAGGCGCTCCCCATGCGGGGTGGCGGGGAAAGACGTGCCGTAGGGGTCAGGTGAACCTATTTTCCAGCCCGACTCGGCGATCCCGCCTTGCGGGATCGCCGCTTGGTCGTGGCACCGACCTTGCGGAATTCGTACCGACTTAGACACTCTTCTCGCCATATCAAGCGCCTATACTTCAGCGATGTTTAGTTTGCATCATCGAAAGGAGATCGCATCATGCGCAGACGTGGTTTCACGCTCATCGAATTGCTGGTCGTCATCGCGATCATCGCCATCCTGGCCGCCATTCTGTTTCCGGTCTTCGCCAGAGCCCGCGAGAAGGCAAGACAGGCCTCGTGCCTGAGTAACCTCAAACAGCTCGGGCTGGCTATGCTCATGTACGTGCAGGACTATGACGGCGTGTTTCCGTATATCCACGACACCAACGCAACCGACGGCCGCTATTACATCAGAGATCGGAAGAGCGTCGTGTAGGGAAAGAGTGTAGGATAGGGTGG
>CAZXDD010000685.1:2233-4136 GCA_964639415.1 uncultured Armatimonadia bacterium
GTGTGGCCGGGTTCTTCCGCGGATGGGAAGACCTGGTCTACCCCTACACCAAGAACCATCAGCTTATGGAGTGCCCGTCGAAGTCGTGCACCGCGGGTGGGTCTCCCGCCCACTCCTACACGTACAATTACTACTTCGGCGCCTGGTCCTACCCCTGCAAGGAGGGCTCCGTCGTCCAGCCCGCCAGCAAGGGACTGATCGGGGAGCGCGGCGAGAGCGCCGTGTTCCACTACATCTACACCGGTAGCGACAACGGCGGCAACATTCACAATGATGGGGCCAACATGCTGATGGCCGACGGCCATGCCAAGTGGTACAAGAACGGCTCCGTCTACTATCGGGACTTCGACAACTGGGCCACGGACACCACGGCATACTTCCGGCCGGAGACCACCGTTCCCGAGTAGTCCCGGAGACGCGATCCGCTCAGCCACCGCCTCGTATCACGGGACCGGAGCGTCTCCGGGCGCTCCGGTCTTCGCCCCCGGTCCCCGTCGGAGCGCTTGCCGATCCCATCTGACCCGCCATCCATCCATACCAGACCGCTTCCCGCCTTGCCGTGCCCTGCGCGTGCCGCTATGTCGTCGGCTACGGCCGGAAGGCTTGAGCCCCCGGTGCGGCGAAATCCCCGCCGTCCGGCGGCGGTGTCGTCGCCGCCAGGCCGCTTTGCGCGCGATTGTCAGACGGCACAGGGGATCGGAGGCGGATGGCATGGATCGACTGCAGGGAGTGTTGGGCGCGCTGTTGGTCGCTACGGTGGCCGGACAGTGGGGATGTCGGGCGCAACCCGTGGCGCCACTGCCCGCAGGGGTCGAGGCGGTGTGGGACACGGCCAGGGCCTATCGGGAGACAACGCCGACCCGCGAGCGCATCTGCATCAACGGGCTGTGGCGCTGGCAGCCGGCGGCCGAGGGGGCCGAGGTCGTACCGGAAGAGGGCTGGGGCCATTTCAAGGTTCCCGGCTGCTGGCCGGGCATCACCGACTACATGCAGAAGGACTGTCAGACGCTCTTTGCCCATCCGGGCTGGCAGGAGGTGGACCTGGCGGGTGTGAGGGCCGCCTGGTACCAGCGGGAGATCGCCATCCCCGGGGACTGGGCCGGCCGCCGCATCGCCGTCTCCGCCGACTACATCAACTCCTATGCCGCCGTCTATCTGGACGGGACGAAAGTCGGTGACATGCGCTTCCCCGGCGGGGAGGTGGACCTCACCGCCGCCTGCCGGCCCGGCGGCAACCACGTGCTGAGCCTCCTCGTCGTGTCGATACCCCTCAGAAGTGTGATGCTGTCATTCGGGGACACCGCCTCGGCGCGGGAGGTCGAGGGGCGCGTCGCCCGCCGCGGCCTGTGCGGCGATGTGTACCTGCAAAGCACACCCACCGGGCCGCAGATCGGCGAGGTGACGGTGGGCAC
Organism: uncultured Armatimonadia bacterium; assembly: GCA_964639415.1. Classification (GTDB taxonomy): domain Bacteria; phylum Armatimonadota; class Zipacnadia; order Zipacnadales; family JABUFB01; genus CAYRFY01. The sequence goes on from CAZXDD010000685.1 coordinate 3,646, forward strand.
CTCCGTGCGCGAAGCCGACGTCACGATCACCGCCGCCCTGAGTAACCTCCCAGCCAATGGCCGCTACACGCTGTTTGGCCGCATCTATGACGGCGATCAGATGGTCAAGGAGGTCAGCGGCCCGGCGTTCGGAGCCGCCGACGTAGTAGACGGGCGTCTCAGCTTCTCAGATGAGTGGCTGCCCGACAGGCTGTGGGACCTGCACACTCCGCAGAATCAGTACACCGTTGCCGTGACGCTCCGGGATGCCGCCGGCGCGGTGCTGGACGCCGCCTACCCGCAACGCTTCGGGTTCCGCGAGTTCTGGATCGACGGCCGCGACTTCTACCTCAATGGCACCCGCCTGTACCTCAGCTCCGTGCCCGTAGACAACGCTCAGGTGGGAGCCGCCTGGGCCGGTTACGAGGGGGCCAAGGAGAGCTTCGAGCGCCTCAAGAGCTTCGGCATCAACTTCGTCTACACCCACAACTACGGCTGCGAGCCGGGCACGC
>CAZXDD010000686.1:0-1753 GCA_964639415.1 uncultured Armatimonadia bacterium
TCCCGACGCGGGAATGGCGAAATGCGGCCCCAGTGTGTTCATGCATGATCTGAGTCTCCAGCCCGCCGCGGCGCTCGGGACGAGCGCCGTCCGGCCCTGGCACCCGCGCAGGGAGCGCCTCGGGCCTTCCGTGGGTCGTGGGCCGGGGTCTCCGTACTCGGTCCGAGGCTCTGGCGCCCCTCACTCGCCCTCGTCCGCAGTCCCGCCACCGTACTTGTGCTCCAACTCCAGGTACCGGGGATCAGACCGGTAGCCGTTCCAGTCGGCATCGCCCGCCACATGCGCCCACGCGATGTACCCCTTGCCCAACGCCTCGGCCAGACCCGTGAGGGCCGCCTCCGCGTCGCCGCTGAGGGCGTCCATGCACGCGACGTTGTACAGCCCGGCGCCGGGCTGAATGCGCACCGCCTCTGCCGCCTTCTCCCGGGCCTGCGCCAGGAGCGAGGCGTCATCGGTCAAGCGCCAGAGGCCTATGAGGGCTGCCGACCAGTTGTTGAGCGCCTCGTGCATGTCCGGCTTGAGTTCGACGGCCTCGGCACACCGCCGGCACGCCTCTTCCCACAGCTCCAGCGCGCGGTCTCGGTCAGACGCCGCGACGGCTTGTCCCCAGTGGTAGAGCGCCAGGCCCCAGTTATACAACGCGTCCTGGTCGTCCGGCTTGATCTCCACGGCCTGAGAGTACCTCCGGCACGCCTCCTGCCATAGCTCGCGCGCACGTGAAGGATCAGACTCCGCGACGGTCTCGGCCAAGTACGAGAGCGCAAAGCCCCAGTTGTGCAGCGCCTCGTGCTTGTCGGGCTTGATCTCCACGGCCTGGGCGTACCTCTGGCACGCCCCTTCCCAGAACTCCCGCCCGCGTGAAGGATCAGACTCCGCGACGGTCTGGGCCAAGCGCGAGAACGCGAAGCCCCAGTTGTACAGCGCCTGGTGGCTGCTCGGCTCCAGCTCCACGGCCCGCGCGTACCTCTGACATGCCTCCCGCCATAGCTCGCGCGCGCCTTCGGCGTCAGACCTCGCGGCCTCATCGGCCAGGCGCGAGAGCGCGACGCCCCAGTTGTTCAGCGCTTCGTGCTTGTCGGGCTCGATCTCCACGGCCTCAGCGTAGCGCTGACACGCCTCCTGCCATAGCCCCTTTGCGAGCGCAGGATCCGACTCGGCGACGGCCTCTGCCCAGCCGGCCAGCGCGACACCCCAGTTGTACAGCGCCTCGTGCTGGTCCGGCCTGATCCCAACGGCCTGAGCGTACTTCTGGCACGCCTCCCGCAACAACTCCTGCGCACGCGCAGGATGAGACTCCGCGACGGCCCCTGCCCAGTCGCCCAGCGTGGCGCCCCAGTTGCTCAGCGCCTCGTGCATGTCCGGCTTGAGTTCGACGGCCTGAGCGTAGCGCTGACACGCCTCCTGCCACAGCTCCAGCGCACGAACGGGGTCTGACCCCGCGACGGCTTTGGCCCATCGGCCCAGTGTAGTGCCCCAGTTGCACAGAAGCGAACCCCTGCTACCGGGGAGCGCCTCTGCCGCCGCGAACTCCGCGAGCGCCTCCCGCTGCAGTGCCTCTCCCTCCTCGGAGAGCCCTTGGCCCAGCGTCTCCAGAGCGAGGTCGGAGAGGGCACCGGCCAGCAGGCCTCGGGCCTCCAGCTCACCGGGGAGGAGCGCGGCGGCCACACGAAGCAGTGGGACGCAAGCAGACAGGGACGCGTCGTTGGCCTCCGCCGCCCGGATCAGCACCCGGGCCCGCCCCCGCGCACCCTCC
>CAZXDD010000686.1:1853-4127 GCA_964639415.1 uncultured Armatimonadia bacterium
ACGCAGGCGCGACAGCCGCTGCTCCACCAGCTCCAGATCGGAGTTGGGCACAGGGCTGGCCACCACGGTCAGCAGGCGCTCATTCCCGTCCCGCAGGTCGAGCTGCTGCATCACGTGCGCGGTGCCCTCGATGTTCTGCTCGTTGAGGCCCGAGAGCATCACGAGGCGGTCGGCCAGCCACCGCGTGCAGAACCCGGCGGTGTCGGCAAGGCCGGTGCGTGAGTCGATGAACACGTGGTCGAAGGGGCGCCCGGCGTGTGTGACGGCCGCCAGCAGCAGTCGCCGCACCAGGGCCGCGAACACATCGGCGACCATCGGGTCGCGCTCCCACCGGCGGTTGAGGCCGGACGCCTCAAGCATGGCCTCCGTCGGTGCCGGGCGGTCGCGGTCGTATATGGCATCGAAGTCCGTGCGAGAGAGAGTTGCGAGGTACTCGCTCACGACGCTGCCGGCACCGAACAGCTCAACCACGCCAGGCGGCGGCAGCTCGAACCCCTCGGTCTCGGCGATTGCCTGGAGCCGGGCTTCGAGGGCTTCCGGCGCCGGCCCGTCCTCGGAACCGTCGCCCGCCGGCACAGCGTCCAGCGCCAGGGCGGCCTGCTCGTGCTCGGGCGAGAGTTCAAACAGGGCGTCCTGGACGCGCCGCTGCAGGCCCGCCAGGGACTGGTCGATGGTCTCGAGGTCGGCGGGGTGGCGCAGGACCATTGCGGACAGATCGCCCAGCAGGTCCGCAAAGCCGTAGCGCTCCCGGGCTTTGCCCACCAGATGGGCGAAGGTCAGCCCGGGGGCCTCGAGGTCTCCGTCCACCATGAGCACGCTCTGGCGTCTCTGGGCCAGAGCGCAGGCGACGCCCTGGAGCGCCATGGAGCGGCCGACGCCACCCTTGAAGGAGTAGAAGGTGGTGATGAGCCGCTTGCGCTCCGGCCTGGGGGGCGCCGGATACGGCATCAACTGGGCTCTGAGGGCCGACGCGCGGGGCTCGGTGCTGTCAGGCATGTTGCGGTCTCCGGCCTGGGTGGTGTCGGGTGCGGTCGCGCCTCGGGCTACGCGGCTACGCGGCTTGCGGCTTCCTGCGGCCGGAGGGGGCTTAGGCCCCAGAGGGCCTGCTTGTCCGTCCCGGCGGACCCATTCGGCCAGTCGAGCCAGCGAAGCACCGCCGGCGCGATTGAGGGCGCCGCCTCCGCCCTCTGCCTGTCTACCCACGGGGACCCGTGGATAGCCGTCAAGATGTCCGTGACGCGCAGGATGCCGGCCATCAGTGCGGCGTCTCCGGGAGCAGCGATGGCCGCCAGCACACGGAACGGGTTGAGTTCCGAACGCTCGGCGCCTCGCATCGCCACGGGGAGGAATGCGCCCGGGTCTCGCCTGGCCTGCGCTTGCCAGAAGGACATGTTCTCGTGCACCCTCATCGCCATCATGAGTTGAAGCAGGCGGGCGTGCAGGTCACGGTTGGGGGTGCGCTCCAGGCCGACGAAGTCGCCCGAGTGAGCCATGCGTCGCACCGGAGGCGCGATCTCCTCACCACAGGTCTCGCCCGCCAGGAGTAGCAGGCTGTCGCCGGCCTCCAGGTTCCGCCGCCACACACTCGCCGGGTCATCGGCCATGTCGCGTACCAGGTCCGCGACCGTGTCGCTGAAGAGCCGCCGCGCGATCCCCGCTGTCTCGCGAAAAGCGTCGATCAAGAAGTCGTGGGGCTCGGGAACAGTCCAGGCCGGGAAGTCCGGGTCGCGGCGCTGTAGGACGGACGCGATCCACTGGCGTAGCGCCGTCTCGCCCAGCCCCGCGATCCAGTCCGGGTTGAGGTCTCCGTCGGGGAGCAGCTTCGTCGGCATCTGTGTGCGTTGCATGGCTACCTCTGCGGCCTCGTTTGGCGAGTGGGACTTGGCAGCTCTCGCAGCTCACGGCTCAGGCAGTCGCCGGTCACAGGTTCGTGCACGACCTCCGGACACGAGCGAGCATGCCTGTACTCGGCGTGAGGCTGCGTGAGCCCATGCGGACACCCCGGAGGCGACGGCTGCCAGTACTCACTCCACACATCGCCGCAGGCGACCGTCGCGACCGTAGGGATGTGGGGCCGGGTGCCGCCGGGCAAACGGTAACACACAACGATGAGGTCCTTGCCGAGGTACCGCCTGCAGAGCCCCAGGCACCGGCAGATACGCCGCGCTTCAGAAGGCAGGTGGCCAACCGGATCGCCACTGCTGTCCGGCGGGCGGAACGTCGCCCACATAGTATACTCCCTGAGCCGGACGCCCGCCAGACGCCGACGCTGGG
>CAZXDD010000687.1:0-4122 GCA_964639415.1 uncultured Armatimonadia bacterium
ACAGAACGGCGGTGCCGGCGCCGTTTCGCCCCACGAACCACGCGCCACGGCCGTTCCCGCCGGTTCCGCTCCACGCGCCCTACCCCCGCTGCGGTCGCGTCCTGCAGCTTGGGCAATGCACCTTCGTCAACTCGTAGGCCGTGTGCACCACATCCATCGCCCGCATGTACTGCACCACCGCGTCTCCGATCCGCCCGTCGACGATCATGCCCTGCCGCCGCATGGCCTCCTCCAGCGGGTCCCACTCCAGGCTGCAGGGCCCGTCGCGCCACAGCACCGCCCAGGCGGTGTGCACGGTGCCGTCCGAGCCAAGGACTTTGCGCTCGAACTCTCTGTAGCCCACACAGGGCACCCGGGCCATGGTCTCGCCGATGTGCGCCGCGGTGCAGCGATCCATGCCCACTCCCAGCAAGAGCACGTGGCCACCCATGGTGGCCAGCTTCCCCAGCGGCGAGCGCTCGTCGAAGGTGAGCAGCTCCAGGTGCTCGCAGGTGAGCTCCTCGGCCAAAGGGCCGATGGCGGCGTAGGGGTGGGTGGGGTGCACGCTGCGCTTCGCTGCGGGGCGTTTCCGCACGGCCTCGGTGATGGCGCCATTGACCGAGGGCGTGGTCTGGACATCGAAGACCTCGGCGGCGCCGTGGTTGAAGGTGGGGACCATCAGCGTCCCGGTGGGCCCGAGGGCCTCGAGGAGGGCGTCGACGACGGCGTCGGCCCCGCCCTCGACGTAGCCGATGGCGCTCAGGGAGCTGTGGACCTGGAGCAGGTCGCCCGGGCGGATGCCGATCTGGCGCAGGCCCCGGGCGATGCCGGCCCGGTCGAGGCGGGACTTGTCGGAGGGGTCATACACGGGAGAGTCTCCTTCGCGGGGGGCCCGCCATGTGGCGAGAGCCACCGTGCCGGCGTTGGTGCCGTCCCACCGGCAAACGGCGGCGCGGTACAGGCCCGCGCCCTACAGAACGCCGGTGCCGGCGCCGTTTCGCGCTACGTGCCACGGCCGTTCGCCGTCGCCGTTCACCACCTCCTCCCGTCTCCGCCGGCCGTTTGGCGGAGTACAAGCGGCTCGAAGAGACGCCGAGGGGGCAGGGGGGTGAGGCGGCAGTTCGCCGTTGGTGCCGTCCCACCGGCCAACGGCGGCGCGGTACAGGCCCGCGCCCTACAAGGCGCCACGCGCCACGGCCGTTCCTCAGGTCTCGATCGAGTAGATCACACCGTCCTCGATCTCCAGGCGCAGGCCAACCGTGTCGTAGCGGTACGCCTCGCTACTCTTGCCGGCGGTCCAGGTCAGCACGTGCCTCGAGCTGTCGCCGGCGATCGCCCGGCAGTTGTTGAGCTCATAGCCGGGGAGCGGTCGCCCGAAGGGGTCGCGCAGCTCGGCCTGCAATCTACCCCGCACCTCGGCGTCCACCGTGAGGCACGGCGCCCCGTGGTTGAAGGGCCGCAGGCACAGGCTGCCCACCGTTCTCTCCGTGGCGCGCAGGCCCGCGAACCGCCCCTTTGGCATGCGCGCCGCCATCATCGCCTGCCGCGCCTCGGGCACGCCCTCCGGCAGCCGCCCATTGTGCTTCGCGTTGCCGCCCTGGTACAAAAGCAGCCACTGCTCTCCCAGGTCGATCAGGCGGTTCGTGGCATAGGCCGACATGTGGTCGATCTCATCCACTTCGCCCCGGGGAACCCAGCCGCCGCGCAAAGGACGGGCCCACAGGTGGCTGTCGCGGCTGAAGCATAGCTCCAGGTCCATGGTCTGCTCCCAGCAGCGATAGTGCCCCAGGAAGCCCACGTACCAGCCGTTGTCGGGCTGCACCGCCAGATAGTAGAACTCCTGGTGCAAAGGATCGTGCTCGTCGGGAACGATGAGCATCTCCGGATCGGACCACGCGATGCCGTCGGAGCTCTCCCTGCGGTGGATAGTCCTCAGGACGCCGGGGGCATTGTCGTGCGGGGTGTACCGGCCGCTTGTGTCGTCGGTGGGAAGCAGCCAGACGGAGTACATCACCAGCTTGCCCAGTGCTTCGTCATAGTAGACGTAGGTGGCGTCATTGCTCCGCAGCCGCTTGGCCTGAGAGAAGTCCATGGTGCGCCGCGAGGCGAAGCGGTCCTCGGCAGCGGCGGCGGTGAGCCCGGCGACCCAGGCGTTCTGGCCCAGCTCGCGGTCGGCCGGGTGCATGATGTGGGGCATGTCCAGGTCGATGACCTTCCAGCTCAGCCCATCGGCGCTCTCGGCCACCACGTAGGGCATCCGGCCCACATCGTGCCCGTGCCACCAAAACCACATGAGCCAGCGGCCGTCGGGCAATAGCACAACCTGCGGCTGGGTGATGCTGCCGCCCTCGGGCATGCCCTCGGGCCAGATCCAGTTGGTCTGAGCACCCTCATGCTGAAGCTGCCCCAGAGGCGGCTTTGTCCAGTGGATACCGTCGTCGGACTGGGCCAGGCCCAGGCGGTACACGCGCTCATCGCCGGGGAGGCTCCCGGAGTAATACAGTCGCCATCCGCCGCCGGGCATGGGGACCACGGCTCCGGCGAAGCATGACTCAGGCATCAGGTCGCAGGCGGTGTGCTCCACCCGCGCCGGCCCGTCCTTTTGCACCGGGCCGGGGGTCAGGTGCAGATTGTGGCGGTAGAGCAGCTCGGCATCGTCGTACAGCATCACTCGTCGGGACATGGCCGATCTCCTCGCTCTGTTGTCTTGCCGGGCCCCTGCCGGCTTGCTCTCTCAGAGCAGCTCACCATGATCCCGCCCAGGGCCATGCCGGCGGCCCAGATGCGCCAGACCAGGTGCCAGCCGTCCCCGGAGCCGTCGATGGCGGCGATGAGCTTTCCCGAGACCAGTCCGGAGGTGGCCGACCCGGCGTAGCCCATGGCGTCCACAATGCCCGCGGCGGCGCCTGCGGCCGCGGTGCCCCCGCAGTCGGCGGCCATGGCGCAGGCCACCAGGGTGGCGGGGCCCGAGGTCAGCCCCCCGATCGCCACCAGGGCCGCTGTGACCGCCCCCGGCGCATGGCGGACCAGGCCCGGGAACAGCGCCGTCAGCGCGGCCACCAGCAGCAATGGCACCAGCACCGCCGCGGGCCCCAGACCTTCCTTCCGGCGGCGCGCCAAGAAGGCCAGAGCCAGGCAGCCCAGCACCCCGCCCACCGGCATGATGGCCGCCTTCGTGGCGGCAGCGCCGGCACTGAGGCTTCCCGCCTGAGCCAGATAGTGTGGCGTCCAGTCCAGGACCCCGTGATAGCCGAAGGCGAACACCATGTTCGCCGCCCCGAGCATCAGAAGCCGGGGCGACAGCAGCCGCCCGGAGCCGGGAGCGGGGCAGCCACCGGCCGCCGGCGCCGCAGCATTCGCCACAGGCTCCCTTTCATCCTCCGCCCCCGGCAGCCCGAGCTTCCGCGGATCATCTTTCAGTGCCAGAAACTGGACGGCAGCGAGGAGCAGGCAGATCAGCGCGGGGACCCAGAACGCCGCCCGCCAGCCCAGCGCATCCGTCAGGCGACCCGCCAGGAGCCAACTGACCCCGCTGCCCAGGATGTACGAGGTCCCGATCCAGCCTGAGGCCCCCTCGCGAAGCCGAGCCGGGTACCAATTGGCGATGGTCCGCACCGTCGGCGTCCAGCCGGCCGACTGGAAGTAGCCATTGAGCCCCCAGGTAAGGAGCATGGCGCGATAGTCCCGCAGCCTGGAGAACACCAGATTCAGCACCGCCGAGCAGGCCAGCCCGGTGGAAATCAGCACTCTTGGCCCGAGACGATCGGCCAACAGGCCGTTTGCCAACTGCCCCCCGGCATAGAGCACCTTGAGCGCGGCGATGAGGCCCCCGAGGCGGCCCTCGGAGAGCTTCAGGTCCGCACCCAGGCTCTTTTGCGCCGCGGCGAGATTGACCCGGCACAGGTAGAACGCGGCGTAGGTGATCCAAAGCAGCGCCATCGTGCGGCGGCGCCCGCGAGAGAGCAGGGCCTGTACGTCCTCGTAATGCGTGGTCGTCGGCTCAGCCAAGACGAGTGATGCTCCTAGACGGAAGGTCGCCAGTCGGCGGGTCGCGAGTCGCGAGTCGCGAGTCGCGAGTCAACGGCAACGCACCAACGACGAACGGCCACCTCACCCCCCTGCCCCCTCTCCCTTACGCCCGCA
>CAZXDD010000688.1:0-4077 GCA_964639415.1 uncultured Armatimonadia bacterium
CTCGAGCTGCTCCCTCCGGGAGCGGACGCTCTCAGAATGACATTCCCGGCGAAGGCAGGGCTTCCGGCGGGGTTTCCGGCCGGGTTTCCAGCCCCGGCGCCGACGAGCGACGCGACGGCCGTCCCACGTCCCAATGCGACAGGAGTCAACCATGCCACTGTTCGATTCCGGCGAGATTCTGGAAACCCTGCACATGGTCCAGGCCGAGAAACTCGACATCCGCACCATCACGCTGGGGGTGTCTCTGCGCGACTGCGCCGACAGTAACGGCGATCTCGCTCGCCGCCGCATCTACGACAAGATCACCCGGTGCGCCGAGCGCCTCGTGCCCGTCGCCGAGACCATCGAGGCCGAGTTCGGCGTCCCCATCATCAACCGGCGGATCTCGGTGACGCCCATCGCCATGGTGGCCGAGGCCTGCGACGAGGAGGATTACGCCCCCTTCGCCGTCACCCTCGACCGCGCCGCCGAGACCGTCGGGGTGAACTTCATCGGCGGCTTCTCCGCCCTGGTGCACAAGGGCTACACCACCGGAGATCGGCGCCTGGTGCGGTCGATCCCCGAGGCCCTCGCGAGCACCGAGCGCGTCTGCTCGTCGGTGAATGTCGCCACCACCCGGGCCGGGATCAACATGGATGCGGTGGGGCAGATGGGCGAGGTGGTTGTGGAGACGGCGAGGCGGACGGCGGACCGGGATGGACTGGGCTGCGCTAAGCTGGTTGTGTTCGCCAACGCCACCGAGGACAACCCCTTCATGGCCGGTGCATTCCATGGCATCGGCGAGCCGGAGTGCGTGGTCAATGTGGGAGTGAGCGGGCCGGGCGCGGTGAAGCGCGCCCTGGAGAAGGTGACAGGCGAGGACCTCGGCGCCGTGGCCGAGACCATCAAGCGCACCGCCTTCAAGATCACCCGTATGGGCCAGCTCGTGGCCCGGGAGGCCTCGGCGAGACTGGGAGTGCCCTTCGGCATTGTGGACCTCTCCTTGGCCCCCACTCCGGTGGTCGGTGACAGTGTGGCCCACATCCTCGAGGAGATGGGCCTGGAGCGCTGCGGTGCCGCGGGAACCACCGCGGCGCTGGCGCTGCTCAACGACGCAGTGAAGAAGGGCGGCGCCATGGCGACCTCGTACGCCGGTGGCCTCAGCGGGGCCTTCATCCCCGTCAGCGAGGACGCGGGGATGATCCGGGCCGCCGAGGAGGGGGCGCTGTGCCTGGAGAAGCTGGAGGCCATGACCGCGGTGTGCTCCGTCGGTCTGGACATGGTTGCACTGCCTGGAGACACCCCGGCAGCGACCATCTCGGCGATCATCGCCGACGAGGCGGCAATCGGGGTGGTCAATGGCAAGACCACCGCCGCGCGACTGATTCCGGTGCCCGGCAAGACGGTGGGGCAGTGGGTAGACTTCGGTGGCCTGCTGGGCCGGGCGCCGATCATCCCCGTTCGCAATCTGGACAGTTCGGCCTTCATCCGTCGCGGCGGCAGGATCCCGGCCCCGCTGCAGGGGCTGAGAAACTGAACGACGCTGTTGTCGAGGGGAGACGCCGCGCCGGAAGCACGGCGGAGAAGTCCTCATTCGCATGGGAGTGTCATCCTGAGACCGTCCGCTCCCGGACAGAACTGCTCGAGGAATCTCCTCCGGCGATAGGAGATTCTTCGGGCCGCGCCCTGCGGGCGCCATGGCCCTCGGAATGACATTCGACGATAGGCCAAGCCTTTCGGCCACACCCCCAAAAGTGCGGCCGAAACCCCACCTTCGCCGGGAATGTCATTCTGAGAGCGTCCGCTCCCGGTAGGAGCAGCTCGAAGGATCTCCTGGCATATGGCGAGATCCTTCGCCATCTCGCCGCGCGAGATGGAGGCTCAGGATGACATCTTCAGGGGAGAACCGGGTCTGCGGCCGGGCGGCGGGATGGCCATCGAGCCAGGCGAAATAGGTTGACATGGCGACCCGTCCACAGTACAATCATGCAACGGGATCGAAGTCCCGGCTAGTAGTGTGCATGGCTCAAGGGATACCCCCCTTGGGTCTTTTTTTGCGCGGGGAAGGAGCCGTCTGTCATGTCCGTCCGAGTAGTCGTGGGTGCCCAGTGGGGTGACGAGGGCAAGGGCAAGATCACCGATATTCTGGCCGAGAGCGCCGACGTCGTGGTGCGCTACCAGGGCGGTAGCAACGCCGGCCACACCGTGGTCGTCGGGGATTCCACCTACAAGCTGCATCTCATTCCCTCCGGCATCCTGCACCCGAATGTACTCTCCATCATGGGCGACGGCACCGTCATCGATGTGGAGGGGCTCCTTGAGGAGATCGACGGGCTGCAGGCCCGAGGCATAGCCTGTGACAACCTGTGCATCAGCGGCTGCGCCCACGTGATCATGCCGTATCACAAGCTCATCGACGGTCTGCAGGAGGAGGCCCGGGGCAAGGACAGCATCGGCACCACAAGACGCGGCATCGGCCCGGCCTACACCGACAAGACCGCCCGTATGCCCAGACCGGTGCGCATGTGGGACCTGCTGTGCAAAGACACCTTGCGGCTGCGGGTCGAGGGGCAACTGGCCCAGAAGAACGTGATCCTGCGCGAGCTGTACGGTCACCCCGCGCTGGATGTGGACGAGGTTCTCGAGGAGGTCTGGGCGCCGGCACAGAAGGTGCAGCCCCACATCGCCGACGCCCGCGTGGCCCTGCTGCAAAAGCTCGACGAGGGGGCCAATGTCGTCATGGAGGGCGCTCAGGGCACCTTCCTGGACCTTGATTGCGGCACCTTCCCGTTCGTGACCTCCTCGCATCCCATCGCCGGCGGCGCCTGTCTGGGCACCGGCATCGGGCCCACGGCGATTGACGAGGTGCTAATCGTCGCCAAGGCCTATACCACTCGAGTCGGGGCCGGCGCGTTCCCCACCGAGGACCAGGGCGAGAGCGGGGACATGATTCGGGAGCGGGGCCACGAGTATGGCACCACCACCGGTCGCCCGCGGCGCTGCGGCTGGCTGGACCTTGTCGTCCTGCGTACCAGCGCGCGGATCAACGGCGCCACCGGCATCGCGCTGACGCTTCTGGATGTGCTGGACGCCTTCGAGACCCTCCCGGTCTGCGTGGGGTACACGATCGGGGGCACGAAGTACGATTACATCCCCAGCAACGTGGACCTGCTGGAAGAGGTGACCCCTGTCTTTGAAGAGCTCCAGGGGTGGCAGCAGGACACCGGCGGCTGTCGGAGCTTCGACGATCTGCCTCAGGCGGCGCAGGACTATGTCCTGAAGATCGAGCAGTTCACCGGCACTCCGGTGAAGTTCGTCTCCGTAGGCCCCGCCCGCGATCAGACCATTGTGCGCTAGGCGCTCGCGACTGGGCCATGTACCGAGGCGGGCCTCACTGATGGGGCCCGCTTCGTCGTTTGTAGGCCCTACGGCGTACGGCTCAACACAGAGACGCAGAGACACCGACAGAGACGGGGAACCGCCGCGGAGCTTGTGTGCGGTAGGTGGGTACGGCTCAACACAGAGACGCGGAGACACCGAGAACGGCGGAGAATGGCCGCCGAGCTGATCCGTGGCTCCCGCCGTCCCCGCCGTCCCCGCCGTCCCCGCCGTCCCCGCCGTCCCCGCCGTCCCCGCCGTCACCACCGCCGTCACCACCGCCGTCACCACCGCCGTCACCACCGCCGTTCCCACCGCCGTCACCACCGCCGTCCAGAAGGACACCTGCTTCCCGCAGCGAAGGTGACAGCATTCACGTAGAACCGCTCAACCGCATTCAGGAGGATGAGAGATATGCGCCGTTGGCTGCTCGCTTCCGTGCTCTTGGTCGCATTGACCGGTGTCCTGGTCATCACCGGCTACACGCAGCGATCCGGGCCGACCGCTGAGGACAAGACCCTCGCCGCCGAGCTGGTCCGCAAGGCGCTGGATGACACCCAGGCGATTGCGGCGCTGTCGCAACGTGGCGGGGCGATCGCGCAGGTCCTGCAGGCGGCCGAGGGGTTGCAGGAGAACATTGGGCAGATGGCGGTGCGGCGCGAGGCGGCGCTGGACCTGCTGCACGAGGCCTTCAGCGAGGCCGTCGCCGACTACGATGCC
>CAZXDD010000689.1:0-4070 GCA_964639415.1 uncultured Armatimonadia bacterium
CGCGCGGCGCGGGGCCCCCCCCCGGGGGGGCGGGGGGGGGGCCCCGGGGGGGGCCCCGGGGGGGGCCCCGGGGGGGGGCACCGGGGGGCGTCGTACACCTTCTCCCAGCGCGCGTAGCGAGCGACCGGGAGAGTCCGGCGACCCCTGGGGTCGCTTGCGGGTGAGGGCAGGGCCACCGGGCCAGGGGCAGCGGTGCCTCACTCCCCGGCCCTTCGGGCCGCCCCCCTCTGCCTTACTCGTCCCGCAGGGCGGGACGGCGAGACGGGAGGAGGGGGCCACGACGGCGCTCCTGGGCGCAGCGCCATAGGACCAGGCAACTATCGACAGCATCTCCTCACGCGGCGGACACCGGCTGTGGCGGCCATCTATCTGCCCAACGGAGGAAGAGCATGACCAGACCGATGGTGCTATTCGGGCTTCTGATCTGGGTGGCCTCGGCCGCCCTGGCTCAGGGGCAGCAGTGGATCGGCCGCGATCTGAGCGGCTCCCGCATCGAGGGCTGCAATCTGTCGCGCTCGGCCCTGGTCGGCGGCCAGTGGATCGCCGGCCTGTTCTCCGGCGTGGCCATGCAGCAGGCCAACATGCAGTCCTGCTCGCTGCAGGACGCCGTCTTGACCGACGTCAACTTCGGACAGGCCAGGGGCGAGCGTATCGACCTTACCCGCGTCGAGATGCGGGCCTCCACACTCAACCGCCTCACACTGCGCGACTGCCGCGGCGATGACGTGACGCTGACGGATGTCACCCTCGCCGGGCCGAAGCTCAGCAATGCAAGGCTGACCGACGTGGTCTGGAGCCGCGGGCGGCTCAGTGGTAAACTGGAGAACGTGGAACTCCCGCGCCTGCGCCTCACCCGCTGCTCCGGCTCCGAGCTCACGGTGGACGGCGGTGACGTGCGCGAGGTGAAGCTCGGCGGCTTCTCGGCCTATCGCCTGACGGTGGACGGGCTGCAGGTCAGCTCCGGTAGCGCCCGTTTCGACAACGTGCAGGCCCGCTCATCGCGCTGGTACCGGGTGGACCTGGGCGGTGCCCAGATGGAGCGAGTAGACCTGCGCGGCGCCAGGCTGCAAAGCTGCGACCTGAGCAATGCACGCCTGGAGCGCTGCGACATCCGCGGCCTCACCATCAACGGACACAACATCGAGGAACTCATCAAGAAGGCGGAGCGCTGAGAGCGCGGCGGGCCCCGGCCGGGCGCTCGCCCTCGTGCCCCAGGGCGGCCGTCGCCCTATCCGCTCGGACGCCCCGGGAGGGACCGCATCGATGGACGACATGCGCGAACTCATCTCGCTCCCCGCCTTTGAGCGTGGCCTGCTGCTCGCCGCAGGCCTCTGGCTCGTTATGTCCGCCGCCGTGGGAGCCGTCGGCCACATGCGGGGCAAGGCGGGCTGGGGGCTGAAGGGGGCGTTCGTGGGGCTGCTGGGGCCGTTGGTGGTGGGGCTGTACCGTTTCTACGCCTGGACCGTGCGGGTCGAGCCGGAGACGGGCTACGTGGGCCTGCACCAGGTGCGGGTCTTCGCCCTCAATGCGTTGCTCTTCATCGCAGTGGGGGCCCTGGCGGGCTGGGCACTTCACCGACTATCTCGGACGCAGGGCAGGTCCGCTGAATGACGCGCGCCGATAGCCGCCTGAACTTGGCAGTCACTACAGGGAGGAATACCGATGGCCGCGAAGATGTACTATGAAGACGATGCCGACCTTTCCATGCTCGATGGCAAGAAGGTTGCCATCATCGGCTATGGCATCCAGGGCCGAGCGCAGTCTCTGTGCCTGCGGGACAGCGGTGTGGATGTCATCATCGCCGAGCTGGAGGGCACGCCGAACTACGAGAAGGCCGTGGAAGACGGCTGGAACGTGATGGACACGGCCGCCGCCGCCAAGGCGGGAGACCTGATTCAGATCCTCACCCAGGACCACGTCCAGCCGGTGGTGTACAAGAACCTCGTTGCCCCGAACCTGGAAGAGGGCAACGCCCTCATCTTCTCCCACGGGTTCAACATCCGCTACGGCGGCATCGTGCCTCCGCCCTTCGTGGACGTGTTCATGATCGCCCCCAAGGGTCCCGGCGCCCTGGTGCGCGAGTGTTACATCGCCGATACCGGCGTGCCGTCCCTCGTGGCCATCGAGCAGGACTTCACCGGCAAGGCCCTGGCCTATGCTCTGGCCTACGCCAAGGCCCTCAAGGCCACCAAGGCCGGCGTCATCCAGACCACCTTCACCGAGGAGACCGAGACCGACCTCTTCGGCGAGCAGGCCGTGCTCTGTGGCGGGGTGGCGGAGCTGATCACCGCCGGCTTCGACACTCTCGTCGACGCCGGCTACCAGCCCGAGATCGCCTACTTCGAGGTCTGCCACGAGCTCAAGCTCATCATGGACCTCATCTACAACTACGGCATCCAGGGCATGCGCCAGCGCGTCTCGGACACGGCCACCTACGGCGACATCAGCCGCGGCAAGCGCATCATCACCGACGAGACAAGGGCCGAGATGGCCAAGATGCTCCGCGAGGTCCAGGACGGTTCGTTCGCCAAGGAGTGGACCCTGGAGAACATGACCGGTCGCATGGTGTACAACAGCCTGCTGCGTGAGGGGTCCAGTACGCAGATCGAGGAGGTCGGCTCGCGCCTGCGGGCGATGATGCCCTTCCTGAAGAAGGACTAGCCGCCCACATCGGCGCTTCTTGACGTCTGGAGCAGGTCTTGAGGCCGCAGCCGGGCCGTTGGCCGCCGCGCCCCGCTCGCAGCCGTGTAGGTCGAGGTCTCCGGCCCGACGCGGTACCGACCCGAGGCGAGCCTGCGCGCCGGGCGCACGCCGAGATCATCGAGGGCCGGGGATGACGCCATCCCCGGCCCTTCTTCTTGGGGCATGGGGGAAGCTACGCCAGCGCCCTGAGGATATCCGCCCGGCTGATCACGCCCCACAGGGTGCCGTCGGGCTTGAGGACGATGGCCCGCTTGACCTTGCGCGAGGTCAGAAGCTCCGCGGCCTCCCGGGGCGTCGCGTCCGGGCCGATGGCCACGATCTCATGGGTCATCACCGTCTTGACATTCGTGGTTCGCCGCGCCAGCAGCACGTCGGCCTCAGTGACGACGCCCTCGACCATGCACTTGTCGTCGATCACGGGCAGCCCGCTCACCTTGTGCTTGACCATGAGCGCGATCGCGTCCGCGACCTTGGCCGTGGGGGCGCAGGTTACCAGCTTGCCGCCCTGGGTCATGATGTCCTTGACCGTCACTTTGCTCGCCATCGCGTGACTGAGGCCTCCGATCGGGACGCACTGCGAGCCCGGGCAAACAGCGGGCCTGCGTGGGCTACGGGCACGGGGTATGGGCATCATTCCGCATCCCTCGCTCTGCTCCTTCTCCTGGTCGCTCTCCCTCATTATTGGTCGATCTGAGCAATTCCTGAGGTTAGTTTTGTCTTATATTGCATAGAGGCTGATCTTTCCCGAGGGCGTCCTTCCGACGTATGGGGCAACGAGGTGATCGGCTCACGGAGGCGAACCTCACCGGCGACCCCAGCGCTCTGCCAAGGAGTAGCATCAATGAGTCATCGCGAGGAGATGGTGCAGGAGTTCTGCGAGCTGGTCCGCATCCCCAGCCTGTCCGGCCATGAGGGCAGGCTGGCCGCGGTGCTGGCGGGCAAGCTTTCGGAGATCGGGCTGACCGTGGAGTTCGACAGCGCCCACGAGGCCATCGGCGGGGAGGTGGGCAACCTGATCGCGAGGTTGCCGGCCCGCGATCCCGCCCGCCCCACTGTGATGCTGCAATCGCACATGGATACCGTCGCTCCCGGCGAGGGTATCCGGCCCGTGGTGGCGGACGATTGCATCACCAGCGCCGGTGACACGATCCTCGGTGCCGACGCCAAGGCCGGGGTCACCGTGATCCTCAGCGCGCTGCGCCGGATCGTCGCCGAGGCGCCGGCCCACGGCGAGCTGCAGGTGGTGTTCTGCATCGCCGAGGAGACCGGGCTGAACGGAGCGTTCAACCTGGATTACTCCCGGATCAGCCCTCAGTACGCCAGATCGGAAGAGCACACGTCTGAACTCCAGTCACCGCTCATTATCT
>CAZXDD010000690.1:0-4048 GCA_964639415.1 uncultured Armatimonadia bacterium
CAGGATAGCGGCGAAAGGCGACGGCAACGACTGGGAGGACAGGATAGACAGGATAACGGCGGATGGACAGGATGACGGCGAACGGCGACGGCAACGGCTGGGAGGACAGGACAACGGCGAGTAACGACGACGGGAGAGGTCGGGGAGGATGACCGTCCTGCAGGCCGTCGGCCTCACTCCATCCGCTGTGATGCGCCATTGCCTTCGCGATTCATCCCCGTGCCGTGCGCCCTTGCCCGCGTCAACCCGCCTTTATCCTGTCGATCCTGTCCGCCGTAGCCGTCATCCGCCGTCATCCTATCTGTCCTTAGCCTTTATCCTGTCCATCCGCCGTTATCCTGTCCATCCTGTCCGCCGTAGCCGTTATCCTCCGTTATCCTGTCTGCCGTTTGCCTCTATCCTGTCCATCCGCCGTTATCCTGTCCATCCTGTCCGCCGTTGCCGTCATCCGCAGCTATCCTGTTAGCCTGTTCCCGCCAGGCGCAGGATCTCCCTCGCCAGTCTCTCCCGCTCCGCGGCGAGCACCCCCGGGTCGTCGGTGAAGTTCGTGAGGTCCTCCACCACCGACGCCGGGACCTCCGCCACTGTCCGCGACTGCCCCTTCTCCGCCAGCAGCTCCCGCAGGAGCAGATAGTATTCGTAGTCCTCGATGCCGTCGCGGATGTTCTCCAGCCGGATGGTGGACAGCGGCCCCTCGGGGCCCGCGCACATGAAACTCCCGTCGCCGTTGTTGTTCTTGTAGCTCGCCGGGTTCCAGTCGGTCTTGGGGCCGAAGGTAATGGGCCGGTCATTCAGCGGCCAGCGGTTGACCGCGTAGTACAAGAAGCCCCCGGGCTCGTACTTGGCCGTCATGGCGCCCATCAGCAGCCGCCCCTCGAGCGCCGGGTACTCCACGAACCAGTTCGCGTACGGGTGCTGGGGGCCGATGCAAATGTACCACCAGATATCGCGGCCCTCGGCCCGAGCCTCCTCTATTGCATCGGCGTTGTCGTCGAAATGCGGGGTCAGTGGGACCCAGATGTCCATCGCCGCCCCGTTCTCTCTGGCCAGACCAAAGGTTCTGTCGTAGGCCGTGGTCATGACCTCGATGTCGGGCCAGCGTTGCTTGAGCCGCTCGGCGGTCTCGAACACCACGTCAAGCTGCTCGCTGGGGCGCTCGTCGAAGCAGTAGATGTAGCACAGGTCCCGGGCGCCGGCGGCCTCCACGGTGGGCAGGTAGGCCTCGATCTTGGCCGCGAGGGCGTCGAAGGACTGCCAGTACCTCTCGGCATTGAACGCATCGCCGGTCGGGGCGTTGAAGTAGCCGAGGTTGATGGCGTTGAGGCCGTTGGCCATCAGCTCCCTGAGGCGCGCCTCGTCCCAGTTGGGCGGGCCGCCGTAGATCGAGCCGGGGTTGAGCTTGTACTCAGACAGCATCCAGTCCTCATACTGGGCCAGCATCTGCGGCAATTGCTCCTTGGGGTAGAGCTGCTCCGTCAGCCCGCGGAGGGACAGCGCCGTGCGCAGGCGGGTGTGGCGGCGGATCGAGAAGTCCCAGACCTCCAGGGAGATGTCAACGGCCTGCGGCGTGGCCCCCTCGGCCGTCACCGTCAGCTTGCCCCGGTAGGTCCCTGCCTCGGCCTGCTCCGGCACGTCCACCGACACCCACAGCGGGAGTACCTCGCCCAGCGGAACATCGGCGACGCCGTCCATGAAGTCGATGAGCGGGTCGGGCCACCAGCCGGTGTGGGGCACCTGGTACGAGGGCTGCTTGCAGTCCACGTAGCCAACGAGGCGGACACTCGCGGGGATCTCGGCGCCGTCCTTGCCCACGATGGGGGAGAGGGACCACGAAACGTTGCGCAGAGCCCGGCGCAGAGGCACAACCACGGCCTGGAAGCTCTCGCGCTCATTGCGGGCGGCGGCGAGACGGTAGGTGCTGGAAAGAGGCGAGGCGAGACGTCCGTGCTCGATGAAGACCTTCTGCGCCGCGCTCTCGGTGGCGAGGACAAACTGGTCGGCGCCCACCTCGCGGGCATAGGCGATGGCCTGCATGCGGGGTACGATGCTCTCGCTCTGCCGGAACTGCTCCTGAAGCCGCGTCAGTCGCGCCTTCTGAGCCTCCACATCGGCCCAGGTGGTGAAGGTGAGGCTCTCAAGCTCGGTGCGGAAGCGCTGAGCCCGGCGGGCCAGTGCCTCGGCGCGTTGCACCTGCGCCTGCAGCTCGCGGTCGTCGTCCCCGAGCCGGGCCAGCTCCGCCCGGGCAGTGACGGCGCTTTGCGCCGCCTGCTGCGCGAGCCCGGCTGCGTCGCCGGGCAGGTTCAGCACCAGGCGGATGTTGTCCACATAGACGGTGTACGTCTGGGTGGGCCGCGTCACATATAGATGCAGCTCGGCGATGTCGGCCAGGGCGAGACTGCCGGTGGTATCGATGTTGGCGTGCACGGTGATGGTTGTGTTCGGCGGCACTATGTTGGGGGCCGCGAAGCGCTCGCCCGCCGTGTCGCGTAGGTGGAGGTTGATGCCGGCCGGGAAGTCATTGGGGTTGTGCACCTCGAACTCGATGGCGTCATAGCCGGAGAAGTCGGTGACCGGAAGGCCGTTTCTGGTGGCCAGCGCCAATACGGCGGGCCACTGCTCCTTGCCCTCCTCCCAGCGGTGGTAGGTGATGGCGGCGGACCGGCGATCGCCGGAGGCCCAGCGGTCGGTGAGGGCCAGCTCGGTGAGGTCGCGCACGCTCCAGGTAGTGGTGGCATCCGGGGCCTCGAAGTCAAACAGCAAGGTGCCGTGGATGCTTGGCGGCGGTTCCGCCGGCAAGCAGGCGGCACTGCACAGCAGGGCGATGATCGCGGGGAAAAGGCGCATTGCAGGTCTCCTCGTGAAGTCGCTGCATCGGCAGGGTGCTGGGGCAAAGGCAGCGACGAGATGCCCGGCGGGGTATGTGTTCCTCCGCCGGGGCTCCGTGCCCTCCTCAGCGCAGGTGGCAGTCGGCATCGCGGCGAAACACGCCGTGCCGCCGGGACCCGCCGGCGCCGAGAGGCCGGTGACACAGATGAAACGCATCGCCGGACTGCTGCCGGCATTGGCCGTGGCCATGGGAGTGATCGCCGTGAGTGCCGATCGGGCGCCCTTCTACGCCGACAAGCTCAACGTCATGCAGGTCCAGGACGATCAGGGCCATCTGCTGCCGGTCCGGGATGCCGCCGACTGGCGGCTGCGGCGTGCGCACATCGTGGCCAACATGCAGCTTGTGATGGGGCCCCTGCCCACAGGGCGCGGGGAGCTTGCGCCCGAGGTCGAGGTGCTGTGGGAGGAGGAGGAGCCGAGCTTCACCCTGCGCAAGATCACCTACCTCGCCGAGCCGGGGGATCGCGTCCCGGCCTGGCTGTTTGTGCCCACCGGGGCAAAGGAGCTGCGTCCCGGCTGCGTATGCTTGCACCAGACCACCGCAATCGGGAAGGACGAGCCCGCGGGGCAGGGTGGCCTGGAGAACCTGCACTACGCCAGGGAACTCGCTCAGCGGGGCCTTGTCACCATCGCTCCGGACTATCCGGGCTTCGGGGAGTATCAGATCGACGCCTACGCCATGGGCTACGTCAGCGCGACGATGAAGGGGATCTGCAATCACATGCGGGCGGTGGATGTGCTGCAATCGCTGCCCGAGGTGGACCCGGAGCGGATCGGCTGCGTCGGCCACTCGCTGGGGGGGCACAATACGCTATTCCTCGCCGTCTTCGATGAGCGGGTGAAGGTGGCCGTCACAAGCTGCGGGTTCAACTCGTTTGCCCGGTACATGGAGGGGGATCTCACCGGCTGGTCGCACAGGGGGTACATGCCCAGGATCGCGGAGCTGTATGGGACGGACCCGACGAGGATGCCTTTCGACTTCACCGAGGTCCTGGCGGCCGTCGCGCCCAGGGCGGTGTTCATCAACGCCCCCGTGGGGGACAGCAACTTCGCGGTGGAGGGGGTGTATGACTGCATCAACGCCGCGGCGCCGGTGTACTGCCTGCTCGGCGCCCCAGATCGGAAGAGCACACGTCTGAACTCCAGTCACGAGATTCCATCT
>CAZXDD010000691.1:0-4027 GCA_964639415.1 uncultured Armatimonadia bacterium
TCGTGATTGCGGCCCTCCTCGGCGTGCTGCTGTACCCCGTGATGTTCGGGCGGCCCTCACGCCCCCTGGGCCTGGGGAGCGCGTCCGGGTATCTGGTGTTCACCGAGTACCCGGCCGTACACTCCGACGGCAGGCTGCAGCGCCGCACGTTGTCACTGGACATGACGACGGGCCGTGTCCGCCAATTGCGCGGTGACTGCATCGTGATGAGCCCGGACGGGGGCTGGGTCGTTCTGGAGCACGGCGAGTGCCACGGGCCCGACGGGACGGTGGTGAAGCTGCCCGGGGAGATCGCGGATCGGCTCGCGAGGGTGCGGAAGTCGCCGGGCGCTCTGACGAACGATGGGTTCCTGCTAACGCCTACAGCCCCCACGGCCCCGGGCCTGACGATCCTGGACATCCTTTCGGGGGAGAAGTCGGCTGTGGAGCTGCCCAGACCCTCCGGCGCCCGGGCACTGCTCCCCGGAGGCCGCGAGGCGCTCATCACGCAGTGGGATCGACGGGGTGACCGGGTCTACAGGGTTGACCGGACGGGCACTCGCACTCCGCTCGCTCGTGGGTGGTCGCCGGCCGTCTCGCCGTCCGGCCGCGTGGCCTACATCGGCGCCGGCCGGAGGCACATCGTGCTCGTGGGTCCGGACGGGGACCGACGCACCATCCGGGGCCCCGGGACGTGGATCGACGACCTGTGCTGGTCACCCGATGAGCGCTTCTTGGCCTACACCTACCCGGTGCGCCCCAGCAACGCCCTGATCGTTGGGCAGTCCTACTGGATGGCCATCGCCGTTGCGGAGGTCGCCACGGGCCGCAGCCACGGAACCGTTCCTCTGCAGTTCGGAGGAGTATCGCTGGAGATGGTGGACGCTTCCGGCTTCCAGTGGGTCGCGCGGATCCCCGAGTGGCTGCTTGAGGACCCACAGCTCCCATGAACCTTCACCGGGTTGCCGCCGCGCAGTAGCGTCTTTGGCACCAGGGACGTCGGACGGTAGCGGCGGACGGCAACGGCTGCGGGCGAGACGGCTGCGGGCGAGACGGCTGCGGCCCCAGGAACGGCGGACGGCGGACGGCGGACGGCAACGGCTGCGGGCGAGACGCCCGCGGCCCCAGGAACGGCCACAGCCTCGGCTCACATCCCTCGGCTCATATCTCTCGGCTCATATCCGCCATTGCCTCCGCCGGGCTCCTGTGCTAACGTGCTGCGATGTGCTTGCAGGACGCCTGCCTTGAAAGGAGCCCGCTGTGGCCGGCCTGCAGATCCGCAATGTCAAAGCCATCCTCACCTCCCCCGGGGAGGGCAGCATCCAGAAGCGACTCATCGTCGTGAAGATCGACACCTCCGAACCCGGCCTCTACGGCCTGGGCTGCGCCACCTTCACCCAGCGCCACCGGGCCGTAGCCACCGTGGTGGATGACTACCTCAACCCCCTGCTCATCGGTCGCGACCCCTCCCGCATCGAGGACATCTGGCACACGGTGCACGTCAACGCCTACTGGCGCTCGGGGCCGGTGATGAACAACGCCCTCTCCGGGGTGGACATGGCCCTGTGGGACCTCAAGGGCAAGCTGGCCGGTATGCCGGTGTACCAGCTTCTGGGCGGCAAGTGCCGGGAGGCCGTGGCCGTGTACCGCCACGCCGACGGCTCCGAGCCACGGGAGGTCGAGGACAACGCCCGCCGGTTCATCGAGCAGGGCTGTCGCTACGTGCGGGTGCAGATGGGGGGCTACGGCGGGAAGGCCAGGCCCACCGACAGGCTGGAGAGCTCGCTCTCCGGGGCTTTCTACGATCCGGACGCCTACGCCCGCAGTGTGCCGGTGCTTTTCGAGCACCTGCGCAATACCATCGGCTTTGGCACCGAGCTTCTGCATGACGTGCACGAGCGTCTGGTGCCGATCCGGGCGGTGCAACTCGCCAAGGAACTCGAGCCCTACCGGCTCTTTTTCCTGGAAGACTTGCTGCCTCCGGAGCAGATCGAGTGGTTCGAGATGGTGCGGCGCCAGTGCACGACGCCGCTGGCCATGGGCGAGCTGTTTGTGAATGCCAATGAGTACAAGCCGCTCGTCCTCGGCCGCCTGATCGATTTCATCCGCTGCCATGTCAGTGCCATCGGCGGCCTGACTCCGGCGAGGAAGCTCGGCACGCTGTGTGAGGCCTTCGGCATTCGCACCGCCTGGCACGGGCCGGGCGATGTGTCGCCCATCGGCCACGCGGCCAACCTACATCTAGACTTGAGCAGCCCCAACTTCGGCGTCCAGGAGTGGGCGGGCTTCTCGGAGATCGAGCAGGAGGTCTTCCCCGGCTGCCCGGAGCTTATCGACGGGTACGCGTACGTCAATGACAGGCCCGGCTTCGGCGTGGACATCAACGAGGAGCTGGCGGCGAAGTACCCGTGTCCTGACGGCGTGCTGGAATGGACGCAGACCCGCATCAACGACGGGTCGCCGGCGTACCCGTAGGGTGGGTGGTCGCGCCGCCGACCGTTGCCTCGCTCCCGCCCGGACCGAACACCTCACCACAGAGACACGGAGAGCACGGAGTCGCACGGAGAACGGCGGACGACTGGAGACAGGCACAGAGACCGAGCCGGGGGTGACGGCGTGGCTGGTCGGCACTGCTGCCTTTGTCTGGAGGCCGCACCGCGAAGGGAAGGGGCGCCGTTGCGCCAGGACATCGCCACCTGCCGGAGGAGCACATGACAGAGACATTCCGATCCCCGCAGGGCCCGTGCTACCGGGACCTGCGGGGCAAGACGGCCCTGGTGACCGGCGGCGGTGATGGCATCGGCCGCGGCATCAGTCTGCGCCTGGCGCAAGAGGGCATGCACGTCTACCTTTGCGGCCGCAGAGAGGACAGGCTCGTCGAGACCGCTGCGGCCATCGCCCACGGTGGGGGAGAGGCCACGCCGGTGGTGACCGATGTCTCGGTCCGCGAGCAGATCGACGCCCTCTTCGCGCGCATCGCCCAAGAAGGCAGGAGCGTGGATGTGCTGGTACACAATGCGGCATTGGTCAGGGGCGGCTCGCTGCTGAACACAGACGAGGACTTCTGGCACACCATGTACGCTACCAATGTGGATAGCTCGTTCTATATGGCTAAGGCCTGCGCCGAGACCATGGTGCCCACCGGCGCGGGCAACCTGATCCTCGTCTCCACCATCGGAGCGGTACAGTCACACCACGATATGCTGGCATATGACAGCAGCAAGTGCGCGGTCATCGGCATGGCGCGCTCGCTGGCACTGGAGCT
Organism: uncultured Armatimonadia bacterium; assembly: GCA_964639415.1. Taxonomy (GTDB): domain Bacteria; phylum Armatimonadota; class Zipacnadia; order Zipacnadales; family JABUFB01; genus CAYRFY01. The sequence continues at coordinate 3,245 of CAZXDD010000691.1, forward strand.
TGGACAGTACGGCATCCGCGTCAACGCCCTGGCGCCGGGAGCGACGATGAGTCGGGCCACCGATCCCGAGCTGCCAAGAGAGAAGATGGCCCAGCCCTACATCCCTCTAGGGCGGCGCGGCACTCCGGCGGAGATGGCGGCGGCCGTGGCTTTCCTGGCCAGCGAGCAGTCGTCGTACATCACCGGCCAGGTGCTGTGCGTCGACGGGGGAGCCACCGCGCAGCTCTCGCCACGGGGCGTGTTCATCTAGGATGCAGCCGGAAACCCCACATTCGCCGGGAATGTCATCCTGAGAGCGTCCGCTCCCGGAGGGAGCAGCTCGAAGAATCTCCTGAGGCATGGCGAGGTCCTTCGCTATCTCGCTGCGCGAGAGTATGTGTCTAGCGTCTTTCGGCGGCGGCCGTAGCCGTCAGCCCCGCAGATAGGGGCGACACACAAGTAGCGGGGGGCCGAGCCCCCCGGATGGCGCGACCACGACGCCGAGCCCCGGAGGGGCGGCAGAACGCCGGAGAGCGCCCCGAGAAGGGAAGATGCGCATTCGACAAGGTGGTTCACAATGGGTCCGGAAGACGGCGCTCCGGGGTACGCCGGGCCGCCTGCGTCCCGTGCACGATGGGCGGGTCGGCGGCGCCAGTGTCGGTCAGAACGCACCTCAAACGCCGTCACGGGCGCCGCGACGTTCTTGCCTGGGCGGCACTTGCGAGCCGGCATGCGAGGTCGAAGGTCCAACGGCGAACGGCCGTGGCGCGCGATGCGTGGCGCGGAACGGCCAACGGCCTCTTC
>CAZXDD010000692.1:0-4001 GCA_964639415.1 uncultured Armatimonadia bacterium
GATGGAATCTCGTGACTGGAGTTCAGACGTGTGCTCTTCCGATCTTGAACAGGAATGGAATCTTGGCCGCGCCAACTGCATTGCTTGTAGTGTGTTCCTCGCCTGAGTCCCCCAAACCTGCACTCAATTGTTAAATGACGCTCATCAACGGTCTTCGGCCCGCGGAGCCTGTCGGCCAAGCCAATCGGGCCGCCTGGGTGCCTCGATGCCATGGCTGGAGGCAAGTAGGATGAGTGTCCTGACGGTCCCTTGCATGTGTCACGTCCGCTCTGCGGATGCGCTTGCCGAGGCCGGGTCGCCCGGCCGTGCATCTCCGAGGGGGGCCGCAGGGCTCCGGCCACGGGCCCGGCGGGTCCGGGGCAGTCACCCTGTCACTCAATGATCAGGACCGTGCTGATGGGGTGGAAGTAGTGCACGATGCTCCAGCTCAGGAGCACGACGGCGTTGCCCACGATCATGCCGATGGCCGCCACGCGCCCGGTCTGGTAGGCCGAGAAGCCTCCGAGCTTGGCCACCAGACGCCGCAGTAGCCAGCCCAGGAAGATCGAGAAGCCGTAGCGGTCGCCCATGTACTGGGGGCCCATGAGCGCCGTGTAGCCCAGGGGGTGGAAGGGCCACCAGAGGAACCTCTGGCGCATGAGGTTCAGGAACACCACCGTCACCGCGCCGAGGGCCATGTTGCCGTAGTTGCCGGCGGTGAAGGGCTTGTTCGCCAGGATGAGCTGCGAGATTCCCTGCCCCAGTGCGTTTCCCGAGCTCTTCGGCCACCATCCCAGTCCGGGGATGCTGCGGGAGTAGATGGCATACAGCGAGGGCGCGTGGGAGCAAAACAGGCCTAACACCAGCGCGACGCCGATGAGCACGGCCACCTGTCGAGCCTGCAGCCACCCGAAGTCCGCGATCTTGTACCCCTGCATGATGTTGCCCGCGGACAGCGAGGCGGTGTCCCTGATCTTGTAGCCCATGTACGACAGGGCGGTGATGGCCCGGGGGCCGATCGCTCCGGTCCCCAGCATCTTGACCAGCAGGGCCTCCTGGTTGCCGAAGGGCGTCCAGACCGCGAAGACGCCGGCCTCGGACACGATGCGCGTGAGCACGACGATGGAGATCAGGTAGAAGCCGATGAGGGCCAGGGCGTTCCACCAACCGGCGCCGATCGCATGGCCCCAGACCACGATGGTGAGCAGCGAGCCCCAGAATCCCAGGAGCATCAGCCGGGCCGACATGGCCTGTGCGCCGTCGTCATACGGGCCATCACCGAATACGGCCCTGCGCGCGATATCGCGCAGGGAGTGTCGCGCGGACCACACGTAGATCAGTGCCAGCAGGGCGTAGGCCCCCAGGCCCTGATGGGTGAAGAAGTCCGCGTGGCCGCCCAGACCGAGCATCTCGCGAAACACCGCCCCCAGGCGCCGGAAGATCCAGAAGAACCACAGGGAGAAGGACACCTCATCGGAGACGAGATAGGTGATCCCCAGCATCTCGAAGTAATAGTGGTAGGGGAAGTGGTTGAGCATGTTCCACGGCCGGCCGCCGAACACCACTCCGATGTCCGGGGTCAGGTCGGTCTCGGGGATGGCGGGGACGTAGTGGTGCAGGGCGTTCTTGGAGTAGAGCACCACGGGGATCGTGAACGCCGCCCAGAACAGCCACCTGCGGAACGCGCCGGGCAGTAGGGCCTCGTCGCGGTCGTAGGTGAGCATCTCCACGGGGATCTGGGCCAGCGGGAACACCATGTGCTCCTCGTCGGCCCAGCGGCGCTTGAGCAGCGCGACCGCCGTGGCACTGAGCAGCAGGAGGGCCAGCAGGTATGGGGTCCAGGCTGCGAGGGGGATGATCCACTCGTGCCAGGGGATCGACTGCCCCGGCGGCAGGCCGTAGAAGGCCCAGCGCACCGAGGGGCTGTCGGGGTCCATGGAGGGCACGAGCCACCGGGGGACATAGTCGAAGAAGGTCTCGGCGTACTTGTTCTCAGCCGTGGCGTGGTGCTGACAGCCAACCAGCCCGATGTACAGGTATGTGACCAGTTGCTGGCCGGGGAATCCGGACATCACCATGACGGCGATGAACACAAACAGCAACTGCTCTGAGCCCAGGGCGCGTCGACCCAGCAGGCGTTTGAGCCCTGCATTGAGCATCAGGAGCACGAAGCAGAGGAACACGGCGGAGCGTGGCAGGTGGCCGAAGCCCACCAGGTCGTAGCGGACCAGGGCCGAGAACGCCCCGCCGGTGGCCACGGCCGCGACGCAGAGGATGCTCACGACCCAGGTGGTCTTCGTGGGCCGTACGCGCGGGTCGGTCCGCTCAGGCTTGTCGGTCGAGGATCTCACGGGCTGCTCGCCACCCATGCACAAGGGATGCACGCGGGCCGTTGGCCGTGCAGGGGATGCGGCGGGCGGCGGAGGCCATCGGGGGGTCGGCAAGAGCCCGCCCGACTGCGGCGAACGGCCTCCTACGCTCCCTGCCAGAGGATCTCCATCATCGCCCAGACGTTCTGCAGCGGCGTGCCGGCCACGATCTGGTTGGAGCAGCCGATCACGCAGCCCCCCAGCTCCCCGGCGGCCTCGATGGCCTGCTCGGTCTCGCGCTTCACATCATCCACCGAGCCGAGATGTAAGGTCTCGGAGTTCACGCCGCCCAGCAGGGCGACCCTGGGGAAGGTCTCGCGGACGCGGCGGATGGTCATGCCCGCCCTGCAGTCCAGCTCGTAGAAGAAGTGCACATTGGAGAACAGATCATCGGCCACCGACCACAGGTCGCCATCGCTGGCGAAGCCGTGGAGGGTGCCGGCGGCCTCGCAGGCGGCGGTGATCTTCCGCAGCCCCGGAAGCATGAGCTCGTGGAAGGCCCGCGGGGAGTAGAAGGGACCCCTGGCGGAGGCGAAATCGCCGCCACCGTAGAGGTAACGGATTCCGTGCTCTGCGGCGAGGGCGGCGTTGCGGGCGGACTGCTCCGCCTGGGCGTCCAGGTACCTCTTGACGATGTCGGGGCGCAGGGCGACGGCCTCGAGCCAGATGGGCTCGCGCGGGATGCACAGGCCGACGCCGCCGCCCCCGTACGGCACACCGTCCTCGCCGAACTCGTCCATGGTGCGCTTGATCGCGTCGAACATCGCCGGGGCGGGCTCGTAGCTTTCCACGCGCTCCTCGAGGGCCGCCACGCCGCGCTCGAGGTCTTCGATGGTGGGCGCCGGCACCGGGCTGTGGTCGATGATCTGATATAGCTCGGTGTGAGGGTCGTGGCGCATGACGCGCCAGGTGGCGTTCTCATCGCCGTAGAGGAAGGTGAACTCGTCGATCCTGCGGGTGGGTTTCTCGGGCATGCGCCAGTACGTGGTGCGGACGACGTCGAGCTTGAGGGTGCGGCAGAGCTCGACGGCGTCATCGTGGCAGCGGCGGAGATACTCCCGGTGGGCCTGTTCACCGTTCCACAGGGCGACGGCCTCCAGGTATTGCACGCGACCGCCGCCGACGAAGGCCTCGCGCCCGAGGATCTGCGAGCCCACGGCGGCCGAGAACCCGGCCTGGTAGATGGGGACTTTGTCGTAGGGACGCAGCTCGAAGGCGCAGGCCACGCGTTCCTTGGCGGTCACTTCAATCGCCGTCCTTGTCAATGGCGAGATGAGGGGCCGACAGTGCGCCGCAGGGCGGTTAGCGAGCCAGCGGGCAGGTGCCGTCGGCGTCGTAGCGGCCGACGCGCAGGAACTCCTCGTAGCCCCAGTGCTGCCAGATCGGATCGCAACCGATGGAGTGGTTGTCCGGATAGTCCTTGGCGATGAACCCGCCGCCCTCAGACCCCAGCTTCCGCACCATCTCCCGTGCCTTGGCCCTGATCCGGGTCTCCTCACCGCACTGCAGGGAGGTCTGGATGTCGATGGGGCACCAGTAGGTGACTTTGGCGGAGAACCGGGCGAGCCAGTCGAGGTCGTGCAGCTCGGGCTGGTCGAACTGCAGCACATCCACACCGATGTCGACGAGGGAGGGGATGATGTCCTTGACATA
>CAZXDD010000693.1:0-3998 GCA_964639415.1 uncultured Armatimonadia bacterium
CCAGCCCGACTCGGCGAGCCGGAAGGCTCGCCGCCGGGCCGTGTCGCCGCCCCCGTAGCAACCTCCGCGCCGTGCTCGTCGGTTTGAGGCGGAGCTTCGCTAGTGGTTCAGACCAGACAAACCTGCCGAACCGGAGGATCGAAGATGCCATCGACGACCGCAAGCAGGACATTCGCAGTGGTGGCGTTCCTGGCCGCCGTGGCACTCCCGGCGACCGCCGAGACCGTCGCCACCCCGAAGTTCGAGCCGGCCGCCAAGAGCTTCGACAAGGAGATCAAGATCACCATCACCTGCGGCACCAAGGACGCGGTGATCCGCTACACCACCAACGGCTACGACCCCAGCTCCAGCGCGAACCAGTACAAGGGCCCGATCACGCTGACACAGTCCACCATCCTGAAGGCCAGAGCCTTCAAGCCCGGCATGAGCGACAGCTCGGTGGTCACCGCCGAGTACAAGCAGCTTGTGGCCACCCCCAAGTTCAGCATCAGCCCCGGGTCGTCGTTCGACGACCCCATCACTCTGAAGATCGAGTGTGCCACCAGCGGGGCCAAGATCCGCTACACCACCAACGGGTACGATCCCAATAGCAGCTCGCCGGAGTACAAGGGCCCCATCACCCTCTCCGACACGGTGACGGTCAAGGCCCGCGGGTTCAAGGACAAGATGGCCGACAGCGTCGTGGCCGTCGCCAAGTACACCGAGAACAACCCCGACGTGGCCCCGGTGGTCTTCACCCCCGACCCCGGCAAGACCTACGACGGCAACGTCATCGTCAAGCTGGAGTGCAAGACCCCGGGGGCCGTGATCCACTACACCACCGACGGTTCCGACCCCATCCCCTTCTCCCCCGAGTACAAGGACCGCTTCGCGCTCATCAAGTCGGTGACCGTCAAGGCGCGGGCCTTCAAGCCGGGGAAGAAGGAAAGCCCCATCGCCAAGGCCTCCTACCGAGTCCGGGCCCTGCGGCCGGTCCTCAAGCCCGGAGCGGGCACCGAGTTCATCGACCCGATCAAGGTCAGCATGACCTGCTCGATGCCCAAGTACGAGATCCGCTACTCCCTCACCGCCAGCGAACCCACCACCTCCGCGCTCCTGTACAAGGAGCCTGTGGAACTCGTGGACACTACGACGATCAAGGCCCGCACGTACGTGGAGGGCATGGAGCCGTCGGAGGTCGTGAAGGTCGAGTATCGAGAGAAGTACCCGGACCTGCCGGTGGTCACCTTCTCCACCAAGACCGGCCTGCTCGAAGGGTGCTACTTCGAGGACAAGGAGGTCCTCGTGCTGGAGTGCAAGGCCGAGGGAGAGAAGCCCAGGATCTACTACACCCTGGACGGCTCAGAGCCCACCGAGAGCAAGATGCTGTTCAAGGACATGATCCTGATGGTGGAGACCACCTTTATCCAGGCCCGGGCCTTCAAGCATGGGAAGAAGCCCTCCCCCATCTGCAAGGCGCTGTACCCGAAGATGCAGCCGGTCCCGACGCCGTACTTCACCCCGGCGCCCGGGAGGTTCGACAGGACCACCGACGTGCTCATCAAGTGCGACCTGGACGGGGCGGAGATTCGCTACACGATCGACGGTGATGATCCGACCAAGTACTCGGAGGTCTACGACGGCAAGCCGATCATGCTGCGCTGGACGACGAGCATCAAGGCCAGGGCCTTCAAGCGCAACTACATCGACAGCCAGGTGGCCAGAGGCACGTTCGAGATCAGGCGACCGATCGAGGAGTAGGCCGCGATCGCCGTCGCCCGCCTGTCCCGGCCGGAGGCCAGCCCTCCGGCCGGCTGTTGTGCCCCCACTGCGTTCGTCCCGGACCACCCGCGAGGTGACCGACCCATGCCGTCAGGGAGCCTGATCGCGGTCTCCGCGGCCACGAGCATCACGGGAGGAGCGGGGCGTAGGGCCCCGCAGGCTCCCGTCGGCTCTCCCCCCACCCTCTGAGTCGCCGCCTCTGCCCGTCACCTTCCGCCACGAGCTGCCCCCCGGCGCTCAAGCCGTGATGGCCGCCGTCGTGCTCGCCTTCGTAGCGGCCGCCTGCTCCCCTTCCGCCCTGGGACCCGACGTCATCCCTGAGCGTGGCCGCATCGTCTGCATCGGCGCCGCCGTGTTCTTCCTGGCCATCTGGGGCGTGTTCGTCTGGCTGCACGCCGCGGCGTACGTGCGAATCGAGGAAACCGGCATTGCCATCAAAGGCCTCTTCGGGCCAAAGAGTAATCTTCCGTGGGACCTGGTGGACCGGCTGGAGGTGAGAAGCGACAGGCAGCCCCTCGGTGAGGGCGGCCAGCACGCCGTCGTGCACACCAGCCTCGGCGGCCGCCACGATCTGGAGCTGCTCACCGGCCAGAGCCGCAAGATCACCCCGGCGAGGCGGCTCTCGCCGGGCTCACGGAATATCAGGAGATGCCGTGGGGCTGCATCTACGACCGGCCGTGAACCCGACTGGAGGGCTGCGCTGTGGCAAGCAAGCTGGACGACATGGGCGCGGACTGGGCCTGGGTCTCGTACCTGGGCTCAGTGAAGGCATGCCTCGATTACCTGGGAGTGGACATCTCCCGCCCGTGGCTCTATGGCGGCAGCGGCTGGGCCTTCGTCATGTGCATGGGCCCGGACGCCGATCCCGCCGGCCCCGTGGCCTGGGACGCGGTGTGCGTCAACCCCTGCAGTCCCGCCAACCCGGGCATGGTGGCGCGCCTGGCCCCCGACCTCGGCTACCAGATCGAGGCCGTGTGCGGCTGCCCCTTCGGCGCGTGCCGTGATCTGGAGGACGCCAAACAGCGGGCCTTTGCCCTGGTGCGCAGGAGCATCGACCAGGGCATCCCCTGCATGGTCTACGACCTGGACTATCCGGAGTTCTTCGTGGTCACCGGCTACGATGAGGTGGGGTACCACTATCTGGCGCCCGGGCCGGACGGCGGGCCGGCCACGCCGGCGGGCCCCAAGCCGTGGCAGGAGATCGCGGCCTGCGTAGGCTGGGTCCGCGCTCAGGCGGTCAGGCGGCACGCCCCCGCGGCCGACGAGGTGGTGGTCCGCCAGGCACTCGGCGCCGTGGTCGAGCGTATGACCCGCCCGCCCGATGGCAGCATCTTCGCCACCGGCCTCGCCGGATACGACCTGTGGGCGCAGGCTCTCGAGGAGGGGAAGGCCCAGGACTTCGGACACCGCTGCTGCGCCGCCTCATACGCCGAGCTGAGGCGGGAGGGGGTGGCGTTTCTGCGGGAGGCCAGAACGCGCCTGCCGGGCCGCGCCGACGGGCTCTTCGACGAGGCGAGCGGTTGGTACGGGCTGGCGTCCGAGAGGTTGGAGCAGCTCTGCGATCTGCACCCGTTCAGGAATGAGGGGAACGAGAGGATCCGGAGCGGTGAGGCGGCGCAACTCCTGCGCGAGGCGAAGGCGGCGGAGGCGGAGGGGCTGCCGGTGCTGGGGAGGATTGCGGAGACGCTGTCGTTCCGATCCAGGGCCGCGGAGGGCGCAGGCAGGCCACCGGTGTGACTTCACGACATCGGCGGGGAATCTCTCGGCCTATATGACCCTTAGAAGACCTCTTCGAGAGTCATAACTGCGTAGAATAGAAGGTGATGTTGAGCGAAATGGCGAAAGACCCCGGTATGTGTGCCGCCCGCCGTCGGCATGGCGCCGCTTTTCCCCTGCCGCCCGGGCCACTTCGGTCACCGAGGTGCAGCCATGACAGGAAAGAGTCGGTCGCAATGCAGCGCCATGCCGTCAACGCGCCGTGCTGTGGCAATCGCGTTCCGAACTGCAGTGGCCCTCGCCGTCGCGCTGGCCGCACAGGCCCTGTGCGCCGCGCCAGTCATCATGACCCAGGGCGTCGTGCTGCCCGATGGCACGCCGGCTGCCGGGGCCCAGGTGACGGTCCGCATCATCAACCCCGACGGCTCGCTGCGCGAAGACACGGGCGTCGAGACAAACGAGAGGGGCATCTTCTCCCTGGAGGTCGAGGCGCCCGAGCAGGTGGGCCCTCCCGGCCACAC
>CAZXDD010000694.1:0-3997 GCA_964639415.1 uncultured Armatimonadia bacterium
TATCCTACACTCTTTCCCTACACGACGCTCTTCCGATCTACCGGGGCACGATCACAATGCCCTCACGGACCCAGTAGTCCGGCCCGTCTCTCTCCATCGCGCCCGCCTCATTGACGATCCGGGCTCCCTCACCGATACGGGCGTTCTTGTCGATGATGGCATTGCGCACCTCAACCCCGCGCCCGAGCCCGACGGGGGGCAGGCCCTCGCTGCGGTGGCGCAGGCGATGCTCGTCGGTCTCGAAGAAGTCCGCCCCCATCATCACCACACGCTCCAGGTCACAGCCCTCGCGGATCACGCTGCGCAGGCCGATGACACACTGCCGCAGGCGGCTGCGGTCCACGACGGTGCCGTCGCCGATCACCACCGACTCGGCATCGCAGCGGTTGATCTTCGAGGGCGGCAGATAGCGGGGATGGGTCCAGACCGGTGACACCTCGTCGAAGAAGTTGAAGCGCGGCACCGGCGCGGTCAGGTCGAGATTTGCCGTGAAGAACGCGGGGATTGTCCCGATGTCCTCCCAGTAGCCGTCGAAGGGGTAGGCAAACACGCGGCCCGGAAGACGACCAATCGCGGTCGGGATCACCTCGCCACCGAAGTCATCGGCGTCCTCGTTGTCCAGGCAGTGGGAGAGCACTTCGCTGGAGAACAGGTAGATCCCCATGGAGGCCAGATGGGTGCGATCGCCGCCAGCGATTCCCGCTCGCCGCAGGCTCTCGGGGTCCGCGGCCAGGCTATCGAGCAACCCGGGGTCCTTCGGCTTTTCGCTGAAGTCGATGATCGCGTTGTCGCGATCGACCTTCAGGATCCCCAGGGCGGAGGCCCCATCGCGTCGCACGGGAATGGCGGCGATGGTGATGGCCGCCCGGCGATCTTGGTGGTAGCGGATCATCTGCTGGAAGTCCATGCGGTAGAGCTGGTCGCCCGAGAGGATCAGGCACAGCCGGGACCCGTAGAGCCGCAGGTGGCGCAGGTTCTGACGCACGGCGTCCGCCGTCCCCTGGTACCAGTCGGCACTCTCGTCGGTCTGCTCGGCGGCGAGAATCTCCACGAAGCCGCCGCCGAAGTCATCGAACTTGTAGGTGTGGTTGATGTGTCGGTGCAGCGAGGCCGTGTTGAACTGCGTCAGCACGTAGATGCGGTTCAGACCGCTGTTGAGGCAGTTGCTCACCGGGATGTCGATCAGCCGGTACTTGCCGCCCAGCGGCACCGCGGGCTTGGCCCGCTCCATGGTCAGAGGGTACAGCCGCGCCCCGCGCCCGCCACCGAGGACAACGCAGACCGTGTCGCGCATCGTCAGGCCTCCAGAGTTGATGGCGCCCATTTCGGCCCGGAAACGCCGAACACCTGCCTTCGGACGGGGCGAGGTTTGCACCACAGTGGGGCGCGACAGGGATAGCCGCCCGGCACGGGGAACACATCCCTGCGCGCTCCAGGCAATGGGGCGCGGGGCGCCGCCTGCGCACTCGATGCCGCACGAACGGCCAACACCGCCTCACCACACGGGGTGCACCTGATGGACGCACGCATCGCCCGCAATCGGCGGCTGCTCACCGACCTGTTCGCGGGGCTCTTTCCGGGACACGCCATCATCATGGGACCGCCGGTACCGGATGCTCCCCATCCCGGCGACCTGGCCTGTCCCGGAACGCCGCTGATCGACTGGCTGGATCGCGGCCTGCGCGAGTACGGGCTGCAGCTTCAGTACCTGGAGGCCCTGGACGACCACAGCGTCCCCAGCGCCAGGATCCATACCGGGACGCAGGTCTTCGCCGCGGCCTTCGGCTGCCCGGTGCACATCTACGAGGACTCCCCGCCCGCCGCCATGCCGCTGGTGTCCACCGCCGAGGAAGCCGATGCTCTACAGGTGCCCTCGCTTGACGCCGAGCCCCTGCAGCGCTGCCTGCAATACGCCACAATGCTGCGGGATCGCCTGGGACCGGAGGTGCCTGTCCGTGTCCCGGACATCCAGAGCCCGTTCGATATCGCCGCTCTCATCTGGAGGAAAGAAGCCTTCTACCTGGCGCTGCTGGACGATCCGGCGGCGGTGCAGCGACTGGTGGGCAAGTGCCAGAGGCTGCTGGAGGGTTTCCTGCGGGCGTTCATGGCAGAGCTGGGGGAGTGCAATCTGTGCCACTGCCCCAATGCGTGGGCACCCTCCGACCTGGGGTGCTGGCTTTCAGAGGACGAGGCCGGTGCGATGTCGGTGGCCATGTTCGAGGACTTCTGCGTGCCCACGCTCACCTCGCTGAGCGAGAGATTCGGCGGTATCTTCATCCACTGCTGTGCGACGGCCGATCACCAGTACGGGAGCTTCCGCAAGATCCCCAACCTGCGCGGGCTCAACCGGGTGTTCCAGGCACCGGGACCGCGGCCGGCGATCGAGGTGTTCTCCGGGCAGACCGTCCTGCTGATGGCGTGGATGTCCGAGGCTCAGATTGCCGAGCTGCTGGAAATGGCGCTGCCGGACACGCGCTACCTGTTCGACATGTCGGGGCTGGACCTGGAGACGGCGCAGGCCGTGCACGAGAGGCTGAGGAAGGCCTGCGGGGGGTGAGCGATGGTGCTCACCTCTCCCAGCGAGCGCCCGGGAGAGGTGAGCGGCAACGGCCCCTACCCCACCCGAAACACCGCCACGCGATCCAGGGCGATCCTGGCCTTGCTCGTCCACCACACCCGCGTCTCCATCTGGCTGGGGTCGCCCGGCCAGTCGCCCTCGATGGTGCACCACTCCCACCGCCCCGGAGTGCGGAAGTCCGCCACTCTGAGGTGGGCGACGGCACAGCTCTCGCCCGTGCCCTTGTAGCCCCCCGCGGACAGGTCCAGGGTTGCCAGCACCTCATCGGCATCAAGGGCCGCGACCTGCTCTTGCGTGGCGTCCAGCCTCAGGCGGAAGGCGACGATGGTGCGCCCCGGAGGCATGTCGGCGTAAGGGCCGAAGAGGATATGGCAACTCGGCTCACCGGGCTCGGGAGAGAGCCAGGCCTGACCGCCGACGACCTCAGCGTCCGCGAGCGGCTCTCCCGCTGCGTGACGGAGGTTGGCCGCACTCCAGACCGCGGCGGCCCGGGCCGCCGCCGGAGGATCGGCGACAGGCACCACCGTCAGGTCCACCGGCCGCGTCTCATCCTGACCGGGAGCCCGCAAGGTCAAGGTTGTCTCCCCGGCCGGCCGCGTATCCAGCTTCAGGCTCAGGCCCTCCATCTCTCTGGTTGCCCCGGCGGGTATGGAGACCCTCCGTGAGACCTCCACATCGCCCGCTCTCACCCCCACCTGCACGTCCGCGGCCTGCTCGCGCCCATTGGTCAGACTCAGCGGCACCGTGGTGGGCTCCCCCTGCATGACGGCCCAGGCCAGGCGCTCGTTGTGGCTCTCGGCGCCGATCATCACCCGGTCTTGCGACCACGCGCGGATCGAGGCCATGGCGTCGTCCAGACGCACGCAGGCGAAGCGCTCCGGGTCCAGGGCCGCGGCGATCTCAGCATGCGTCCGGCAGTGATGGGGCCAACTGTGCAGGTCACCGTAGACGAGGATGATGAAAGGCGGGTAGTGCCGGTCGGCGATGGACTCGATGCGGTTGACGACCCAGTCGATGGCTTTGGCCCGGGCGGCATCATCACGAAACGCCCGCGTCCATGACTCCTGCCCGGCCGCCGGCACCTGCCAGTAGGCCAGCTCGTGGTAGGCCACCGGCACTCTGCCGGGGAGCATGGCCAGCCGCGCCGGCCCGGCATTGATCGACAGGCCGGTGGGCCGCGTGATGTTGGCATACCGCTCCACGACCTCGCGCCGACTGGCGCCCCACATGTCGATGCAGTCGGTATCGGCCCGTTCCGCCGCGGCTCTGGTGTGCTCGGCGAACTGCTCGAGGTTGGGCATGACGTCCGGATAGACATAGCCGGCGCCCGAACAGCCCACGAAGAAGTAGTCGTTCTCGGTGGGCGTGTCGTAGATGTATTCCACCGGGGGCGGGAGGGGCGGGGCCGGCGGGGGGGGG
>CAZXDD010000695.1:0-3964 GCA_964639415.1 uncultured Armatimonadia bacterium
GACGGCTGACGGCAACGGCCTTAACACGGAGAACGGCGGAGTACGGAAAGAGAGCCCAGAGAACGGCAGAGGAGGCGATCCGTGCCGCCTCTGCCGTGCCCAGCCGTAGTCCCAGTCCTTCCCCCGCAGTTCCTCCCGCCGTCACCACCGCCGTCACCACCGCCGTTCCTCCCGCCCCATCAGTCTCTCCGCATTCCTGTGCAGGATATTGTGCCGGTCATCGTCTGAGATGTGGGCAAACACGATGCAGCCGATGCCGTAGTGCGGATCGAACCAGGGCAGGTCGGTGCCGAACAGCATCCGCTCCGAGCAGCCGCCCGAGACCATCCTCTCGACCGCGCCGCAGGTGGCGTAGGCGGCGGTCAGCTCCAGATACACCCGTTCATGGCTCGTGGCCACACGGATCGACTCGTCCCACTGCCCATGTCCCGAGTGGCCCATGATGAGAGTCACCTCCGGGTACCTGCTCGCAAGCTCGTCCACCAGTTGTGGCGAGTCATAGGCCGAGCCACCCCAGGTGTGCATCAGGATGGGCAGGTTGTGGGCGCGGGCATACTCAAGCACCGGGGCATAGGCCTCCCCCGGGATGGGGTAGAGGTGGGAGTCGGAGAGGAGCGTGAAGCCTACGAAGCCCTCCCGTTGCTCGAATGTCTCCAGGTCACGGGCGATGCGCTCGGGATAGTTGGGGTTCACGGCCCACCAGCCCTTGATACGGTCGCCGTAGCGGGCGGTGATGTCGGCCATCTCCTGGTTGCCACGGTCGGTGTCCACCAGCGCCATGTGGCCGGAGCTGACGACGAAGCGCGCGCCGGCGCGGTCCATGGTCCCGATCATCGCCTCGGGCGAGACATTCGGGAAGTAGATGCCGCCGTAGGGGCCGTAGTGGCCGTGGCAGTCGATCACCGGGCATTGCGCACACTTGCCGGTCTGTCGGAACTCCAGGGCAATCGGTGAGCTTGTCATCCCAGGTTCACCTCGTCCAGAAGGCGTTGCAGGTTGCCGCCGGCGACGGCCACCTTCCACTCATCGGGCATGTCCGCATGCAGCAGGGTGAGCATCGCTCCGCCCATGCCGGTGTACGGGTAGGCGGTGCCGAAGAGCAGGCGCTCAGGGCCGTGGGCGGCACAGGCCGCGGCGATGCCCCCGTCCAGCTCGTAGCGCGATGTGTCCACACAGAAGCCCTCGTACCGGCGCATCAGCGGGCGGAAATAGCGGTCCTCGCCCCAGCTCCCGTGGCCCACGACGATGAGCCGCAGGGAGGGGAAGTCGCCGAGGATGGCGTCCGCCAGGTCCCAGCCCGCTCGGCCGCCGGACTGCTCCTGTTTGGGCAACAGCAGCGGTATTCGGCGGCGCGTCATCTCCTCGAAAAGCTCCCCGAACGTAGTCGCATTGAGCAAGTACCGGTGGCGCGAGGGATAGGCCCACAGGGCGCGCACGTCGTGCTGCCGCATGGCCTGCAGAAACTGGGGCAGGTCGCCCAGCTCCCCGGTCTCGAAGGGTAGTATCGCCCACGAGGCCACCAGCTCCGGATAGGGGGCCACGAGTCGGCACAGCAGCGGGTTGCCGACCTCCGGTGATTCGTCGATCTGGGCGGCATGCCGCACCAGGGCGCGGCTGATGCCGCAGTGGCTCATCTCGGCCACCAGTGCCTCGGCCGTCTCCACCCGCTGCAGGGGTGGTACGGAGAAGGAGCCGAAACAGACGTTGCAGTCAAACAGGGTCATGGTGCACCTCCGGGCGGGCAATGCGCCGCCGGAATGCGCGATTCCTCCTCCGCCGTTGCCGCGATGATGGCGGCGCCGGCTCGCGCTCTGCCCGGCCGCCACGGCTGGCCGCCGCGCTTCGGGGCTTGGGGAGGTTGCGTTGCCTGTCGCGGCGAACAGTGGCTCCCGGCAGGCAACAGCCACCACTTGGAGGAGCTCTTGATGGCGACGACCCGCGAGCAATGCGTCAACTATGAGATCAACATCCAGATGTGTCCCTGCACCAGCGAGGACTGCGCCAACAGAGGCATCTGCTGCGAGTGCCTTCGCGCCCATGCCTCGTCGGGCTCCAAGACCGCCTGCATGCGCGGGGCCGAGCGCAAGCCGCAGACGATGTCGCTGTCGGCGCAGGCCGCTACGACCTGTGCGGTGAACCAGGCCCGCAACATTGACCTGTGCACCTGCTCGTACGAGCCGTGCGAGCGCAAGGGCGTCTGCTGCAACTGCATCCGCAACCATTTCAGCGAGGATGGAAGCGGACGCGTGGCCTGTATGCGCTGACGGGCTCGCTCCGCGGCTCCCGGAGGCATCGGCGATGAAGCTTGTCACGCACGCACCGGTGGTGCTGGACGAGGCCGAGGCGGCGAAGCTGTGGGAGGCCGCCCTGCGCCTGTGGGCCCAGGTCCCGGTGAGGGCGGGAGGCTGCCCCGAGTTCAGGGAGGCCCTGGCGGCCTTCGGCTGCGATGTGAGTGGCGGCCGCATCGCCTTCCCGCCCGCCGTCCGCGAGAAGGTGCTGGCCCGCATCGACGAGGCCCGGAGGCAGGCGGGGCCCTGGCGCCCGGCAATGGTCGGCGGCGACTCGCTGCAGTACGCCGCCTCCGGCCAGGCCCTGTACATCTGCGATCTGGAGAGCAATAGACTCCGCGGGGCCACTACGGAGGACCTGGCTGACTGGTCGCGCCTGTGCGACGTCTTCTACCCCAGGCTTCACCGCGCCCATCCCACCTTCATCCCCCAGGACGTGCCCGCGGGCTCTTGTGATGTGCACGCCTTCGCCACCATCATCCTCAATAGCTCTCGCCCCTGGACCGTGTCGGTGTACACGGCCGCCATGCTCCCCTACTTCGTCGAGCTACAGTCGCTCTGCGACGGGGGCACCGAGAGGGTGCGTCGCGCCCCGGCGTTTGCGGCCAAATGCTGGTACAACTCGCCGTTCATGATCACCGACGAGAACATACAGATCGGGATGAAGGCCCGAAAGCTGCTGGGGCGGCCATTTGCCATTGGCACCATGCCCGTGGCCGGCATCGCGACCCCGGCCACGCTGGCGGGCGCAATCGTGCACATCACCGCCGAGGTCCTGGGCTGCAATGCCATCACGCTCGCCCTGGACGACCGCCTCGCGGGCTATTGCGCCGGTCCGCTGACCTTCGACATGAAGACATGCATCCACACCCAGACGGGGCCGGACGTGCAGCTCCTGCGCAACGCCTGCGCCCAGATGGGGGCCTACATCTTCGGTGGCGAGTACCGCTCGGTTGGGGGCCCGTCGACGGCCGCCAAGACCCCCGGCGCCCAGTCGATGATGGAGAAGGCCGTCGATACCACCAGGGCCATCTGCGGAGGAGTGCGCAGCTTCGGCTCGCTGGGGACGCTGGCCTTTGCCGACGTGGGCAGCGCCGTGCAGCTCATGCTCGACCTGGAGCTGATGAGCCATTTCCAGCGCCTGCTGCAGGGGATCGCGGTGGACGATGAGCGCATCGCCGAGGACCTCATCTGCCGGGTGGCACCCACCGGCGCGCAGTTCCTGGCCACTGAGCATACCGCCCGCTTCAATCGAGAGGAGCTATGGGTGCCGGAGCTCATGGACCGCCGGGTGCCGATGGCCTGGGCCACGGACCCGACGGACATGGTGACGAACGCCCGGGACAAGGCCCGGCGCCTGCTTGGGGAGGCGCCGAACCGCTGCCCGCTGTCTCAGGAGCAGAGAGCCGAGGTCGCCCGGATTGTCGCGGCGGCCGATGCGCGGGTGGCGGCGACCACGCGGTAGTGCGCCGTCCACCGCGGCCCTATCAAGGGGCCGAGTGTGCGGCCGGTGCGACGCCTGCGTCGCCGCGGCCCGGCCCCGGACCTCGCTGCAGACGTCACGAACCGCGCCCACGTGGGCGTCCAGGCGCTTCGCTCGCCGCCTCCGGCATCCGCCTCGCGATGGCCGCGAAAACCGGAAGCCGTTGTCTGGCGGGGGAGCAGGAGAATGCAGC
>CAZXDD010000696.1:0-3956 GCA_964639415.1 uncultured Armatimonadia bacterium
GCATACGCGATGAATCTCGTGACTGGAGTTCAGACGTGTGCTCTTCCGATCTTGCAGGGGAGCGCGACGGTGACCCCGGCCGCATCGACGGGGACGGTGGCGGACAGCCCGCCGCCGCCGGGAGACAGAGCGCGGGCGGTGAGGGTCCAGCCCAGAGCCGCCACGTCGCGCTCGGCCACATCGGCCTCGATCTCCACCTGCCGCAGGCCCATCTTGCTGAAGATCCGCCCGCGGTACCAGGGCCTGGTGATCGCGGCGCGGAGCAGGGGCGGGACGGTGAAGCCGTAGGGCGGCGCGGTGCAGAGGCGGGCGCCGGTTTCGTCCACACAGTCCACCGACACCTGGTAGGCGCCCCTGTGCTCGATGGTCAGGGGCAGTCGCAGCTCTTCAGTGCCGCCGGGCTCGAGGCGCACCACCTGCTCGGCCGCGATCACGCCGCCGCCGGGAACGGCGACCCTGACCAGGGCCGTAGTGGGGAGGGCGGCCTGGGTGCGACTGGTGAGCCGCACGCCGAGCTGTGCCGGGCCGGGCGTCAGGGAGTCGATACCCAGGATCTCGGCCGCCAGCGGCGCCCTGGCGACGGCGGCGAGACCGACCAGATCGCCGAAGCGCTCGGGGGAGTGGAAGCGCGGGCCCGTGGCGGACCAGGCGGTGTTCTCCCGGTGCTCGGGCACATGGCGCTCGCGACAGATGTTGAAGCCCCAGACGTCACCGGCCGCCCCTGTGGCCAGGGAAGCAAAGGGGATGGCCACCTCCACCGTCCAGAAGCCCTCTCCCCTACCGGCGGCCACTGTCCAGCCCGAATCGAAGGCGCTGCCCTCCACAGGCCCCTCGCCGTGGGCGGCGTCGTAGTCACCGCCGGCGCCGTTGACGGCGAAATGATAGTAGCCGCGGTGGTCGTTGTCCGGGTCCAGGAAGATCTCGATGACCTCATCGGCGAACAACCCGCCCGCATCGTGCCCGGTGTTGATGAAGCTACCCAGGGCCATGAAGGGCTCTTCGCAGCGGGCGGCGACGTACAGGTGGGTGGTATCGCGCATCAGGCGGGCGACGGTACCGGCCTCCGCCGGAGTTCCGTCGGCGATGCGCACGAAGCCGGTGATCGTGGCCGCGGCGGCCCATTCCTCCTGCCCCGGCGTGCCGTCCAGCACCGGAGCGGTCTGCACCACCGGCACCGCCAGCTTGGGGCAGTAGTCGGCGGCGGGCCTGGCCTCGGAGGTCACCGGCACCACCTGCACATTGGAGAACCACGCGGTGGCGCCGTGGAGGCGGTTCATCAGCAGCAGCCGCGCGGACGCCGTGTCTCCGGGCGGGTCGATGACGCGGGCGAAATGCTCCCTGCGGTCGAGCACGGTCTGGTCGGCCCCCAGGGCATAGTATTCGTCCTTGCCGTTCTCCCGGCGGATGATGAGGTAGGCGCAGATGTCGCGCCCGGCGGCGGTTCGCCTGAGGTCAAGCTGGAACACCACGGGCTGCCGGGCCGAGATGGCAATGGGCTGAGTGAGGTCCACCCACTCATCGGTGCTCTTGAGCTGAGCCGCGGGCACAGCCTCCTGCACCTCAACGACGGCGATGGCCCCGGGGGCGCTTGCGTGGGCGCGGGTCCAGCCGCTGAGGCCGGAGGAGAAGTCGCCGTTGGTGACGAGGTTCTGGGCGCAGGCGGGCAGGGAGAGCAGGGGAGCCAGAAGCAGCAGGAGATTGAGCATCGGAGAGGGCCTTTCGGGCGAGCGCTGGATGATCCGGGCCGAGTCTGGTGGATGATTCGGCAAGAGGCGGCGATGCGCCTCCCCCGGGGCGCGTGGGAGCTGAGCAGGCCACCGCCGCGGCCCCGGAAGGGAAGCCCGCGGGTTGTGGTGAAGAAGGGGCCAATCTGATGCGGAGGCACCGCCATGCACCCACTGCCGGGGCTCCTCACACTGGCCGCCATCGCCGCCTGCACCGCCGCAGGCGCGCAGAACCTCCTGGCAAACGGAGGCTTCGAGGAGGGCACGGATGACCTCCCCGGCTGGAGTCGCCAGCCGTGGGCCAAGGGGGTCGCCGTCGATCCCGAGGAGAGCCGCTCCGGGACCCGCAGTCTCCGGGTGTTCGCCCCTGGGGGGATGCAGAGCGACCTGGTACCGTACAGCGGCGGCCGGTTGCGGGTGACGGGATGGATGAGGACGGACAATGTGTCCCGCGGCGCCGAGGCCTGGCACAAGGCCGCCCTGCAGCTCATCAGCTACGACGCCGACAGGCAGGCCGTCGGGCATGTGGACATCGAGCTGCTGGAGGGGACCCAAGAGTGGAGACGCGTGCAGGGCACGGCATTGCTGTCCCGGGCGGTGGCCTTCGTCGCCGTGGTCTGCCACCTGTGGGGCGAGCAGACCACCGGGACGGCGTGGTTCGATGACATCACGCTGGAATCTCTGGATCCCGACCTCTCGGCCGGCCCGCCGCTGCGCACCGATTCCGCCCTCCTGAGTGTCGACTTCGACGCGGACCTCGGCCAGTTCCGCCATCTGTGGCTGGGAAGCGATGTGAGCTACAGCGACCGCGTACTGACCTCCGTCCAGCAGGAGGCCATGGCCCTGGCGCGAGACATCGGGTTTGAGGTCATCCGGATGCACGACTGTCTGCACAACCCGGCCATCTACAGCGAGGACGCCGAGGGCAAGGCCGTCTACCGCTGGGAGGACTTCGACCGTCGCGTCCGGGCGGTGCTGGACCAGGGCATGAAGCCACTCATCGTGCTGGAGACCACTCCGCCGGAGTTTGCCACCGGGGATGACGGCCGGGGCTGGACCAACCCCTACCCGCCCAAGGGGGCCGAGGGCTTCGCCCGGTGGCAGGGGCTGGTGCGGGCCACCGTGGGCCACTGCAGGGAGGTCTGGGGGGAGAGCATCCACGACTGGTACTTCGAGGTGTGGAACGAGCCCGATGCGTCCGGGTACTTCTCCGGCACGCTGGAGGAGTATCTGCGGGTGTACGATCACGCCGTGGCCGGAGCCACGGCCGCGGATCGGGACATCCGCATCGGCGGCCCCGGTGGCGCCGGAACCGGCTGGCTGGAGCCACTCTTGGAGCACTGCGCCACCGGCGTCAACGACGCCACCGGGCAGGTGGGCTGCCGGATCGACTTCCTCTCCTGGCACATCTACACCGTCGGTGTCGGCATTCCCGTGTTCGACGCCCTCCGATTGTCGCTCAGACAGGCGGAAGAGGCCCGCGACAGGTTCCCGCAGTACCGGGAGCTGCCGACGCTGATCACCGAGTGGGGGTGCTCGGCGTCCAACCATGCGGTGCACGACACCGGCTTCGACGCCGCCTTCCGTACCATGGCGGTGAAGCACTTCCTCGACGCCGGGATCACGCTGACCTTGCCCTTCTGCCTGGCCGACGGCCCCTACCACGCCCACGACGGCTTTTTCGGAGGACTGGGGCTTGTAACCAAGATCGGCGTCCGCAAGCCGAGCTTCCGGGCCTTCGAGCTCCTCAGACGCATGGAGGGGCGGCGCGCCCGGGTCGTGACAGACACCGCGGCCGTCGACGGCCTTGCGGCGATGTCGCTCGACGGGAACGGCGCGTGGGTGATGGTTTTCAACCTCGTGGAGGACTACAGGCGGGCGCCGTACGTAACGGAGGTGGCGCTGGAGCTCAGCGGCCTGGAGGGCGAGTGGAGCTGCCGCGCGACGGCGATCGGGCCGGGCGTCTGTGACCCGCAGCGGGAATGGGAGAGGCTGGGCAGCCCGGAGGCGGTGAACCAGGAGCAGCGAGAGCGTCTGCTGGCGGCCGCTGAGCTTCCGGAGCCTACCGATGTGGAGCTGCGAGACGGAGGGCTGAGGCTGCAGATGCCGGGGTTCTCGGTGGTGCTGCTGGAGCTATCGCGAGAGTAGCCGCCCATGTGGACATCCAGAGTTGCGGCCGAGAGGCTGGGCGGTCCGTTTGCTGTCGTTCCGAGCGTCCATCTCGCGCAGCGA
>CAZXDD010000697.1:0-3936 GCA_964639415.1 uncultured Armatimonadia bacterium
GGCTGTACTCGAACCTGCGCATCTGGATGGGTACCGAGAACCTGTCGATGGCCTTCTACGACCAGCCCGCCCTGGTGCACGAGATGGTTCAGTTTGTCGCCGACTTCACCATGGAGACGCTGCACCAGGCCCTGCACGACGTGCAGATCGACTACTTCAACTACTTCGAGGACTTCGCGTGCAAGAGCGGGCCGCTGCTCTCGCCCGCCACCTTCCGGGAGTTCTTCTTGCCCCACTATCAGCGGATGAACCGGTTCTTCAACGAGCACGGGGTGAGCATCATCTCGCTGGACTCGGACGGAAACACGGAGGCACTCATTCCGCTGCTGATCGACAGTGGGATCACCATGCACTGGCCGTGTGAGATCGCCTCGGACATGGAGCCGCAGAAGATTCGGGCACAGTATGGGCACCGGCTGGCTCTGTCGGGGGGCATCGACAAGCGGGAGCTGACCAAGGACCGGGCGGCGGTGGAGAAGGAGGTCATGCGCAAGGTGCCGGAGCTTGTCCAGGACGGCGGCTACATCCCCACGGTGGACCACACCTTTCCCCCGGACATCCCCTACGACAACTTCCTGTACTACATGGAGCTCAAGGAGAAGTGCCTGGCCGGGGAGGTGTGAGGGGGCCGGCGGCCGGAGGCCTCGTCCGCCGCGGCCGAGACGACACGGGCAACACCAGGCGCCTGGCCGTGTGGGGCCGGAGGCCCGCGGCAGGCCTTAGCCTCAGACTATGCAGGATACTGACAGGCGCCGATTCACGTCGCGTCACCCCCCAGCCCCCCTCTCCCTTACTCCGCCAAACGGCCGGCGGAGACGGGAGGAGGGGGGAGAACGGCAGTATTTCGACCGTTCCGGACGCGGGAATGGCGAAATGTGGCCCCAGTGCGTTCATGCATAATGTGAGCTTACCGCCCGTTGTGCGGGCTAGAAGTGGCCCAAGGTACCTGCCGCGCGGGTCTCGCCCGACGATGGCCCGTTCGCGACGTTTCCTGCCAATGCCGCGCAGGCCCTGCATATCCCGGGACCTTTGCCTCTCTTCCGTTGTTCCCTAGCACAGATCTCCGTGAAGCCGGTTCAAACACAGGCCTGCCCTCGCACGTACTGGCAGTGGAGGACGCAATGCGGTGACCATTACTTCGCCACCGGTGCGCCAGGTGCCCCTCAAGACGAGGCAGAGCGACGAGCAGCTCGCCGCCTCCGCCGCCAAAGGCTCCATGGCGGCGGTCGAGGAGTTGTTCTACCGCTACGAGGGTCCCGTCACGCGCTATCTCGCGCGGATGGTCGGCGACCGCGAGGAGGCCGCGGACCTGTTCCAGGAGGCCTTCTTGCGGGCGCACACCAACCTGTCCCGCTACGATCCCCGCCGTCCCTACCGCGCCTGGTTCTACCGCATCGCCACCAACCTGGCCTACGACCACCTCCGCAAGGTCTGTCGCGCCCCAATGCCCGGCGACCCGGAACCCCGGGCGGGGGCGGTCTCGACGGCCGCCTCCGACGACCTGCTCACCGAGGAGGTCCACAGGATCGTGGCCGCGCTGCCGGAGGAGCAAAGCACGGTGTTCTTGCTCCGCCACTATCAGGGCCTGAGCTATGCCGAGATCTCCCAGGTCTGCGGCGCCCTGGAGGCGACGGTGCGCTCGCGGATGCACTACGCCGTCCTGGCTCTGCGCGAGAAGCTCAGGTATCTGGTGGAAGAGGATGACGCAAAGTGAGAGGCTGCAAGGAAGTACAAGAGGCCCTGCCGGACTACGTCTACGACATCCCGACTCAGTGGGAGAGCGAGGAGATCTCGGCCCACCTGCACACCTGCCGGGAGTGCTCGAGGCTGTACGACGAACTGGTGAGTCAGTTCTCGCTGCTGGACGCCTGGGAGGTTGGCGAGCCCGAGCCCTATGGGTATGAGCGGTTCCTGGAGGCCCTCGCTCAGCGCGGAGAAGAGGAGCCGGAGCCGCAGATGCTCCCGGCGGTCGTTGAGGTGGGGGCGTCGGCCCGGGAGCGGTCGGGGCGCACACGGTGGGCCGGATGGGCCGGCGGAGGCCGGCACGGGCCGCGCCTGGCGGCCTCCGTCGGCGTCCTGGCGACGGCGGCGCTGCTTGTCGCGCTCCTGGTGGTGCCTGCCGGCCGCCATGCCGTCGCCGGACGGGCGGAGAGTGAGAAGCGCCAATACGTGGAGACGCTCATCGCCCAGGGGCAGCTCGCGGAGGCCACCAGGGTGTGTGAGGCCTGGACGCTTGAGGCCCCGGACAGCACCACGCCGCACCTTCTGCTGAGCACGATCCACGAGCGGCGCGGCGACTGGCCCCAGGCGCGCCGGGCGCTCCAGGCCGTGGTGGCCCTGAGCCCGGTGTCGGCCACCGCATACCTGCGGCTGGGAGATATCGCCCGCAAGGAGCGCAACTTCTCCGAGGCCCGGCAGCAGTACCACAACACCGTCGCCATCGCCGACCGCTACCTGGAGGCCGCCTATTCCGGGCTCTCCTCGACGGCCCTGGAGACCGACCAGCTCAATGAGGCCAGGCTGTACGTGGACATGGCCCTGCGTACTGCTCCCGCCAAGCCCGAAGCGCTGGCGCTGGCCGGGGAGATCGCCCGCAGGTCCGGGGATGGAGCCGAAGCCAGGAGACGTTTCCGCCAGGCGCTGCAGCGAGACCCCCGGTGCGCCGATGCCCTCTGGGGCATGGCCGCTCTCTCGTTCGAGAAAGAGGGGCAAACGCAGGCGGCCGTCATGTACGCACGCCGGTTCCTACGGCAGGAGAGCGGAAGCCCGAGGGCCCGGGACCTGCAGGCACGACTGGATCGAGCCCTGGCTCAGAGGAAGAAGCGATAGCGGGCGACAGACCTGTGGAGAGGGCCCGCCGTCCGGGACGCCTCCGAAGGCCCCCGCTAGAGCCCCTCATGCTCGCTGCGGGCGATGACCTCCTCCTGCATGTTGGGGTTCAGCCGCACGAAGTAGTCCGAGTAGCCCGCCACGCGCACGAGAAGGTCCGGGTACAGCTCGGGGTTCTCCCGGGCGTGCTTGAGCATCTCTGCCCCCACCACGTTCACCTGGATCTCGAAACCTCCGCGGCGCAGATAAGTCTCCATCACGGCCCGGAGGGCGGCCATGTCGGCCTCTGTGCTGAGCGCCTTGCGGGAGAGCTTGAGGTTGTGCACCAGCCCCCCCAGCGCGGCGCGGTGGCTCCACCTGGTGGTTGAGAGCACCGAAGCGGTCGGGCCCGACTTCTCCCTCCCCTGCGCGGCCCCGGCGCCGTCGGCCAGCGCCCGGCCGGCCTTGCGGCCGTCCGGGGTGGCTCCCGTCTCCGAGCCGAAGCGCTCGTGCATGATCCAGCAGAAGTACCCGGGCACGTACGGGTGCAGCCCCACCGTATTGGCGGCGGTCGTCTCGGCCAGAAACTCGGCCCATTCGGCCGCCAGAGCATCGGGCTGCTCCAGAGCGTTGCCATAGCTGGGGATGGAGTTGAGGATCCGCTGTCGGAGGGCCTCGTGGCCCGCGAAGTCGGCCTGGAGGATCTCGTGCAACTGCTCCAGGCTGTACTCCCCCGTCTCGAACACAAGATGCCGCACGGCCATCAGCCCATCGGCCAGATTGGCCAGGCCGACAAAGGAGTTCTCGACCCAGTTGTACCGCGCGCCGCCGCGGTCAAAGTCCAGGCCCTTCTCCAGGCAATCGCTGATGACGCAGCTCGCCAGCGGGAAGCAGCCCGTCTCAGCGCGCGCCTGCCACACCCGGTGCAGATGCTCGGCCGCGTCCCGGACGGTCTCGGCCAGCCGGCCGCGCACCTGGGCGTTGAGCTCCTCGAAGCTCACCGGGGCCGGAACAGTGCCCTCCGCCACGCCCTGCATCACCTGCAGGAGCGCCTGCGGGCAGTTGAAGTACGGGGCCGTCACCCACATGTTGGAGGCGCCGACGACCTTGATCTCCACGCACGTGGAG
>CAZXDD010000698.1:0-2612 GCA_964639415.1 uncultured Armatimonadia bacterium
CAACCCCCCCTCCTCGCCTCTTACCCTCCCACCCCCTCGACCTACCTCGTCCTACGCCACCCCCACAGGCGGACGGCAGACGGCGAACGGCGACGACAGACGGCGGCGACAGACGGCGACGACAGACGGCGGCGACAGACGGCGACGGCAGACGGCGGCGACAGACGGCGACGGCAGACGGTGTACCTCCCGCCCGCTACTCCACCTCCGACGCCTCTGACGCCGGATTGGCCTCCACCAGCATGTCGTCCCCAGGCTCCACCACCACCTGCCCGTCGTAGGTAGTCTGCTGCGCGCTTTTCACCGTCACCCGCAGCGCCCTTCGAGCCTCGGCGACCACCGCCGTGGACATGGGGGTGCAGCCCTTGTAGTAGCCGTCCACGAACACCTTGGCCTCCGGGTCGTCCGAGACCACGCGCAGGAGCGCGTAGCCCGTCGGGGGCTCCGTCTTGGCCTCGAGGGCGGCAAGGTATGGGGCCCAGGCTTCCAGCGGAGCCGCCGGCGGCCGCCCGGCGGTGCTCAGATACGGCGCATCCCCCTGCTCGTACCCCACCCCCGCCTCATCGAGGAAGCCCATCACCATCATCAACTGATGCCGCACGCGCACGGCAAGTGGCTCCTGCCTGCAGGTTTCGATGCTGGTCGCGGGGATGCTGAGGCGCCGCCAGGCGCAGTAGGTGGGGCAGCCCGGATGCGGGTCGACGAAGTTGGAGAAGTGATTGAGACTCTTGCCGATGTCCGGGTTCACGCGGTCCAGGCAGAGCTGTGTGAGCGAGTTGAGGATGGGAAAGTCGTGGCAGAGGGTATACCCGTAGCGCTCCGGGGAGCGGCTGTGGTAGCCGACGGACTCATGGAGGGTGACCAGCAGGTTGGGGCGGTGCAGCTCGATGACCTGCCAGATGGCCGCCGCCAGACGCTGCATGCTGCTCCCCTGCGGGTCGCCGGGGAACATGCTGTTCACGTTTCCCGGGTAGGCCCGGACGTTGCGGCGTATGGCCTCCTTGTGGGCTTCGGGCATCACCACCAGGGCGCCCCGCGTCACCCGCCAGTTGGCGATCTTGCCCGCGGCCAGGTACCCGGCGGCCTCATCGCCGTGCAACCCGCCGATGAGAAAGACCTTCGAGCCCCGAGGGTCCTGGCCGGCCTTGACATAGTACGGGGTCTCGTAGACAGTGCCCGGCATGACCACGCGGCGGACAACCGTCTCCGCCGTGGCGCGACAGGACACCGCGGCCAGCGCGATGCACAGGGCCGGCCACAGCCGGCGCGGGAGCTCGGGGAAAGCGCCCCGGTAACGGGCGATGCAGGCGTGCAAGGCGACGACCTCGTCTCTCAGGGCTCGGCGGACGGTGGGCGGCGCCACCCGCTCGGTGGCCCGACGCTCCGGGGTGCGGAGGTCATCCTCTTGCCGCCAGCCCGGTGACGTTCTCACAGCGCAGCGCTTCGCCGGCCGTGGGTACCGGAGGCGCCGGCGCCGTCACGTCTGTCAGGGACACATCGTCGCAGCCGGACAGCGCCACCCCGTTGCGCCAGCTCTCCCCCACGTCTTCCCAGACCACCTCCAGATTGCTGATGCGCAGGCCGTCCACGTGGCGGCAAAACAGCGCATCGGGGACCCCGTTGTTCCCGTAGGGCAGGGGCATCTTGTGGGAAAAGTCCGGGTCAACCTCATCACCGCTGAGCCGGAGCTGAACGTTGTGCAGGCGGATGTCGCCGACCGAAAGGCCCTCATTGCCGCCGATGTAGCAGCCCTGGCGGCCACGCATCCGCATGTTGGAAAACGAGACGTGGCGGATATCCGCCGGGCGGGTGGCGGTGCGCCCCAGCAGCAGGTTCAGCGGCACGGCGGCGTCCATGGTCACATTGGAGAAATGCACGTTCTCGATGGTGGTCCCATGGGCGGCGCGCTCGGAGTAGGCGGAGATGAAGTTGATCCCCGTGCGACACTCCGGGATGACGAGGTTTGTGAGGCTGCAGTCGCGGACGATGCCGTCCCCCACGCCCACACGCACCGCGGTGCAGGGCGAGCTGAGCACACAGTTGCTCACGGCCACGTGCTCGCAGGGCATGGCGTGCTCGCCCAGCAGGCGGCTGTTGCCACGGAGGGTGAGGCAGTCGTCGCCGGTGCGGATCAGGCAATCGCTGACGGTGACGTAGCGGCAGCAGTCGATGTCGATGCCGTCGCCGTTGGCGGTCTGGGGCGGGTTTTCGATACGCAGGCCGCGGTACTGCACGCGCTCGCAGCCCAGCGAGAACAGGGTCCAGTACGGGGAGTTGAGCAACGCCACGTCCTGCACCGCCACATCGCGACAGCGGCAGAAGAACACCATCTGTCCCGGTCGCCAGTCCCGGATCGGGAAGTTGCGGGCCTTGCCCCGGTAGTCGAGGCTGAGCTGTTCCGGCGGCAGCGGCTCAAAAAACGCAGGGCCGTTGCCGTCGATGGTCCCGCGACCGGTGATCGCCACCCGCTCGGCCTCATGGGCGATGATCAGATGGGCGCCGCTCACGCTCTCCCGGGAGAACACGGGGTTTTCGGGGAACACGTCATCGGCGTTGTAGTCCTCCGGACGGCTGCTCCCCAGTAGGGTGGCGCCCGGGGACAGGTGCAGGGT
>CAZXDD010000698.1:2622-3926 GCA_964639415.1 uncultured Armatimonadia bacterium
GGGTCACGAAGCTCTTGAGAAAGAGCGTCCCCGTAAGATAGGTACCCGGTGGCACCAGCACCGTGCCGCCGCCCGCCGCATGGCAGGCGTCAACGGCCTGCTGCAGGGCACAGGTGGCGAGCGTCTCCCCATCGCCGACGGCGCCGAAGCGCCGGACATCGTACAGGCAAGCTCCATCGGTGGACTGCATGGGCGCACTCCCTTTCGCTGCCGGCGCCAATGGGTGTCGGTTCGCCGGAAGGCAGCAAGGTCCTTCCTCTGTCGTGCCGACGGCCGCCGAGGGCATCGCCCGCCCATGGCCTCTTCCCCGCCGCTCTGCTATAATCACCGCGCCACCGACATCGTGGCCGTACAAGCCGCGGCTCCCGCCCTGCGGGACCGTAGCCGTACACGCCGTTGCCGTCGACTCGTGACTCGTCGTCTCTTCGTCTCGCGACCGCCGCTTCTCCGGAGGCCTACCAATGAGCCAGCAGATCCATGACTGGGAGAACCCCGCCGTTGTCGGGATCAACCGACTGCCCGCGCGGGCGTACATGTTCCACTACCCCACGGTAGAGACGGCAGTGGCCGGAGATCGTGGGGCGGCGCAGTTTCTCGGCCTCAACGGCACCTGGAAGTTCGAATACTCCGAATGCCCTCTGCTGGCACCCGAGGGCTTCGAGCAGCCCGAGTACGACACGGTGCTGTGGGACGATATCGAGGTCCCCGGCTGCTGGCAGATGCAGGGCTATGACAGCCCCCACTACACCAATGTGGTCTATCCCTTCGCCATCGATCCGCCCCGGGTGCCGGACCACGACCCCACCGGCTCGTACCGGCGTGAGTTCGTCGTCCCCGCGCAGTGGGAGGGCCAGAGGATCGTCCTGCGCTTCGAGGGCGTTGAGTCGGCGTTCTATGTGTGGGTCAACGGGGAGATGGTGGGGTTCAGCAAGGGCAGCCGCCTGCCCGCGGAGTTCGACATCACCGAGCTGGTGAAAGAAGGGCCAAACACCCTGGCGGTGCGGGTGATGAAGTGGTCGGACGGGACGTACATGGAGGACCAGGACTACTGGTGGTTCTCGGGCATCTTCCGGGACGTGTACCTCAAGGCCGAGCCGGCTGTCGGGATACGCGATGTGCGTGTGAATACGGAGCTTCTCGACGGCGGCCACGGGGGGCGCGTCACGGTCACCTCGGCGGTGGAGACGGAGGGAACCGGGGGCCTCAAGATCGTGGCCTCACTGCTGGACGCCGACGGCCGCGCGGTGGCCGTCCTCGGCGAGCCGGCCGCTGAGGGCGAGGTGCAGATCGACCTCGTCCTCCCC
>CAZXDD010000699.1:0-3924 GCA_964639415.1 uncultured Armatimonadia bacterium
AGCTCGTCGTTCTGGCACAGGACGCCGACCTCGGCCAGCACCCGGCAGACGCTCTCGGCGAGTGGTTCGATGTGCTCGTCTTGGAGAATCGAGGTCTGGAACATGGGAGACACCTCGCGAAGGTGATGTACAGGGAGAGAATGGTAGGCGGGTGCTTCGCCGTGGGAGAGAAGGGTTCCTGCGCGGCGCAGAACGGCGCGGAATGGCGCAGGACGGAGGAGGACGGCCTAACACAGAGACGCAGAGAACGGCGGAGCACACAGAGAACGGCTGAGAACGTCCCTGGTGTGCGGCGCGCGGTTGCCGTTCCGCGCCACGAACCGCGCCTCACGCGCCGCTGCCGTTCCCGCCGTCTCCCCCTCCTCCCGTCTCCGCGGTCGTATCGCGGAGTACAAGCGGCTCGGAGAGACGCCGAGAGGGGAAAGCCCGAAGGGCAGGGGGTGAGGCGCCGTAGGCCGTTCCGCGCCACGACCGTTCGCCGTCCTGCATCACTCACAAGGTCCGGACCCTGCGCTGCTCGAAATACACGCTGCGCTCTGGCGCCATCGCCGCACACGGAGTGATCCTCATGCCAACCGCCCTGATCGGCCTCTCACTGCTCGTATCCCTGTCCTCAGGAGCGTGGGCTGCCATGGAGCCTCGAGTCGTGCAGACGACGTTCCCCACCGACGACATCGTCATCGCCGGCACTGTGGTGGATGCGCCGCCGGACGCCTCGGCCGACGCCGCGCCCGCGATCCAGGCGGCCATCGACGAGGCGGCCGAGGCCGGGGGAGGAGTCGTCTTCCTGCCCGCGGGGCGCTACCTCCTCGCCACACCGATCACCATCAAGGAGACGGTGACCGTGCGCGGGGACTGGGCGCCGCCGGACCAGGGCGGTGCGGGCAAGGGCACGATCCTGCCGGTCACCTCCGGCCGCGGGGATCCCGACGGGCCTCCCGCCATCACCCTGGAACGGGGCTCGGGCCTGCGCGAGGTGACCGTATGGTACCCCGAGCAAAGCGCGACCGACATCGTCCCCTACCCGTGGGCGATCAAGACGAGCGAGACGGTGGCCGGGGACAACTACACCGTCCACAACGTCACGTTGGTCAATCCCTACCAGGCCATCAAAGTCGGCCCGGAGTGGAATGAGCTGCACACGATCCGCAATGTGTACGGGACCCCGCTCAAGGCCGGGCTGTGGATCGACACCGTCACGGACATCGGCCGCCTGATCGAGGTGGACTTCAGCCCCCGCTGGTGGGAGGACAGTGGGCTCCCGGGAGCCCCCACCGGCCAGGAAGAGAGGGAGGCCCTGAGCGCCTTCCTCGGCTCCGAAGGCATCGCCTTCGACATGGGCCGCAGCGACTGGGAGTACATCTACCGCATCCGTGCCCGGGGCTACGGCATCGGCTTCCGCTTCCGCGCCGGGGCGCAGGGCGAGACCAATGCGGTCATGTTCGGCAGTGACTTCGCGGCCTGTGGCACCGCCCTGCTCATCGAGCGCCTCAACGGCATCGGCCTGTCGGCCACGGGCTGCAGCTTCGACGCCACCGGAAGCGCCGTGCATGGCCCCGCCTCCTTCTCCACGATCGCGCAGTTCAATGCGTGCAGCTTCGGCAGCCCCGCCGGAACGCCTGTGCTCCTCGAGGGCCCCGGCGCATTGACCTTCCAGGGCTGCACCTTCGGGGACGGTGCGGGTGCGGTGATCGACGCCCGGCAGGGCGCCGTGACGGCCATGGACTGCGACTTCCCTAAGCCCGGCCCCCACTTGCTGCTCGGAGAGGCCGTGCGGTGCGCCCGCATCCTGGGCAACCGCTTCGAGGGCGAGCCGCAGATCGTCAACGAGGCGACCCGCGGCGACGTGCAGGTCGCTCACCTCGACCTCGGCTGCGCCCGGCCCGACCTGACGCCCCATCCGGCGCCGCCCGACCCGCGCCCGGCGAACCGCGAGCTGTTCGTGGTCTCGGACTTCGGCGCCTCGCCCGAGGCCGAGGACAACACGGCCGCCTTCACCGCGGCTCTCCAGGCCGCCGCGGAGGCGAGCGGCGGGACGGTCTATGTCCCCGCGGGCAGGTACCGCTTCGCAGGACACCTCACCGTGCCCACCGGCGTGGAGTTGCGCGGCGTCTTCGATGTGCCCCACCACACCCAGTCCGGCGGCTCGGTGCTCATGCCCACCGAGGGCAGGGGCAACCCGGACGGAACGCCGTTCATCCGCCTGGAGGGCGACTGCGGCCTGCGGGGCCTCACGCTGTGGTGGCCCGAGCAGTGCCACAGCGACATCCAGGCCTACCCCTGGGCCGTGCAGGGCATGGGGCCGGACTGCCGGCTTCTGGACGTCACGATGGGCAATGCCTACCAGGGCGTGGACTTCTGGTCCTTCCCTAGCGACGGCCACCTGGTGCGCTACCTGGCGGGCGGCTACCTGCGCAAGGGTCTTGTCGTGAGCAAGTGCGCCACCGAGGGCTGGATCGAGGACATCCAGCTCAACCCCCACTACGCCTTCCGTCTCCCGCCCGGTCTGCCCCAGGCCCCTACCACCGGCGACCCGTGGCAGACCTTCCTCGACTACCAGTGGAACAATCTCGACGGAGTGGTGCTGGGCCGCTGCGCCAACGAGCATCTCAAGGGCACGTTCCTGTACGCCGCCTTCGACGGGTTGAAGCTGGTGGATGACGACGGGGGCACGAATGGGCGCATCATCATGCACGGGACGGACGCCGGCAGCCGGGGGGTGACGCTGGAGGCGGTGGGCGAGCGGGGGGTGGAGTTCATCAACGCCCAGATCGTGCACTTCGGACCCAGGGAAGTCGCCGCGCTGGTCACCACCGAGGCCTTCTCTGGCAAGGCGCGCTTGTTCAACAGCCAGATGTGGGCGGGAGCCAGGAGCGCCATCCTCGGCGGCACCGGTGAGGTCCTGATCCAGCAGCTCAACACGCTGACGGGGCCCTTCGTCCTGTCCGGCGGCACGGCGCGCCTGGACAATGTGCACTTCGAGCGCGATCTGCGGCCGCACATCACGGTTGAGGAGGGCGTCGGCGGAGCGAGCCTCACCGGCAACATCGGCCCGGGCCTTTTGCGCATCGACAATGCGGCCGGCGACAGGTGCCGTGCCGTGGCCAACTCGCTCTCGCCCCAACCACCCGCCGGACCGGCGAGCCTGAGTACCGGCTGGGAGGAGGGCGAGCCGCAGGGGCTCGCGGACACGGTGGCGACCTCGGGAGGCGGCATCAAGTCGGTGAGCGGCGTCTCGTGTGGGCCGGTGGAGACCGAGGCCCACTCCGGCAGGCGTGCGCTACGCCTGGCCGGCAACGCCGACGATCCGGAGTACTCCTACGCCTACTGCAGGGTCTTCGAGGAGCCGATCGCGGTCTGGCCCGACACGGTCTTGTCCTACTGGGTCAAGCCCCTCAACGAGCGCGGCCTGAGCACCTGCGTGGACATGGTGTTCACCGACGGCAGTACGCTGCGAGACTCCGGCGCCAAGACCGAGGAGGGCCACGCGGCCCGCTCCGGAGCGAGCACCGGCGAGGTCGGACAGTGGCATCAGGTCACGGTGCCGCTGGGCAGGACCCACCGCAGGCGCACCATCGCGGCGGTGATGGTGGCCTACGACAGCCGCAGCGGCGGCGGGCCTTTCGAGGCGCTCTTCGACGACCTGAGCATCACCTCTCAGATGTCCGGCAAGCCGTGGGAGGTCGTAGCCGCCCCTGCCGATGGCACGCAACCCGTGGGCACACAGGTGACGCTGGCCGGCCCGGAGGGCGCCGCGATCCGCTACACGCTGGATGGCACGCCACCCTCCGCTGCGTCGCCCCTCTACACGGCACCCATCATCCTGGATAGGCCAGGGCTGTGGGACCTGCGCTTCACCACGGAGGTGGATGGCGAGCCGGGCGGACTGGTGTTCGGGAAGCTGTACGAGGTGCGGTAGGGGCG
>CAZXDD010000700.1:0-3907 GCA_964639415.1 uncultured Armatimonadia bacterium
ACACCCTATCCTACACTCTTTCCCTACACGACGCTCTTCCGATCTGGCCGCCTTGCCCGCGGCATGGAGACGCTCCACGAAGCCGCGATAGACAGGCGCCAGTTCCTCGTAACGGTACATGCGCCAGGTGGAGAACATGGCGTAGCCCGAGAAGCACTGAATCTGCGGGATGGCCAGCCATTCGTCGGGGGTGTACAGCTCCAGGCCGCCGGGGCCCTGACGGGCCCGCATCCTGTCCACCACCCAGTACACCGGACCGACTTCCGCCTCCACCGCCGCCACCAGCTCCCGGCCCTGCTCGGGCGAGAGCTTGCCCTCCCAAAGCTGGTACACGCCCCAAGCCGGCTTGCCGTCGATGTGCAGCCAGGCAGGGCTGTCCTTGAACTGCCGCAGGTACCGAACTGTCCAGTCGCGGACGCTGTCGAAGCTGTCCACGAACTGAGGGCACTCGTCGAAGAGCGCGACGGGGAAACGCTCCTGCTCGGCGACCGGAAGCACGGTCTTGACGAACACGTCATGCGTCCAGCCGGCCGGCTTCTGCCAGTCCGCCGGTCCCCACCAGTCCACCAGGAACCCGTCGATGCCGGCGGCCTTCGCCAGGCGCATATGCCAGCGCACCACCTCGGGCTCCATGCTGTCATAGGGACCGATGAGAGGGTAGGCGGAGGACGAGATGTCGCGAATCGCCGGAGGGAACCGCAGGTTCGGGGCACCCTCCCCCCAGTGCTCGAAAGCCCCGCAGGCCCCGTGTTCGGCGCCGTACCAGGTGTAGTAGTAGGCCAGGACCAGGGGCCCCCGTGGCTCACCCGCCGCCGCCGAGCAGGCACAGACAGACACGGCAAAGCACAGACACGCCGGGACGGTGCGCAACGTGTCGGGCCTCCCTTGGTTTGGCCGTCCATGGCTCTCTGGCAACGGACCGCCGGGCGAGGTGAACGGGCCCCCGCCCAGTACAGGCTTCCAGTTTCCCGGACCGCAGCCGGTTCTCCTCCCTCACACCGTGACAGTTCTGCTCAAGTGATGTAACATTGGATACACTCAGAACCACACTGCGCAAGGACACCACGCCCGATGAACCCGCTTGAGATGACGCGTGCTTTGCTGGACGGCGGACGGCCGGACCGTCTCCTGGCCATGCCCATCTTCATGATCTACGCCGCCCGGCTCGAGGGCCAGAGCTATGCCGATTACGTGCGGGACCACCGCATCCTGGTACGCTGTCAGCTCCGCCTGGTGGAGGAGTTCGGCATCGACTGCGTCTCCTGCTGCTCCGACCCGGTGCGGGAGACCGCCGACTGCGGCGCGGAGCTGGAGTTCTACCGGGACGGCCCGCCGCGGGCGAAAGCCCCCCTGCTGGCGGAGAAGGCCACGCTGGGCACGCTCGCGGCCCCCGACCCTCTGGGCGGCGGGCGCATGCATGATCGCGTCGAGGCCTGCGCGCTGTTTCGCCACCATGTCGGCGGCGAGATCCCCATTCTGGGCTGGGTGGAAGGGCCGATGGCGCAGGCGGTGGACCTGCGGGGAATGGCTCCGATCATGATGGACCTGTACGACGACCCGCAGTGGGTACAGGACCTGTTCGACTGGGTAACGGAGCTGGAGATCGACTTCGCGCTGGCGCAGATTGAGGCGGGAGCGGACTTCATCGGCATCGGCGACGCCGCGGCATCGCTGGTGTCCGCCGACGTCTACCGGGACATGATTCTCCCTCGGGAGCAAAGGATCGTGGCGGCCATCCGCGAGGCGGGAGCCTTCAGCCGCCTGCACATCTGTGGCAATACGACCCACCTACTGCCGTACATGCACCAGAGCGGGGCCGAGCTCATCGAGCTGGACCACACAACGGACATCACCCGGGCGCGAGAGCTGTGCGGGCCGAGCGCGGTGCTGATGGGCAACTTCGATCCGGTCAACGAGCTGTACAACGTGACGCCCGGTGAGGTGACGAAGGCCTGTGCCAGGTCTCACGAGACCCTGGGACACCCGTACATCCTCGCCGCCGGCTGCGAGGTACCTCCGGGGACACCGAGGGAGAACGTTCAGGCGATGTTTGCCTATGCCAAGGAGGCCACGTAAGGGGGAGGGCCGTCCGGCGGCGTCGGCAGGCGCGCTGTCGCCGGCGAAGCCTCCCTCGGCCCCTACGCACCCAGCCCCTTCCCCGCCTCATAGGCCGCCTGCAGCGCCTCGGGCCTGTCCAGCACCGCTCCCCTCTCCCCTACCCCATCCACGACCACCATCGCCGCCTGCCGCAGCTCCAGGTACTCGAAGCTCAGCTCGAGCGTCCGTACCAGGGGCTCGGCAGCCGTGGGGCCTTGCTCCTCGTAGGCGATGACGCCAATCGCCCGTTTGCCGCGGATGAGCGGACGGCCCCGCGGGCGGTTGAACGGCACCAGCCGGTCCATGAAGGCCTTCATCAGCGCCGTCGGGGCATACCAGTAGACCGGAGTCGCCAGGAGGAGGGCGTCGGTCCGGGCCAGGGCCTCGTACAGACCGCCCATGTCGTCCTCAAAGACACAGGGGCGCTCGGACTTCCAGCAGCTTCCGCAACCGATGCAGGGACGGATGCTCATCTTCCTGAGCGCGAAGGACTCTGTCTCCCACCCGGCCGCGGAGGCGCCCTCAAGCACCTTCGCTGCCAGAAGGTCTGTGTTACCCCCGGCCCTGGGACTGCCCAGTATGGCGGTGATGCGCATGTGCGATTCGCTCCTGTAGTGGGCGAGAACGGCGGCAAAGGCCAACATCTCACCACAGAGACAAGGAGAACGGCGGAGAAAGACTTAGGACAGCGACAGACACTGACGTCTCACCACAGAGACGCAGAGACACGCAGAACGACGAGAACAGCGATGGTCTGGAGCAACCTATCCTTGCCCATCTCTTTGTTCAGCCGTTCTCCGTGGAACTCCGCGCTCTCCGTGTCTCCGTGGTGAGGTGTTGTCGTTGTCCTTCTCTCCCTCTCCCCCTCCATCTCCCCTACTTCTCCCTCTTGCGCTTCGCGCGCGCCTCGCTATACTCTCATCTGGCATCGCGAATGAAAGAAGTGACCCGAGATAGCGCGCCTGACCCCCGTCTTCTTGCTCTTGCTCTCCAACCTGTTCATGACCTACGCCT
The DNA here is from genome assembly GCA_964639415.1 of uncultured Armatimonadia bacterium. Lineage (GTDB taxonomy): Bacteria > Armatimonadota > Zipacnadia > Zipacnadales > JABUFB01 > CAYRFY01. The sequence continues at coordinate 3,112 of CAZXDD010000700.1, forward strand.
GGTACGGCCATCTGAGAGACGCCCGCAGCAAGCCGCTGCTGGCGGTGATCCTGCTCAGTTGGGGCGTGGCGTTCTTCGAATACTGCCTGCAGGTGCCCGCCAACCGCATGGGCTTCGGCATCTTCTCGCTGTGCCAGCTCAAGGTTCTGCAGGAGGTCATCACCATGGCCGTGTTCGCGGCCTTCTCGGTGCTGTACATGAAGCAGGGGCTGAAGCTGGACTTCCTCTGGGCCGGCCTATGCCTGATCGCGGCGGCGTACTTCATGTTCCGCGGGGCTGCTCCGGCCAAGTAGGCCGCGCAAGGGCGAACGGCGGACGGATTCACCGGCAACGGCAGACGGCGAACGCCCTGGGGCTTTGCCCCAGACCCCGCCAGGGGTCCTGACCCCTGGACCCCGTTCTTGACGGCGGCACACCCGCAGGCCCCGCGAGGTCAATCCACCTCCACCAGCACCACCCGGTCCGCGTAGAACCGGCTCTTGCCATCCGCGGACTGACCGCCGTAGGCAGGACCCTCGAAACGCAGGGAGACGTAGATGTCCCACTGCTTGTCCGGCTCTGCGGAAGAGTACAGCCCCGCCACGTCCGGGAACTGCACCCGCCAGCTCCAGTCGAACCACACCAGGCACGCCGAGTTGAGCTTCGTGCGGCCGATGGGGTACAGACGGTAGCCGTCTGACGCAACCGGCTCGGCCTCGTGAGCGTGCTGCTGGCGTCTGGTGATGGTGTCGTAGAAGCCGAAGTTGAAGGCCAGATCGGAAGAGCGTCGTGTAGGGAAAGAGTGTAGGATAGGGTG
>CAZXDD010000701.1:0-3887 GCA_964639415.1 uncultured Armatimonadia bacterium
GAGATCGAGACCACCGACTCCAACTACGACCGCGAGAAGCTGGAAGAGCGCCTGGCCAAGCTGGCCGGTGGCGTCGCGGTGATCAAGGTCGGGGCCGCGACGGAGACCGAGCTCAAGGAGCTCAAGCACCGCTTCGAGGACGCGCTGTCCTCGGCCCGCTCCGGTCTCGAGGAAGGCATCGTCCCCGGTGGCGGCGTGGCCCTGCTGCGCGCCAGCAAGGTCCTCGACGAGCTGGAGGCCGAGGGTGACGTGGCCCTGGGCGTGGACATCGTCCGCCGCGCCCTGAGCGCTCCGTGCCGCCAGATCGCGCAGAATGCCGGCCTCGAGGGCAGCATCGTCTGCGGCAACATCCTGGCCAAGAGCAGCGCCAAGTTCGGGTTCAACGCGCTCACCGAGGAGTACGAGGACCTCGTCAAGGCCGGCGTCGTCGACCCGACGAAGGTCGTCCGCTCATCTCTGCAGAACGCCGCCTCCATCGGTGCACTGGTACTCACCACCGAGGCGCTCATCGCCGAGATCCCGGAGAAGGAGCCCGCCGGGCCTCCCGCTCCGCCCGAGTACTAGTCGGCCACAGGCCGCCACTCATCGACCCACTAGGGAGACCCGGGGTGTGCCCCCGGGTCTCCCTGCTGCGTGCGATACGCTCCCGACGGCCTTGACCCGCCCGTGGCCCCGGCATACACTGTGACGGTGGCCGTCGAGATCGGAGACAACGGTAGCGGCCGCAGGGGCCGACGGCCGCGGGACCCGCGCACCGGCCGTGTCGCTCAGGATGAGCGGCTCGCGCGCAGGCGTCCTACCACACCGCCGATGCGCCCTGTGCTCGGCGGCCCAGACTTGCCTGACGAAGGGGTTGTGTGCCATACTCACGGCGCTGCGGAAGTACACTGTTGCCGGCATCCTCACCATCATTCCCATTTCGCTGACCTACTTCATCGTCCGCTTCCTGGTGGACCTGCTCATCCAGGCCGGAGCCCCGGCGATCATCGGAGCCGCCGCTTTGGCCAGGCCGTACTCCCCCGCACTTGCCGCCTGGCTGGAGCACCCCTGGTTCCAGTCACTGCTGGCCGTCTTGCTCGTCGTCGTAGGTATCACCGCTCTGGGGTGGTTCTCCAGGCAAGTCCTGGGACGGCGCGTCATGGAGGCCTACGATCGGTTGATGGCCCAGATACCCCTGGTAAGGCAGGTCTACGGCGCCGCCAAGCAGCTTCTCAACTCCCTGGAGACCAGGCCGGAGGGCGTGCACCGCGTGGTCCTGGTGGAGTTCCCTGCTCCCGGGATGAAGATGGTCGGCTTCGTCACCCGGACCTTCACCGATCCGGACTCGGGGCGCAGGCTCGCCACCGTGTTCCTGCCCACAACCCCCAATCCGACCACCGGCTATCTGGAGATCATCCCCGTCGAGCGTCTGGTGTCCACCGAGTGGTCGGTGGATGAGGCGATGAACTTCATCGTCTCCGGCGGCACGGTGAGCCCTCCGAGGATGAACTACGACAAGAGCGCCTTCCAGCCGCCGGACGTGCCGCGCTCGGGCGAGCTGGAGTACATGGGAGACGGTGACCAAACCTAGTACCGGTCTGCCTCCTCACACCGCCCGTGCCGGCGTACCCCAACGCCGTGGACATCGCCCGGCTTTGCGCTATAATGGATCGTCGCTTCACTTCCCGTCCGGCATCGGCTTTCAATGGATACCCCCGCAGACAAGTCGGCCACTTCGCAGTGCCCACTGCCGCCTCGCCAGGGTGGTCCCGTCTCCGCCAACCGCCGGCGGGAGTCCGCCGGCGCGTGGGCCTTCTTGCTCCCCAATATGCTGGGTTTCGCGGTCTTCACCGCTCTGCCTGTCCTGGCGGCGCTCGCGCTGTCCTTCTGCCGGTGGCGGGCCATCGAGTCATGGGAAGGTATCCACTTCGTGGGGCTGCGGAACTACGCGGAGATCCTCGGCCTCGGCCGTGACGCCGCCACAGGTGGGCTCATCGCCAATGACCGCCTGTTCTGGGTGTTCATGTACAACACGGCATACCTGATGGTCGGCGTGCCGTTGGGCATGATCCTGTCCTTTCTGACCGCCCTGCTGATGAACGAGAAGTTCCGCGGCGTCGTGTGGTTCCGGACGGTCTACTTCATCCCGACGGTCTGCTCCTCGGCGGCCGTGGCGGTGCTCTGGCGCTGGCTTCTGAACGCCGATGAGGGGTTGTTCAACCATATCCTCAAGGGTGTGGCGATTGCCGGCCCCGACTGGCTGGGTGACCCCACATGGGCCAAGCCGGCGCTGATTGTCGTCGGACTGTGGATGGGCGTGGGGGGGTACAACTGTGTACTGTACCTGGCGGGGCTGCAGAACGTGCCGGGAGAGCTCTACGAGGCCGCCGACATCGACGGCGCCGACTGGTGGGGCAAACTGCGGTACATCACCTGGCCCATGCTGGCGCCCACCACCTTCTTCATCCTCGTCACCTCCATCATCGCCGGGTTCCAGGGGCATTTCACCCACATCCATATCCTCACCCGAGGCGGGCCCGCCGATAGCACCACGACGCTACTTTATTACATCTACAAGCATGCCTTCGTCTGGCATAACATGGGCTATGCCTGTGCGCTTGCCATGGTGCTGTTCGTGCTCATCATGGTGTTCACCATCATCAACTGGAAATACGGAGGCAGGGCCATCGAGGTTCAGTAGAACCCGGGGCCCATGCGCCGCCCGCAGGGGCGGGAAATGGGAGGCATGTGCCATGATCGCGATCACAGGGGGCGCCGGGTTCTTCGGCTACCACGCCGCCGACTATCTGGCCCGCAGGGGCGAGAGCTCGCTGCTTTTGGACATCGCGCCATACGACCCGGCCGACTACCCCGAGGGCACACAGTACGCCGAGGTGGACGTGCGTCACCTGTCGGACGTGCGGTCCGCACTCGAGGGCAAAGGCGTCACCGCCGTCGTCCACGCCGCCGCCGCCCTGCCGCTGTGGAAGCGAGAGGACATCTTCTCGGTGAACGTGGACGGGACGAGGTCGGTACTGACGGCGGCCCGCGAACTGGAAATCCCCAGGGTGGTGATGATCTCCTCCACCGCGGTCTACGGGGTGCCAAAGGTGCATCCGCTCACCGAGGAGATGCCCATGGTCGGTGTGGGCTTCTACGGGGAGAGCAAGATCGGCGCCGAGAAGGTCTGCCACCAGTTGCGCGACCTGGGACTGTGTGTGCCCATCATCCGCCCCAAGACCTTCATCGGCACAGGGCGCCTGGGGGTGTTCCAGATTCTCTATGACTGGGTGGAGAGCGGTGTCAAGATCCCCGTCATCGGCGCCGGCCACAACCGCTACCAGCTTCTGGAGGTCGAAGACCTCTGCCAGGCAATGTACCTGTGCCTCACCGGGCCGCAGGACAAGGCAAACGACACCTTCAACGTGGGCGCCGAGCAGTTCGCCACCGTACGCGAGGACGTGGGGGCCCTGTGTGAGTACGCCAAGACCGGCGCGCGGGTCCTCGGCACCCCGGCCTGGCTGGTGAAGGGCATGCTGGCAATCGCCGAGGCCCTGCACCTGTCGCCACTGTACAAGTGGGTCTACGGCACCGCCGACACCGACAGTTTCGTCTCCAGCGAGAAGATCAAGACGACCCTGGGCTGGGCGCCTGAGTTCTCCAACTCCGAAGCTTTGATCCGCTCGTACCGCTGGTATCTGGACCACAAGGTGGAGTCTGACTCGGCCACCGGGATTACGCACCGGGTGGCCTGGAACCAGGGGATCTTGAAGGTCGTCAAGCGGCTGATGAAGTGAAGACCCGGGCGTTGGCCGCCGTTGACACGCCTTCCGGAGAGGGCTGACGGCCAACCGCCGGACGGACGGGAGCTTGGCCGCGAGTCTCATTCTAAGAGCGTCCGCTCCCGG
>CAZXDD010000702.1:0-3616 GCA_964639415.1 uncultured Armatimonadia bacterium
GGCCGGCCATCGGAAGGTCCCCGCCGGGCGCAACGCACAAGTACGGTTGTACTACCAGCACGGCCACGGCCGACGTGCCGCACGACGCCCCCCCTACCTTCACGCCGCTACCGTTCGCCCCGTCCTCCCGCCTTTCACCGGCATGCCTCCTCCCGCCGCCGACCAATACAGAACCTTCTGCCCCTGAGCCGGGTTTACCCCAATGAACCTTCTGGGAGTGCGACCCCATGCTGGACCTGCGCGGCGATGAGCACCTGATGCTGGCGGCCAAGGCCGGAGACCGCGAGGCGTTCTGCACGCTGGTCGACCGCCTGCGCTCAGTCCTGCTCCCCTTTCTCCGCCACCTTGGCTGCGACCACGCCACCGCCGAAGACCTCACCCAGGAGACCCTCCTGCGCCTGTGGTGCGCCAAGGATGGCTATGAGGTGCGCGCCTCGCTGCGCACCTATGTGCTGACGATCGCCAAGAACTGCTGGCTCTCCGCGATGAGGCAGGGGCGTCTCTCCTCACGCATCGCCGCGCCGCTCGATGCCACGCTCGAGCCACTCCTCGCCCGGGACGGCCTCCGCGGCTGCTCGCCCGAGGCGGAGCTGGTCAACCGCTACACGCGCCAACGCATCCTCGACGCCGTTGCCCGGCTCCCATGGCGGCAGCGCATCGTCTTCGTGCTGGCCCACATCGAGCACCTGGACTATGCCCAGATCTCCACGATGCTCGGAGTGGCCGAAGGCACCGTGAAGTCCCGCATGCACCGGGCGGTCCGCAACCTCCGCGCCGCCCTGCTGGATGAGACCGACGGACACGACAGGAAGGAGTGATCGTGATGGAATGTCGACTGGTGGAGAACCTGCTGATCTCCCATGCCCGCGGGCAGTTGGCACAGGAGGAGGCCGCGGCGGTGGATCGACACGTCACCGTCTGTGCGGCCTGCCGGCGAAGACTGGAGCGGACCGTGGAGCTGCTGCACGTCCTTCAGCACTCCTCGGAACCCGATACGGTGAAGCTCCTGGACGAGGTCCTGGGCCTGGCGCTGGATGCCGGGGCCAGCGACGTGCACATCGACCCCGACGCCGAGGGGGTTCGCGTCAGGCTGCGCGTCGACGGCGTGTTGCACGAGGTCAAGCGCCTGCCCCGTGCGGCCCACGTCCCGCTGATCTCGCGAATCCACCTGATGTCGGACACCGACGCGCTCCGGCCGGATGTTCCGCAGGTGTCGCGGATGCAGGTGCGCACCACGCACGCGGAGGCCTACTGCCGCGTGGCGGTCTGTCCCACGTACTGGGGGCCGCGGGCCACGATCCGCATCCTGCCTCCCGGGTTGCCCGGCTCAGGCCTTGGGCACGTCGGCATGTCCGAGCACATCCGCGAGCAGGTGCTGTCACTGTTGCATCGGCCCAACGGCCTTCTGCTCATCGCGGGGCCGGCCGGCTCGGGCCGCAACACGACGGCCTACGCCTGCATCGAGGAGCTCGCCTCCGACGGCATCGCCGTGTTCACCGTCGAAGACCCCATCGCCGCCGTGCTGCCGGGCGTCACACAGGTGCCGCTGGACCCCCGCGCGGGCCTCGACTACCCCGCCGCCATACGCGCCCTGCTGTGCTCCGACCCGGATGTGCTCTACATCGACGACATCGCCGACACCGTCACGGCGGCCTCGACCTTCAACGCGGCCGTCACCGGCCATCTCGTGGTGGGCTCCATGTACGCCGCCGATGCCCCCGGCGCCGTAGCGAGGCTCCAGCAGATCTCCGGAGATCACTACTCTCTGGCCGAGGCCTTCATCGGCGCGGTGTCACAGCGCCTCGTCCGGAAGACCTGCGGCTCGTGCGCCGAAACCTATGCGCCGTCTCCCCGGGAGGCCGACCTCCTGGCGCACCACGGCGTAGACCCGCTGCCAGAGACCCTCACCCAGGGCCGTGGCTGCGAATGCTGCCGCGGCACCGGCTACTTCGGCCGCACCGCCATCCACGAGGTCCTCGTCGCGGATCCCGCGCTCTCCGAGGCCATCGCCGCCGGAACCTACGCGCCCCGCCTCGGCGCACAGACCATGCAGGCTCGGCTCCTCGACGATGGCATCCCCAAGGTCCTCGCCGGGCTCACCACGCTGCGCGAGGTGGCCCGCGTCACGGGCACCCCAGGCCTGTGAAGTGCGCGCCCTGAGCCGCCGCGGCATCGCCGACAAACGCAAACCGGGGCGGCCCCTTCTGGGGCCGCCCCGCTTCCTGTCATCCGCTCCGCGCTCACTTGATGCAGTACAGCTTCCCGTCCTGGGCTCCCACATAGAGCCGCCCGTCGGCGATGGCGGGCGAGGAGAAAGCGGCGCCGCCTAGTTGCACCGGCCTGTGAGGCGCCCCCGTCGCGGCGTCCAGGAAGTACACCAGGCCGTTTTCGCCCGCAAGGTAGATCACATTGCCGGCCACCGCCAAAGCCGCGTCCGCCACCAGAACCCCGAGCTTTTGCTCCACCGTCTTGGCCCCGCTCGCGAGGTTGAACCCCCGCAACACGCCACTGGAGGTGTACCCGCCCACCATCAGGCACCACACCGTGTCATTGACCACCACGGGCGAGCCCATCACCGACTCGGCCGAGGGTTTCTCCGCGCTCCACAGCTTCGTGCCATCCGCCGGGTTCCAGGCCGTCAGGAACTCCGTCTCCGGTGGCTGCAGAGCGCTGCCACTCATGAGCGGCACCAGCAGGGTGTCACCCGCGATGGTCGGGGCCCCCACGACCGCCCCCGCCAGCCTCGCCGCCCACACCTCCGTACCGTCGGCGGCCCTGAGGGCGAACACGTTGCCCCGCTCGTCTCCGCAGTACATCGTTCCCTCACGCACCGCCGGCGGGGCGCTCAGCGGCGCCCCGCGATCGACCCTCCACAGCGTGCGCCCTGTCTCGAGGTCAACCGCGCGCAGCGTCCCGTCCGTGCTCCCGAAAACCAGGCTCTCCTCCAACAGGGCGAGACAGCCCAACACGGGCCCCTCCGTCCGGTGTCGCCACAGCAGCGACCCTCCCGCAGCCTCTAGGCAGTACACGAAGCCGTCCGCGCTGCCCACGTACACTCGCTCCTGCCCCACAGCCGCCGCGCCCACGATCGCGCCACCGGTGGCGTAGCTCCAGGCCACGCTCCCGCCATCTTTCTGCACACAGAAGAAGCGTCCCGCGGAGTTCCCCACGTAGATCCGATCACCCACCACTATAGGGGACCCATCGACGCTGGCGCCCAGTTCCACCGCCCATTCGATCTCGGCCGCGGAGGGTCCGGCGCCCTCCGCCGTTCCGGACCGCAGCGCATCGTGGGAGGCGGTGGGCCAGTCGTCGGCACACAGGGGGCTCAGCAGGCAGACGGCCATCAGGACTGCGGCGGCTCGCGGATTCACCGGTGGGGTCGCCCTCGCTTTCGTTTCTACGGGCCTGCAGACGCGAAGCGCCGCCCCGAGGGGCGGCGCCATTTGGGGCCAACTTCGCGCTCGGCGCGTCGCGCTAGGCGGGATCGGGAGGCATGCCGTCCACGACGAGAATATTGCCCGGAAGATCGTACGAGCTGCCGGGGGAGACCGTCACATTGATGCTGACGTAGAAGTCTGAGCCCGCGCCGAAGACATTGGGGTCCGGGATCACG
>CAZXDD010000702.1:3626-3879 GCA_964639415.1 uncultured Armatimonadia bacterium
GCCACCGCGCTGGCCGCACCGCCGCCCTCGCCGGTGACGATCTCCACCGTCACGCCGCCCAGGCCCAGACCGGAGACCGCGTCGTACGTGCGTCCGGAGATGCTGCCGCCCTGGGGCCCATCATCACCGTCGCTGCTGCTGCATCCACCGATCAGCACGGGCACGAACGCAAGGGCAAGGACACCTGCTACGAGTATTGGCACAGACGCGGCTCTTGGCATGCGGGACTCTCCCCTCGGGTTATGCGGTTCAG
>CAZXDD010000703.1:0-3852 GCA_964639415.1 uncultured Armatimonadia bacterium
CGACCTACTCGGGTCGGTGCCACGGCCAGGCGGCGATCCCGCCCGGCGGGATCGCCGAGTCGGGCTGGAAAGCCCGACCTACGCGTTCACAAACGACACGGCTGCGAACGGCTTGTCTGCGGCTCCAGAACTTGCCTCAGACGTCCGTAGTCGCGCCCATGTATGCGTCTAGTCCCTCCTCGCCGCCGCGATTGCCGCGGCGAAGACCTCCTTCAGCGCCACGCCGTGCTCCCGGGCCGCCCGGTCACAGTCGGAGAACTCCGGGGAGGCCGTCACGATACGGTCTCCGATCCTGCCCACCTTCACCGAGATCTCCCCGTAGGCCGTGGGCACGCTCTGAGTCATCCGCGGCAGGCAGCGCCGCTCAAACTCCGCGATCCTGACCCCGAAGGTCGTGCTCTCACCGAGAATGGCCGTCACCACCGCCTCCAGCCTGTCCGCGGCCACGGCGGCCGAGAGCTGTGTCCCCGGCCGGCCCTTCTTCATCTGGATCGCGGTCAGCCACACGTCCGCCGCTCCGGCCTCGAAGGCCTTCTCCATCACCCGGCCGTACAGCTCCGGGCTCATGTCGTCGATATTGGCCTCGATGACCTTGATGCGGTCCGTCACCAGCGACGGCAGGTCGCCCTCGCCCCGCTCGATGCCGGGCATCGCGCCGCTGCGCTCGCCGACGAACAGGCGCAGCACATTGGGCGTGCCGGGGAAGTCCTTGTGCCCGCAGCCGTAGCCGATGGCCTCCACCGTCATGGCCGGGAAGGCGCCGATCCGGTGGCAAAGGCCCGTGGCGATGGCCGCTCCGGTGGGCGTCACCGTCTCGCCCTCGATATCCACGGCGAAGGTGGGCACTCCGCGGAGCAGCTCCGCCGTCGCGGGCGCCGGCACCGGCAGTCGGCCGTGGGCGCAGTCCACGAACCCGTGGGAGACGGGCAATGGCGAGCAGACAATCTCGTCCACACCCAGCAGGTCAAAGCCCACCACCGCACCGACGATGTCGATGATCGAGTCCAGCCCCCCCAGCTCGTGGAAGTGCACCTCCTCCGCGGGCTTGCTGTGGATCTTGGCCTCCGCCCGGGCGATGCGCCACAGGATCTCGGTGGACCGGCGGATCACGCTGTCTTCCAGGCTCGAGGCCTTGATGATGTCCACCAGCTCCCGGCAAGAGCGCCCGTGCCGGTGCTCGTGGGAGTGGTTATCGTGGTGCCCGTGAGTATGGTCGTGGTCGTGGCCATGGCCATGGTCGTGGCCATGGTCGTGCCCATGGTCGTGGCCATGGTCGTGGTCGTGGTCGTGGTCGGGCTCTCCGTGGTGGTGCTCTGGCTCCTCGGCGAGGGTCACGAGCGCCTGACTGCCGGCGATGCCGTTCTTGAGGGCGGGCTCTGCCTCGAGGCGCCAGTTCGCCATGGGGATCTTGTCAAGCTCTGAGCGCAGGGCGTCGATGGGTACGCCTGCGTCCAGCAGGGCTCCGAGGGTCATGTCGCCGCTGATGCCGGCGAATACGTCGAGGTATGCGATGCGCATGTAGTGGATGCTCCCGGCGCTGCGAGTGCAGGAATGGAATCGGTCTGACGGCAAAGGGCAGGGATCCGGGCTGGAAAGCCCGATCCCGCCTTGGAGGACGGCCGCGCTTGTGGAGGTCCGGTCGAGAAGTCCGGCCGGTCCGGTTTCTGTCATTCTGAGCGTCCATCTCGCGTAGCGAGATAGCGAGGAATCTCGCTGAATGCCAGGAGAGACTTCGAGCTTCTCCCTGCGGGAGCGGACGCTCTCAGAATGACACTCCCGGCGAAGGCGGGGTTTGCGGCCGCGCCTCTGGGGCGGCGACCTGTGCGCCGCCGCCGTTCGTCGTTGGTGGCGGATGACCCCCTCGGCGCGGTACAGGCCCGCGCCCTACACAGCGGCGGCGTTGGTGCCACGCCCGCTGGCCGTCTGCCGCTGCGGGCTCGGCCTCTACTGCTGCCGAACCTCCTCCACGGACACATCATCGAACTTCACCGAGCCCAGACCGGCGTTCCTCAGGTACAGGTTGTAGGCCGTGGAGGGCTTGGTGGTGAACTCCCACTCGAAGGGCTGCCAGTCGTCGCAGGGCGCCATCCGCGGGGAGTTGAGGTATTGCTTGGTCTCCTCATCCTTCGAGGCATTGACCATGGACAGATGTCCGCCGGTTCCCGTGGCCTGGTAGAAGAGCTTCACCCGGTAGGTTCTGTCGGCCGAGAGGGGGATCTGCTGGGCGAAGAGCAGGTTGAGCGCTCCGGCCAGTCCCTTCAACTCCCCACAGTAGTCGCCGCTGTGCCCGCCACGCACCACCCCCAGCTCCGCCTTCGTCTCCGCATCCGAGGACCACGTGTTCATCGTCCAGTATTGCGGCGAGCCGCCGGCCCTGAGGGCCTCGAAGCCACCGTCCTGCACCAGCGGACCGGAGGCAAAGAGCATCCGCAGTCCCGCGACGTTGCCGTCCGGGGCGGCGTCGGGCACATGGAGCCTGAGGGTATGCGTCCCCGCGGGTACCGGGCCCACGCTCACCTGCAGCACCCGGGTCCCGGCGAGGTCATCGGCCGGGGCCCAGGACAAGAGAGCCTGTGGCAGGGCGGTGCCGTCCAGCGTCACCACGGCGGCCCCGACATCGATGGGGCTCTGCTCGTCGGCCACCGCGATCTGCACCACCCCGGGCGCCTGTACATAGTGGCCCAGGTCGATCTCCGCCGCGGGCTGCAGAGCCTGCCCGTCCACGGTGACGGAGGTCACGACGGGAGCCGTCGAATCCTCGAAGACCAGCCAGTCCGGGGCCTGGAGGATGACGACGGTGGAGCCCACGGCGTCGGGGGGGAGGGAGAAGCGCGCCCGGCCCTCCTCCACGGCCACCTCCAGCGGCTTCCAGGCACCGTCGGCGGCGCGGTAGACCGGGCTTTGGGGCCCGGCCTCCAGCGGCACGGCGACTTCCACCGGTCCGCTGGCGCGCACGATCAGTCGCGAGACCAGCGGCGCCTGGCAGTGGGCCACGGTGGCCACGGTGGCCGCGGCGAGCAGGGCTATCGCTTTGCGCATGGTTGTACCTCCCTGAGTGGGGCCCGCCGGGAGAACCGACCGACGGCTCTGAGCACCGAGGGGCGAAGGGACACTTCGACGGCGACGCCGGGGGCGCCTTCCCGCCCGGCGACTCCACGGACAGGGGAGAGGCCAGGGCCGTCCGCCGGGCCGCCGCATCACACGCAACATCCGACCGGCGGAGACCCGGCCGTCAGGTCCGCAGGACCGTCCGGCCCCGCGCAGCGGGGCCATCTAGCCCGGGGCGAAAGCCCCGGGCCGGGCTCAGCGCCCGATCTCCACCTCGAGATCGTCGGCGTACAAGACCACCGTCTCGCCCGCGGTCGCCCCGGCCTCCAGCACCACCTCCAGAGGCGGGACGTCCTGCCGCCGGTTGCCGTCGCCGGCTCCGATGTCCTGCGGCGGGTCGGCCCGCAGGTCCCAGGACACCCGGCGCCAGCCGGTCCAGTCGATGCTTTGTCTCTTGCCCCAGAAGCACTCACCGGAGCCGTCCCGCACCCTGAGCCGGTAGTCGCGGCCGGAGCCGTCGCCGTAGAGCCACAGGCTTAGCCTCCGCACCGGCATGTCGTAGGCGAGCTTGATTGTGAACCACTTGATATTCCAGCGCTGCGGCGGGCCGGCGGGCAGAGTCACCTGCAGCCTGCAGGAGCGGTTGCCCGACTGCGCCTGCTCCCCGGACAGCTCGGCGCCACCGAGCACGGCCTCTCCCGCGTCATTCTCCTCCGGCTCCGGGTACACCCTGGACCAGGGGTTTGAGGCCTCGAAATCGTACCTGTAGACGATGCCGCCATCGGCGGTTGTTGTGGCGCCGGG
>CAZXDD010000704.1:0-3842 GCA_964639415.1 uncultured Armatimonadia bacterium
GATAATGAGCGGTGACTGGAGTTCAGACGTGTGCTCTTCCGATCTGGCCTGGGAGCCGCCGCCCGCCCGGCCCACTCATCCTCCTCCTAAGGAGAGACCCAACCCATGACTCGCCTCACGCTCGCATTGCTCATCGCACGCCCTTGCACGGCCGCCCTCGCCGGGCAGCTCGAGGACCCGCGCTGCCCGCTGCTCACCCTCTCCAAGCTCGCCGCCGCTCCCACCATCGACGGCACCATCTCAGATGCCGAATGGGCCGGCGCCACCACCGTTCCCTGTTTCACACTCCTGCGCCGCGCGACGCTGATCGGCACCCAGCCTGCGGTGCGACTGGCCTGGACCGATCAGGCTCTGTTGGTGGCGGCGCAGGTCCCCACACCGCCGGGACAGAAGGCCCGGGCCACCGCGGTGGACTGGGACGGCACCGTATGGGCCGATGACAGTATCGAGGTTCATGTCGACCCCTCTCACGGCCACGCCCAGAGCTACCAGTTCGTCGTCAACGCGCTGGGCACGAGGTTCGATGCCCGCGACGGCGAAAAGGCCTGGAACGGAGAGTGGCAGGCGGAGGCCGTCAACGAGGTCGGGAGTTGGTCCTGCGAGCTGGTCATCCCCTGGAGCACGCTGGGCCTCACCCCCCCGCAGGCCGGGGACGTCGCCGGGTTCAACGTGGCGGTCAACGCCGGCTGGCTGGGCGGTACGCTGACGTGGAGCCCGCTGGAGGCCAGCCTCCACGACCGCGCCCACTACGGCCACCTGCGCTTTGTCTCCGATGGCTCCGTCACACTCAGCGGCCTCGTGCCCGAAGGGCTGCAGGACGTGGTCGCCGCAGTGGACGGCGCCGGAGAGGTCACGCTCACCTCGGAGCTGCTGCGGCGTCTCCCGGAAGGTGGTGAAGAGGCCATCGCAGGCGAGACACAGACGCTCCGGCCCCCCGGAACCTGCCCCCTGCCACTGGCCCTTCCCACCGCGCAGGGGTTCCCACAGGTGGGGGCCTACACCGTGCGCTATCGCGCCACCGGCCCCGGCGGCCTGCTGCTGTCTCAGCAGGCGGTTGTGGAGGTCGGACAGCCGCTGGTCCTGACCGCGCAGGCCTTCATCGACGAGCAGTACCTCCTGCTCACCGCCACGCCGCAGGCCGCGGCTTTTCCGCCGGCACAGACGGATATCTCCCTCTCCATCACCGGCGGAGACGCCACGATACTGCAGGAGCAGCTCTCTATCGACCCCGCCACCGGCAAGGCGTCACTGAGGGTCGAGGGAGCCGGAGTGCCGCCGGGTGAGGTGACCGTCGTGGCCGTGGCCACAAATCGCGAGACGGGCAAGAGCTTCCGCACGGACAAGACCCTCGCGAGCCCTCTGCGGCCGGAATGGCTGGGTACCACGGAAGGGCTCAGCGATGAGGTGCCGGCCCCCTGGACACCGCTGGAGGTCGACGGCGATGCGGTCAGGTCGTGGGGCCGGGCCTACCGCTTCGCGCGTTCCGTGCTCCCCACCGAGATCGTCGCCGCGGAGGCTTCCCTCCTGGCCGCGCCCATCGCCCTGAGCGGCACCGTGGACGGCAGGGCCCTGCGCTGGGAGGGCGAGCCCACCGCCGTCGTCGGTGCGGCGCCCACGGTGGTTGCCCTCACCGGCGCCGCCGGGGCCGAAGGCCTGGCTCTGAGCGGCAGAGCCACCGTCGAGTACGACGGCATGCTGCGGGTGGATCTCACGCTCAGCCCGACCGCGGACAAGGCCACGCTAGGCGACCTCTCTTTGGACATCCCTCTCAAGCCCGAGCACGCCCGGTACCTGTATCACTTCCCCGGCAAGTGGGGGAGCGTGGCCAACAGCGGCTATCTACCCGAGGCCGGGTGGACCCATGGCTTCAAGCCCTTCGTCTGGCTGGGTGATGAAGACCGGGGCCTGTCGTGGTTCTGCGAATCCGACCGCAACTGGTACCCACTGGATTCCGACACGGCGCTGGACATCGAGCGGGGCGAGACGGCCACCGTCCTGCATTGCCGGCTGATTCAGGGACAGCAGGAGATCACCGGGCCGCTGAGCTACACCTTCGGCTTCCAGGCCACTCCCGTCAAGCAGCCGGAGCGCACGGTGTGGGACTACCGCATCACCCACCACGGCTCGTACGGGCTGGAAAGCCGGCCGGCCACCACCGAAGGCTCCATCGTCTACCCCGCCGCGGGGCACATCAACCCCGAGGAGGGCACCGTGGAGTGCTGGTACCGCCCGGCTTTCGAGAACACCGAGCGCGGCCTGCCCCGGGCCGACCGCAAGATCGCCACCAACTACAGCATCTTCACCCTCAAGTGGGAGGATGACATCGCCGGTGGCAGCAACTGCGGCTTCTACTGGAATGCCCAGGTCCAGGGCCCTGTGGCCTGGTCGCGCAAGGAGGGTAAGGTGCTCACCAACCCCGGGGCTCAGTACGACTGGGAGCCCGGCGAGTGGGTCCACCTGGCGCTGACCTGGGGCGATAGCGTCCGCCTCTACGCCAACGGAGAGGTGGTGGCGGAGGCCGCCGATCCCGGATTCATTCCGGGCCCGGTCGAGGACGCCCGGATTGTTGTCGGCGGTGCCGCGGCGTTGGCCACCATCGACGAGTTGCGGATCCTGAATGTCGCCCGGCCGCCGATCGTGGATCCCGGCGAGTACGAGCCCGATGGGAACACGCTGCTGCTGGATCACTTCGAGGACTACGGGGTGGCGGGCGCCACGCCCCCGGGCACGGCGGACCGCAGCCTGCTCTTTGGGCCGGGCAAGTTCGGTAGGGCCGCCACGTGGGCGTCGGAAGGCATGACGCAACTGGGCAAGCTCGCGGCCCTGGGAGTGCGCACCGTCTGCTTCCACGAGCACTGGTCGCCGTATCAGTCTTATCCGGCGGTGACGCAGGAGAACCGCCCGAAGCTGCGGAGCCTCGTGGAGGGCTGCCGCGACAAGAAGATCGGCCTGCTGCTGTACATGTCCCGGCAGTTTGCCGACAACGCCCCGGAGTGGGAGCTGTACCACGAGGAGGTCCTGCAGACCCCGAACTTCGGCGCCTACCACAGGAAGCCCGAGCAGCGGGCCTATGTCGTATGCTGGAACAGCCATTGGCGCGACTTCTGCCTGCACCACCTGGGCGGGCTGATGGACGAGTTCGGCCATGACGGCTGGTACCTGGACGGCCCGGAATGGCCCATGGCCTGCGACAATAGGCATCACGGCTGCGGGTACGAGGCCCCGGACGGCACGGTGCGCCCAACGTGGGACATCTTCGCCACCCGTGAGTTCATGAAGCGCCTGTACGTGCTGACCAGAAAGCGCAATCCGCAGGGGCAGCTCAACATCCACAACTCCACGGTGATGGTGATCCCGACGCTGGCTTTCGGCACCAGCACCTGGGGTGGCGAGCAGATCGATACCATCAAGCCGCCGGTGAAGACGCTGGACATCCTGCCGATGGACGCCTTCAGAACCGAGTTCATGGGCCGCCAGTGGGGCGTGCCCGCCGAGTTCCTGGTCTACGACGGCCAGCCGTACTATGCCAGGGACGTTTTGGCCTACACGCTCCTGCACGGCGTCCTGATCCGCCCCGGCGGTGACGACATGCTGGGCCGCACCTCGGCGCTGTGGAAGGTGGACGACGAGTTCGGCATCACCGGAGCCAGAATGCTCCCGTACTGGAGCAATGGCGACGTGATAGAGTGCGGCCCCGAAGGCGTCTACGCCACCGCCTACCAGCGCCCGGAAAAGGGCCTCCTCCTGTTCGTCAGCAACCTCGGAGACGAGCCGGCGGAGGCGAAGGTGACGCTGAAGCTGGAGGAGCTTGGCTTGGGGCGTGAGGTGAAGGCGTGGGATGC
>CAZXDD010000705.1:0-2953 GCA_964639415.1 uncultured Armatimonadia bacterium
CGTCGCCGCACGCGCCGGGGCCCCCGCCGGGGCCCCCGCGGTTGCCCCCGCCGTTGCCCCCGGCGTTGCCCCCGCCGTTGCCCGCGCCTTTGCCCCCGCCGTTGCCCCTGCCGCTCCCCTGCCGCTCCCCTGCCGCTCCCCTGCCGCTCCCCTGCCCGCCCTCCTTGAGTTTTGCGCCCCGGGACGGTACAATCCCCACCGTCGCCTGTGGGGATGCAGGCGCGAGAGACGATCGTTTCGGCACTACCACTCGCCAAGGGGGAGCGACTCCCGCAATGCCAGCCAACCATGACCTCGACCAGCTTTGTGCCAATACCATCCGCATGCTGGCGGCCGACGGTGTCCAGCAGGCCAAGTCCGGCCATCCCGGAATGCCCATGGGAATGGCCGACGTCGCCTACGTGCTGTGGACAAGACACCTGAGGTACAACCCGCGGGACCCTCAATGGCCCAATCGCGACCGGTTCGTGCTCTCCGCCGGACACGGTTCGATGCTGCTGTACTCCCTTTTACACCTCAGCGGTTACGATCTGCCGCTGGAGGAGCTCAAGCGCTTCCGCCAGCTCGGGAGCAAGACCCCCGGGCACCCGGAATACGGTGTTACGCCCGGCGTGGAGTGCACCACCGGGCCACTGGGCCAGGGCTTCTCCAATGCCGTGGGAATGGCTCTCGGAGCCAAGATCATGGCCGAGAAGTTCAACGCCCCCGGCAGGGCGCTGATAGACCACTATGTGTACGCCATCTGCGGTGACGGCGACCTGATGGAGGGCGTCTCGGCCGAGGCCGCCTCTCTCGCCGGACACCTGGGGCTGGGCAATATCGTGTTCATCTACGACGACAACTCGATCACCATCGAGGGCAAGACCGAGCTGGCCTTCAGCGAGGATGTGGCGGCCAGGTTCGAGGCCTACGGCTGGCACACGCTCCGCGTGGATGGCCACGACATGGCCGCCGTGGATGAGGCCATCACCGCCGGCAAGCAGGAGACCGCGCGCCCCACGCTGATCCTGGCCAAGACGCACATCGGGATGGGCAGCCCCAACAAGCAGGACACCCACGGCGTCCATGGCGAGCCGCTGGGTGAGGAAGAGCTCGCCGCCACCCGCGAGGCCCTGGGCTGGCCTGCCGAGCCGCGCTTCTACATTCCCGACGAGGTCCGCGAGGTGTTCGCGGCCCGTCAGGCGGAATTGCTCCCCGTCTACGAGAGCTGGCGGCAAGTGGCGCAGGGCCTCGGGACGCAGGACGCCGCGCTGGCCGCCGAGTGGGAGGCCATGTGGTCGCG
Organism: uncultured Armatimonadia bacterium; assembly: GCA_964639415.1. Classification (GTDB taxonomy): domain Bacteria; phylum Armatimonadota; class Zipacnadia; order Zipacnadales; family JABUFB01; genus CAYRFY01. The sequence goes on from CAZXDD010000705.1 coordinate 1,283, forward strand.
CACCGTGCCGTCCGACGTGGCGGGCACTCTGGCCGCCGCCGTCGGCGACGAGAAGGACGCCACCCGCAACCACGGAGGCAAGGCGATCCAGGCGGCTTCGGCCGCCGTGCCCGCCCTCTACGGCGGCTCCGCGGACCTGGCCCCCTCCACCAAGACCCTCATCAAGGGCGCCGAGAGCATCGGCAGGGGTAGCTTCGGCGGGCGCAACCTGCACTTTGGGATCCGCGAGCACGCCATGGGCGCCATGCTCAACGGCATGGCCCTCTACGGTGCCTTCATCGCCTACGGTAGCACCTTCCTGGTCTTCTCCGACTACATGCGGCCGGCCATCCGCGTGGCCGCCATCTCCAAGATCCCGTTGATCTGCGTGTTCACGCACGACAGCATCTTCGTCGGCGAGGACGGCCCGACGCACGAGCCGATCGAGCAGATCCCGTCGCTACGTGTGATCCCCAATGTGACGGTACTGCGTCCCGCCGACGGGCCGGAGACCGCCGCCGCCTGGGCCATCGCCCTCCAGCGCACCGGAGGTCCCACAGCGCTCTGCCTGACCCGCCAGGCCCTGCCTCCGCTGCCACCCCCCAACGATCCACAGGACCTCATGCGGGGCGCCTATGTGCTGTCCGACTGCGAGGGGGAGCCGGAGCTGATCGTCATCGGCACCGGGTCCGAGACCCATCTCGCGCTCCAGACCGCCGAGCTGCTCAAGGCCGAGGGTATCGCCGCCCGCTCGGTGAGCATGCCCAGTTGCGAGGTCTTCGATGCCCAGGACGAGGCCTATCGTCAGAGCGTCCTGCCCGCGACCTGCACAGCCCGAGTCGCGGTGGAGGCCGCCGCCCCCATGGGCTGGGCCCGCTATGTCGGCTGCGACGGACTGGTCATCGGCATGGATACCTTCGGTGAATCGGCGCCCTACAAGGACCTCGGCGAGCACTTCGGCTTCACGGTGGAGAAGGTGCTGGCGAGGGTCAAGCAGTGGTGGGCCCAGAGGTAGAAACGGGCGTAGGGATTGCGGGGTGGGCAGTGGGCAAGAGCGGCGACTCGCACCGTGCGGGACCTCTCCGCCAACGACGGTCGTGATCGGTGAGCACACCAGGAGGCCGTCTTCGCATGGGCGGAGACGGCCTTCATATTGACCGATGAGGTACTGCAGTGATGCCCCATCCGCGCCTTGCCCTCCTGCTCGCCGCACTTGTGATCTGTCTCGCCGTCCCCTGCGCGGCAGACCTCACCACCGACCTGGATGCCCTGGTGGGTGCCGCCGACCTCCGCTACGCTCAGGTTGGGGTGCAGATTGTCGACGCCGACAGTGGGGCCACCGTCTACTCCCACGACGCCGACACCCGGGTGAACCCGGCCTCGAACCAGAAGCTGATCACCACCGCCGCGGCCTACGACCTCCTCGGCCCGGACTTCGTCTATCAGACGAGAGTGAAGGCCGATGCGGCGCCGGACGCCGGGGGGCTTGTCACAGGCAACCTCTACCTGCGGGGCAGCGGCGACCCCTCGCTAACCCACGCTGATCTCGACCGACTGGCGGAGAAGCTCAAGCAGGCCGGAGTGAAGAGAGTCTCCGGGAGCCTCGTAGCCGATACCGGCGGTTTCTCGGACGACGCCCTGGGAGCGGGCTGGTCCCATGACTACCTCAACGCCTACTACGCGGCGGAGGTG
>CAZXDD010000705.1:2963-3836 GCA_964639415.1 uncultured Armatimonadia bacterium
AGCGCCCTCACCGTGGATGGTGGCTGTGTGACGGCGATCGTGCGGGGGGCCGACGCGCCCGGCAAGGCGCCGCTCCTGCGTCTGGAGCCCTACTCCGAGTTCCTGACTCTCGCCCCCGATGCCGCTACGGCCGCGGGAGACGCCACTCCCGGAATCTACCGGCATCTGGGGCGCAACATGGTGGGCCTCACCGGCCCCATCGGCGTTGGCCGCCGCGTGGAGCGCCGCATCACCGTACGCCAACCCGGCCTGCACGCGGCGACGCTATTGCTGCTGGCTCTCAAACGCCTGGACATCACCGTCGCCGACGGCGTCGGGGGCGGGAAGACCCCCGAGGGTGCCGTGGAGCTGGCGCGCCACGCCTCCCAGCCGCTGGCCAGGCTTGTCGGCACCATCAACAAGCACAGCGACAACAACTACGCCGAGGCCGTCCAGCGCACCATCTCGCTGGTGAAGACCGGCAGCGGATCGTGCCGTGGCAGCGTGACACTGATCGACACGTGGGCGGAGGGCTTCGGCGCCGATCCGAAGGCTTTCCTGATGTACGACGGCTCGGGGCTCTCGCGGCTCAACTCCGTGACGCCGCGGTTCCTGGTGCAGGTGCTGCGCCACATGCGGGCGAAATCCGCCTGGGTGGACAGTCTGCCCGTGATGGGCAAGGACGGCACGCTGGGCAAGCGCCTCAAGGGAACGGCGGCCGAGGGCAAGATCCGCGCCAAGACGGGCTACATCTCCGGAACCCGCGCGCTCTCCGGCTATGTGGACTGCAGGTCCGGAAGGCGTCTGGCCTTCTCGATCCTCGTCGGCAATGCACTGGGCACCGACGCCAGATCGGAAGAGCGTCGTGTAGGGAAAGAGTGTAGGATAGGGTGT
>CAZXDD010000706.1:0-3832 GCA_964639415.1 uncultured Armatimonadia bacterium
CCGAGCAATACGCGGAGCTTCTGAAGATCGCCTACACCGAGGCCAAGCGCGTCGACCCGGACTGCACCATTCTGGGCGGCGGAGGCGTCAACCTGCGCAGCATGGACTGGGTCCGGCGGATGCTCCGGGCCGGGGCGGGACCGTACATGGACGCCTTCTCCATCCACTATCTCGAGCCCGACTGCGCCTCGGAGCAAATCGCGGAGCTTCGCCGCCTGCTGGACGCCGCCGGCATGGAGGGGCCGATATGGAACACGGAGGAGAGTGTACCCAGCACCAGCTTCCTCGATCAGCTCCGCGCCGACTGCGCCGAACCGGAGGCCAGATACCACTTCCGCAACGCCTGCTATGAGCTGGTGCGGACGTACATGGAGAACCTGGCCAACGACGTCCGGCGCGTGTTCTACTACGAGCAGGCCGATCCGTGGCGCATGCAGGCATATCCCAAGCCACAGGTTCCGGACAAGTCGGAGATCGGGGGCGGCATGTGGGAGCAGGGGCGGACGCTCAGGCCCATCGCGGCGGCCCACGCCGCCCTGGTACAGGCCATCGAGGGCAAGCGGTACATGACCCGCATCGACCGCGGCGATCTGCAGGTGTTCATCTTCGAGGGCGCAAGCAGCGCCACGGCGGTGCAGTACGCCCTGTTTCCCAGCTATGCTCGCCGCGACGCGATGCGCCTGAGGCTGACCGGCGAGTTGACACACGCCGACTTCTCGGCCATGGACTTCATGGGCAACGAGGCGGCACCGGCCACGGATGGAGGCTGCCTGCTGCTTCCGCTGGCCCGCGAGCCGGTGTACCTGATGTACCGGGGCAGGCGCGCGGGTGACGTGCTGCGGCAGATGTACGCCGGAGCGGCGGGGCAGCCACAAGACAGCGAATGATGGGTAGAGCACCGTCCCGGCACCCCGCAGGCCGCGGAGCGGCCCGGCCGGGAAGCACGTCCGCAGGTCGCGGCCCATCACCTCCCCCCCCCGAAGTCGCAACCTGCCATCCGGTGACGAATCGACCGTGCCCTGGGGCTCACACCGGCCCTCCTTTCCCCACCCTTTCCCACATTCGGCCCACCGCCGTCCATCCACTCGCCGCGCCTACTCGCGGGGATCCTGCGGCCTGCCCTCGGCCGCGCCCAGAACCCACCGGAACGCAGGCATCGGGGCCGACGTGGTTGCCGGCAATGCCGCGGTTGCAGGGGTCGGGACTCCGCGCAACCTGAACCTAAGTGCGAGCATACCTGCAAATCAGAGAGATAGGATCGCCCAATACCATATTGGATGACGAGATACGTGCTAGACAACCATGAACATGCGATGGAGCACTCAATTCGCGCTAATTGAGGTGATATGAAGATATTGAGACATAATGCATAACATAAAGCTAAGGGAGGCGGCCCAAGATGCCGATGGTCTCCACCAATAGCATGCTGTCGGCCCCGTTACTCCACTGTTCCCGACAAACGCACTGGAGCGACAGGTCCTAGATGGGAGGCCGGTGGGCTCACCGGAGGTGGCAATGGGCGCCCAGTCGCGGGGATGTCCCCTTCGTCCGGCAGCAATAAGCGACGGCCATTCGACACGACGCTCTGATACTGGACGCGCCCGGAGGTGGCCGCCATGTAGGCAAGGACGTGATGACATTGGTCTTGCGCCTCAGTTCCATCGGTACGCGGATCGCCGTCGTGACGTTTGCTCTGGTCGTGGGTACCGTAGCCGTGCAGGGGTTCGTCGTGTCGCGGCGCACCGGGCAGATCATCCGGTCGGCATCCAGGGCCGAACTCGATGGCATCACCGGGGGCGTGCTCAGGCTCTGTGAGGCTCAGCACGCACTGTTGCTCGAGAAGGTCGGGCACGATCTGAGTGTCGCCCGCTACTGCCTGGCGAGCCGGGGCCCGATCACCGCTGGGCCGCCGCAACAGGTGCAGGCGGTTGACCAGGAGACCAAGCAGGCCTCGGTAGTCACCATTCCGGTTCTGCAGTCACAGGGCAAGACTCTGCTGCGCGACTATGAAGTGGTCGACGAGGTGAAAAAGCTGGTCGGCGGCACCTGCACCATCTTCCAGCGCACCGATCTGGGGCTGCTGCGGATCACGACCAACGTGGTGGGCAAGACGGGGCAGCGGGCGGTGGGGACCTACATCCCCAACTCCAGCCCTGTGGCGCAGGCCGTGCTGGCCGGCAAGACGTACGAGGGCCGAGCGTTCGTCGTGGACCGCTGGTACGTGGCGGCGTACGAGCCCATCAAGTCGGCGGGGGGCGAGGTGGTCGGCGCGCTCTACGTGGGCGTACCCCAGGAGAGCGTCAGCACGTTGCGTGAGGGGATCGTGAATACCAAGGTCGGCCAGGACGGGTATGTGTTTGTCCTCGACAGTGAGGGCAACTACGCCATCAGCAAGGACGGCGAGCGCGATGGCGAGAACATCATCGATGCCAAGGACGCCCGCGGCCGCGAGTTCATCAAGGACCTGTGCAACAAAGACAGCGAGGCGCGCAAGAGCGGATGGATCGAGTACCCGTGGAAGAACCCCGGAGAGGCGAAGGCCCGGGACAAAGTGGCCAGCGTCATGTACTTCGAGCCCTGGGACTGGGTGATCTGCGCCGGCGCGTACGCAGAGGAGTTCAACGCCCCGGTGCAGGTAGCGCGCAGGACGAGTCTGGTAGTCGGCTCTCTGGCCGGCGCTCTGGCTCTGCTCATCAGCGTTCCGTTCGGCCTGAGCATCACCCGCCCGATCCGCAGCCTCGTGCAGCAGTTCTCGCGCCTGCGCGACGGCGATCTGAGAGAACGTCTGAGGCTGAACCGCAGTGACGAGCTGGGCGAGCTCTCCAGCGCCATGGACGACTTCTGCGGACACCTGGGCGAGATCATCGGTCAGGTCCAGGGGGCGGCCGAGGAGGTTGCCTCCGGTAGCGAGGAGATCAACCGCTCGGCGGACGCCATGTCTCAGGGCGCCTCGGAGCAGGCGGCCAGTGTCGAGGAAGTGTCCTCCTCGATGGAAGAGATGAACAGCTCCATCGCTCAGAATGCCGACAGCGCTCAGCGCACCACGGGCATCGCCCGGGACGCCGCCGGAAAGGCCATCGAGGGTGGGGAGGCGGTGGTACTGACGGTCCGGGCCATGAAGGACATCGCCGAGAAGATCGCGATGGTCGAGGATGTGGCGCGCCAGACGAACATGCTGGCCCTCAACGCGGCCATCGAGGCCGCGCGGGCGGGCGAGCACGGCCGAGGCTTCGCGGTGGTCGCCGCCGAGGTGCGCAAGCTGGCCGAGCGTAGCGGCGTCGCCGCCCAGGAGATCCGCACCCTCTCCGCCGACAGCGTGCAGGTGGCCGAGCGGGCCGGCACGCTATTGGAGGAGATCGTCCCCGGCATTCAGAACACGGCGCAACTGCTGGAGGAGATCAACGCCACCAGCGGCGAGCAGGCACGAGGCGTGCAGCAGATAACGCAGGCCGTGCACGAGCTGGACAAGGTCGTGCAGCAGAACGCCTCGGGGGCCGAAGAGATGGCCGGTACCGTCGCCGGTCTCACCGGGCGAGCGGACGCGCTGCGCCAGGCGGTGGCCTTCTTCCGCCTGGATCCGGCGCAGGCCGCAGGGGCGAAAAGCGGCGCCCAGGAGACCAGAGGTGCCGCCTCGCACGAGGCCGATCCAGCGCAGGATGGCTGGGACGCCGATGCAGACGACTGGACCCCGCCATCGAGACGTCTCTCGGCCTAGCACGGCACGCCGGGCAGCCGACCTCGCTCAGAGCCAGACCCGATGGGCACCCGGACCGGGTGCCCAACGGCGCTGTGGTTCGCCTACAGACCGGACAGATCGGAAGAGCACACGTCA
>CAZXDD010000707.1:0-3817 GCA_964639415.1 uncultured Armatimonadia bacterium
TGGTACATCGTCGAGCAGGATCAGTGCTACGACCGCGATCCCTTCGATTCGCTGAAGATCAGCTACGAAAACCTCCGTTCCTGGGGCCTGAAGTAGGCCTGGAGGTGCGGCCGAAGAGCCCCGCACTCGCCGGGAATGTCATTCTGAGCGCGTCCGCTCTCAGAGGGAGCAGCTCGAGGAATCTCCCGGCATTCAGCGAGATTCCTCGCCCAAGCGGCGCAAGCACGAGCTTGCGATGCCGACGCTCCAAAATGACAGGAACCGGGCCGGCCGGACTTCTCGGCAGCGCTTGTAGAACCGGTAGCGATAGGGCACGCGGGACCGCCGATGGAGGCGGTCCCGCCCTGGTTCTGCAGCGGGTAAGGTCGGCGCGGAGACGGGCCGCCTGTGGCCCATCGGCAGCGGCAGGGCGCAGGACGCGTGGCGTGAGGGGACCGTCGGGGGAGACCGGGGTGTGGGGTCCTTCAGCCCTCCAGCAGTGCACCGGCGCCCTGCCCGAGCAGCTCCGCGGCCAGTTCGCTTCCCAGCGCTTCGGCCTGTGCTATCGGCCCCGACACCCGGGCCCGATAGCAGGGAGTGCCGGCGTGCCCCAGCGCCACCCCATCCACCGTGCAGCGGTCGCCCTCGACGCGGGCGAGGATACCCACCGGCACGCGACAGCCGCCGCCCAGCGCAAGCAGGGCGGCGCGCTCGGCCGCGGCGCATGCCCGGGAGTGCGGGCAATCCAAGGCGACGAGGAGGCCCAAGGTGGCGGCGTCATCGCTCCGGGCTTCCACGGCGATGATGCCCTGCCCCGCCGCGGGCACCATGACCTGAGGCGACAGCCACCGAGTGATGCGGTCCGCCAGGCCGAGGCGGATGAGGCCGGCTCCCGCCAGCACGATGGCGTCCAGCCCCTCCTCCGCCAGCCTGCGCAGGCGGGTCTCCACATTGCCGCGGAGGGGCGAGAAGCTCAGGTCGGGACGGTAGTGGGCCAACTGAGCCCGGCGCCGCGGGCTCCCCGTCCCGATGCGGGCTCCGGGCGGGAGCTCGTCCAGGTTTTTGGCCTCGCGACAAACCAGCACGTCCCGGGGGTCTTCGCGCAGGGGCATGGCGGCCAGTACAAGGCCCTCGGGAAGCTCCACCGGCATGTCTTTGAGGCTGTGCACCGCCAGGTGCGCCCGTCCGTCCAGCAGGGCGAGCTCGATCTCCCGGGTGAACAGCCCCTTGCCCGGGATCTCGGAGAGCGGCCTGTCCAGGACGCGGTCGCCCCGGGTCTTGAGGGTGAGCAGCTCCACCCGCAGGCCCGGATGCAGGCGGCATAGCTCGCGGCGCACGGCCTCGGACTGGGCCAGCGCCAACCGGCTGCCACGGGTGGCCAAGATCAGGCGCTCAGGCATCGTCACCTTCCTTGACCACGAGGAACGCCTCCGTCGCGGCCTGCACGATCCGGTCCACGTCGGCGTCGCTGTGGGCGGTGGAGAGGAACGCGGCCTCGCAGTACGAAGGCGCCATGTACACGCCCCGCTCCAGCATGGCGTGGAAGAACCGGGAATAGGCCTGCTTGTCGGCGCCGGCGGCCTCGTCGGCATTGCGCACCGGACCGGAGGCAAAGAACGTCGTCATCATCGAGCCCACGCGGTTACAGACCGTGTCGACCCCGGCCTGCTTGGCGGCGGCGGCCAGGCCGGAGGCCAATAGCGCGGACTTGCGCTCCAGTTCCGCATAGACTCCGGGCTCTCCGAGGGCCTCGAGGGTGGCGATCCCGGCGGCCATGGCTACCGGGTTCCCGGCCAGCGTCCCGGCCTGCACCGCGGGGCCCAGAGGCGAGACGGACTGCATGATCTCGCGCCTGCCGCCATAGGCGCCCACGGGAAACCCGCCGCCCACGATCTTGCCCAGAGTCGTCATGTCGGGCGACACTCCGTACAGCTCCTGCGCGCCGCCCCGAGCTATCCGGAACCCGGTGATGACCTCATCGAAGACCAGGATGATGTCATTGTCGGCGGTGAGCCGTCGCAGGCCCTGGAGGAACCCCTCCTCCGGAGTTACCACACCCATATTGCCCGCCACGGGCTCGACGATGAGGCAGGCGATCTGGCCGGTGTACTCGGCCACCAGCGCCTCCACCGAGTGCAGGTCGTTGTAGCGGGCCACGAGAGTCTCGGCGGCGTACCCCGCCGGGACCCCGGCGCTGTCCGGAACTCCATACTGCATCCCGGTGGAGCCGGCCTTCACCAGCAGTCCATCCGCATGGCCGTGCCAGCAGCCGTCGAACTTGAGGACCTTGTCGCGACCGGTGAAGGCCCGCGCCGTGCGGATCGCGCTCATGGTGGCCTCGGTGCCGGAGTTGACCATGCGCACCAGCTCCAGGGAGGGGAAGCGCTGAGAGATCAGCTCGGCCATGCGCACCTCGGCCGCAGTGGGAGCGCCGAAGCTGGAGCCCTTCTCCAGGGCCTCCCGTGCCGCCGCCACTACCCGGGGGTCCGCGTGGCCCAGGATCAGCGGGCCCCAGGACATCACCAGATCGAGGTACTCATTGCCGTCCACATCCCACAATCGGCTGCCGCCGCCGTGGGAGATGAAGCGCGGTGTGCCGCCCACGGAGCGGAAGGCCCGCACGGGCGAGTTCACCCCGCCGGGCAGGTGCTCCTGGGCTCTTGAGAACAGCGCCTCAGACCGGGGGACATCCATCGCGGTCCTCCTCAATCAGGACGACGGTATCTGGGACTGGTCTTCTTCAACTCACGGAGGGTGGGCAGCATGACGTACTGCGAGAGTCCGCAGCGCTCGGCCAGACCGGCCACCACCTGCTCCGCGGCCGCCGGGTCCTTGGCATGCACCATCGTGTACAGGTTGTAGGGGAAGCTATCCAGCGTCGGACGGCAATAGCAGTGGCTCACTTTGTCCTCGGCGGCGAACAGACCTCCCACCTCGCTGAGCCTGTGGGCCGGCACCCGCCAGGCCACCATGATATTGCCGCGGATGCCCACCCGGTGGTGCCGCACCCGGGGGCCGAGACGTCGGATCACGCCCTGCTCGTGCAGGCGCTTCACTCGCTGCAGGAACTCCTCAGGTGCCATGCCGATCTCGGCGGCCATCAGGTCGAAGGGCTCCGCAGCCAGGGGGACTCCCTCCTGCAGGCGCTCCAGTACGTCCCAGTCGCGATCATCGATCATCGGTCATCTCACCGGCCGCGAAGGCCACCCGGATCTTGAACACCTCGGAGGCGGGCAGATTGTGGATCGGGCCGCAACCCGTCCGCCCGGCGAGCTCGTCCAGCAGGGCCCGGATCGCCTCCTCCGAGGGAGCGATCACGGTGAACCACATGCTGAGCTCATGGTCGCGCAGATAGTTGTGGGTGACCTGCGGCATGGCCTCGAGGACGGCGGCCACCTGCTCCACCCGCTCCGACGGGACCGTCATGCACGCCAGCGTGCTCCGGTAGCCCAGCTTCTTTGGGTCCAGGAAGGCGGAGACCTCGCGGACGACCCCGCGGTCCCGCAAGTCCTCCAGAAGGTCGATGACCTCCTGCTCGGAGCAGCCCACGGCCCGGGCGATGGCAAGGAATGGTCGCGGGACCAGGGGCAGGCCCTTCTGAGCTTCCGCCAGCACGCGGGCGGCAAGGTCGGGCATGTCGGCTTCACTCCCAGACGTTGGCAACGGCGTCCTCACCTCCGCCAGAAACCGAGACACGGACCGCAGACCTCCGTGCCCGCGGTCCTCCAAGACCGCACCGTGAACCACCCGGCCTCCGCCAGAATCCACAACCGCGTCCGCGCTCCTCCGTGCCCGCGGTCCTCCAAGACCGCACCGTGAACCACCCGGCCTCCGCCAG
>CAZXDD010000708.1:0-3813 GCA_964639415.1 uncultured Armatimonadia bacterium
GGTCCAGGTCCGCGGGTTACAAAGCGGCGGCGCCGTGGCCGTTGGCTGTTCGCCGGAGCCCTCTCCTGAGCAGTCGTACCGCGAAGGAGAGGGAAAGCGGGCCGGCGGCCCGCAGGGAGCGGCGCCGTGGCCGTTGGCCGTTATAGGTCGGCGACCCGTGCACCGCCGCCGTTCCCCCAGAGCCTACCGCCCCCACACCTCCGCCAGTCTCTCCCCATCCACCTCCGCCACCGTGCAGCCACCGCTCTCAGGCGCTCCTTCGATCACCGCGTCGCCGTAGTACGGGTACTGCTCGCCCGGCACCTGCTGCCATCGGCCCAGATCGCCGCAGCGGGTGAGCCGCAACTGCTCTCCGTCCCGCCGCAGTAGCAGCGCGCCGTCTGTCTTGGTTCCCTCGAACTCCCTTTCCAGGCCCCCGGCCTGGAGATAGACGTACTCCGGGCAGCGGACGTAGTCGAGGCGCTCGCCTCCGACCAGGGCACTGAAGGCCAGGATCGCCCCCGGCTTCTCCGCTATCCAGCCGTACGGCGGCAGCTCGAACCGGCGGCCGTTGACCTCCACCATCCAACTCTGGGTCTCGTGGTAGTTGACCCACACCTGCAGGCCGCGAGAGTAGCCGATCTTGATCCGCCCCTGCTCGATCCCGCCTTCCCGGAGCATCTCACTGGTGGTCACGTACCGCTCGCCGTCGTGGCGGAGAATCTCTGTGACGGTATCGGTGAGGTACTCCTGCTGCAATCCCTGGAGCAGCGAGTAGTAGTGGAGCATGCGGGCCGGCTGCGGTCGGAAGCCGTAGCCCAGGATCGCCTGGTGGCCGTGGGCGATGGTGGCGGCCAGATACTGGTAGAACCGGGGTGTCGCTCTGGGGGCCTCGGCCTCGGAGAAGACCTCCGCCGCCTGCTCCGGGGAGAAGAAGCCCGCGGGGCTGTAGCTCATGCCGGTGCCGTGGGCGTAGGGGTGGATCTTGAGCAGGTCGAAGTCGGGCAGAAGAGGCTTGTCCGCCGCATGCTCGCCCGGCGCCACCCACCAGGTGGCGTAGTCCATGTCGGTCAGGCCCGCGTACAGCCAGCGGTAGATGCCCTCGCTACACACGATCCCGTGCTGTCGGCCCACCTCCAGGATCCCCTCGCCGTTATGCAGCACCGTCGCGACCGCCGTGCCCGCACCCGGGACACCGGCCTCGTAGTCCTTGGCCTGCAGCCCCACATTGGTGTGCACATCCAGATAGACCGCGTCGGTGGGGTACTTGCCTCTGATGAGTGTGCCTACGCGGTCGGCCAGCTCTGCGTAGGCGTTGGGCTTGGTGGCGAAGTGCCCGTACCAGGCCGGGCCCCAGGCGCCGTCCGAGGTCAGGCTGAGCAGGTTCGGGTCCCAGTACTCATTGCAGGGGAAGAAATCCGTGTACTCCACCAGCAGGCCGAAGGGGAAGCCGTTGGCCTTGACCTGCTCGCGATACCCGGCCAGGTCGGCCTCGGACATCTCCGGCCGCGGGCGATGACGCATGCTGAAGCCCTCGCCCCCTCGTTGCCACCAGATGGCTCCGAAGTGCATGGCCATCACGTGCTCGAGCCCCAGGCCCCTGACGGCGGCCCAGAACTTCGGCTGCGGGCCGTCGCCCATGTAGTACAGGTACCTTGCGGCCTCCTCCCTCCGCCCCGACGGCGGATTGCACACGTTGGGAAGCACGTCCTCAAATACCGGGGAGACGGTGAGCGCCAGCCGGTCGCGCACCGGGTTGCGCGTGCCGTCGGTGAGGGGCAGGTACAGGGTCCCGCCGTCGAGCTGCAGCTCGCTATCCCCCGCCGCCTGGGCCCTTGCAGACCCGGGGACGCTACAGTCGCAGTTGAGCCAGTCGCGGAGACAGGAGACGAACAGCCCGCCGCCGCAGGCCACCAAAGGCCACGGCTTTTGGCCCATCATCAGATAGGGGACCTCTACCCCGCGAACGTCCGGCAGCCCGCTGACGGCGCCGCAGTCCACGCCGCGGGCCTGCGGGTCATCGCTCTGAACCTCCACCGTCAGGGTGGCCCCGGTGATGGCGTAGCGCAGCGAGTAGGTGAGCTGAGGGTCTTCTTGCAGCCAGCGGGTGAGGTATGTGTCGCCCTGCAGCTCCGCCGAGAGCAGCCGGCACGGCTCCCGGCTCACCTGGCCCTGCCCAACTCGCAGGCCACCGCCGGCCATGGGGGCGAACTCACGGCTCGCCTCCCCCGAGACCCAGCTTGCCTTCACGTCATCCAGGGTGCCGGTGCGGGGGGCGATGTCATACCTCACCGTCCCGGCGTCCCAGGTGGCCTGCAGCCGCGCGCCGTCCGCGCCGGCCCGTACGGCGGTCCTGCAGCCCGGAGGAGGTGTGGGTAGCATGGCGTCCGGCGAGGTGGGGAAGACCGGAGCCTCCGGGCGCGGAGACCGCGCATAGGGCCTGCGGTTCTGGGGGTAGAAGGCCAAAGACTCCAGCAGGACTGAGGTGGGCTCCTTGCCCTGGCAGTTGCCCACCACCAGGCCGAGGAACTCGGCGGGGAACTGCACCGCCGCGCGCTGTCCAGCGTCCAGCACCCCGTGGCAGATCACCCAATAGCCCGCGATCACCGGCCCCAGGTCCAGCTCGAACTCCGTTCCGGCCGCATCCCGCAGGATGGCGACCATGAGCGGAGCGGGGCGTGTTGCCCAGACCCCCCGCTGGGTGCCGAAGACCCACAGGTCCGCCGCGTCCCACTCGCCCGCGATGGCAATCGGCGCCGGAGGACGAAGAAAAGCCGTGGTCTGCAGCTCTCCGCCCTGTGCCTGCAGCTTCGCGTTCCGATCCCGCCACAGAAGCTGCTCCACCGAGGCGCTCACGGCCACCTCGGCGTCTCCCGTCACCGTGCAGCTCCAGCCCGCGAGGTCGTCGAAGCCCACCTGCGCCGGGGGGCTCTCCTCGCGCTTGGCCCACTCCACTTCGTACGCCCGCGGACCGCGCTGTGCGCCGGGAGCCAGGGCCGCCACCACCTCCACCTCGCGGGGCGGCCGTCCGCCGGTCTGGGCCGCCAGTCGCAGCCGCTCCACCTCCGCAGCGCCCAGCACGCCCAGCCTCACATCGCGTACCGCCAGCGGAGCCTCTCGCTTCAGCGCCGCCGGGATGCTCTTCTGGGCGTAGCTGAGGCGGAGCTCCAGCTCCTGTCCGGGTTCCGCGTAATCGCCGATGTCCCACAGGAAGCGGTAGTCTTCATCACCGGAGGCCAGGTCCTTGTCGTAGTCGGGGGAAAACAGCGTCATCCAGGCCCGATGGGTCCGGCTGTACCAGTCGAACTCAAGCTCCGTGCCTCTGAGCCCGAAGCTGCCGGGCTTGTTGAGCAGTCGCGGCCCGATCAGCGACTCACTCAGGACGCGGCCGCCAATGCTCACCTGCAGCACCCAGTTGCACCCTCCGCCACCGGGCGTATCCAGGCGCTGCTCCAGGCCCAGAAGCAGGCGCTCGTCCTCTTTGGCGGCGGGTGCCTGGGCCCGCAGCACCACATCCTCCTCGGGGGTGACGAATACCTCATCCGCCTGGATAACGCTCTCCCGTTGCAGTGGCACCTGGGCCATGCAGCAGGCCTGCCAGACGAGCATCAGGGCAACGGCGGTGGCGCGCTTCATACTCTCCACTCCCGGCTAGCCGCTCTCGGTCTGCGAGGCGCGTGCGTGGATCTCCCGGTACGTGTAGAAACCCACCTTGCCGGAGCGTTTGCTCCGGGCGTGGGTGACGAGGGTCCGGAGGGTGTCCCGGTCCGGATCGTGCCGCATGAGCACGCCGAGGTCCAGGGCCGGAGCCCACAGGAGCCCGCCGATGTCGTG
>CAZXDD010000709.1:0-3807 GCA_964639415.1 uncultured Armatimonadia bacterium
CGTACCCCCACTCGCCGGAGATCAAGCTCGACGCCTGCCCGCAGTGCAGGGGTATCTGGGTGGATGACGGGGAGCTGGCGGCCCTTGCCGCCAAGTTCACCCCGGCGAGGCCCGCCTCCGGAGCGCAGCCCGAGGCGCCGACATCCACGCTACCGACATCCCGTCGCCGGCGCCTGCGGCACGTGGTCTCCTTGATCCAGAAGTTCCCGTGTCAGGACTGTGGTGTGGAGAACTACGTGGGGGCGCCCACCTGCTGGGGCTGCGGTGCCGTCCTGGAGGGTCGGCAGGGGGCCACGCTCTGTCCGCGCTGCGACAATCCCCTGAGCGCGCGAACCGCCTCCGGCTGTGGCATCGCGCTGGACGAGGACCCCGCCGTGGACCACTGCGGCACCTGCGGCGGCATCTGGGTAGAGCCCGGCGCCCTATCGCTGCTCATGGACGTCTCCCAGCAATGGCTCAGCACCTGGGAGCGACAGCTCAGCTTTGCGATCCGCATGCCGGATATCGACCGCGAGGGAGAGATCGTCTGTCCGGTAGACCACACCGAGATGGACAGCCGCGCCTATGCCGAGGACGGTAGCTGCTATGTGGACCGCTGCCGAGTCTGCGAGGGCATCTGGCTCGACCACGGGGAACTCACCACGCTCCGCCGGATCTTCACCGACAAAGACGTGTGGTCTCGCGCCACGTGAGTCGGCGCGGGTCGAGGGCGACATAACCGGCCCCGGAGGGCGGGGAGGACGGGCATATGGCTGTCGACGTGATTGGCGTCATGATACCGATCGTCGCGATCGTCGGGGTGCTCGGGTTCGCCGCCTTCCGCCACTGGACACGGCACTGCGAGCGGATGGAGGAGCTGCGCCAGCGGAACCTGGAACGGGCGGCCGAGAGCGACCGTGCGCTACTGAGCTACGACAGCGACCTGCAGTCGGCGCACCTTACCGCGATCCTGGAACGGCTCAACAGCATCGAGCGGCGGCTGGGCGAGATGGACGGCAATCGGAGACAGGGAGGCGCCGCCACGACGCCGACCGGCCGGGGCGAGGGTGCAGTGGAGCAGACAGACCGCCGGCAGAGGCAGACCCAGCAGCACTGAGCACGGCCCGGCTAGATCGGGAGGTGATGGGCATGGAGGAAGGACTCGCATTCCTCTTCCTCATGGTGGTGGTTGGCGTCGGTGCTCTGGTGGGACCGCCTTGCGCAACCACCAGAGGCATCTGGAGCGCATGGAGGGGTTGCAGCAGCAGAACGCCGCGCGACAACTGGAAGACGACCTGCTCTCGTGCGACACCCACCTGCTATCGGCCCACCTCACCGCGATCCTCGAGCGGCTGGGCAGCATCGAGCGGCGCCTGGATGCGATGGACGGCAGGCTGAGGGCAAGCGGCACGATGGCGGCG
This sequence comes from uncultured Armatimonadia bacterium, assembly GCA_964639415.1. Classification (GTDB taxonomy): domain Bacteria; phylum Armatimonadota; class Zipacnadia; order Zipacnadales; family JABUFB01; genus CAYRFY01. Next base: position 1,401 of record CAZXDD010000709.1, read on the forward strand.
GCGCCGAGGTGGGACGAGGAGGCCTCACAGCTCCGAGACAGGGCACAGCGGCAGCCCCAGACGCGGATGCACGAAGGCTAGGGGATCCGCCGGTTGGCGTCGGGAGGGTGGCCTACATCGCCCCCAGCGCCTGCCGAAGCTTGTCGATGGCATCGCCCTCCAGCCCCGTGCAGCGCGCGAGCAGCGCCGCAGCGCGGCCGCGGTCCGCCGCGGACCATTCGGCCGTCTCCTTTGGGAGCCCGTCCAGGCCCTCCTGCAGGGCCTTGCTTTCCTGCTCGTAGAGATCGGCCGCCTCGCGCATGGCGCTGCGGGCCTCCCCGGTCACGAGCGTTGACCAGTCCCTGAGGAACGCCACGGCCGCCCTGCGCGCATCGGCAAGCTGCGAGTAGACCCAGGCGTGCTGGCTCTGCAATCTCGCCCTCGTCTCCTCGTCCAGACCTTCGAAGCTCTCGATGTCCTTGGTCCAGGCGGATAGTGCCGCCTCCCCGTAGAGGTACTCGCGCCCGGCGATGCCGCCGTCGTGTCGCTCGCGGTCCCAGTTGCCGACCGCTACCTCCAGGGCCTGCCGGAGAGCCGCCACAGGTTCCGGCGCAACGTCCGGCTCGCTGAGGAACGCGATCCAGGGACCGAGCTTGTCCACCGGCAGACGGGCGATCTTGCGCACATCCATGCCGTCGAACTCCTCGGGGCGCTGGTCCATGTAGTCATCGACCAGCAGCGTCTTGCCCGCGTCTTCGTACCCGCACACGAGGCCTACGTTGTAGTTGCCGGGATAGGCAAGCACGGCCCTGCCGGCGTCGATCTCGGAGGCGAGACGGGCGGCGAGAGCCTCGTTGTCGCGGCCTGCGGGCTCGGACCACTCGTCAGATAGCCTGCGGCCGATCTGCCGGCCGATGAGCGCGGTCTCCTCGGGCAGCTCACCCACGGCGCACGAAGGGTCCCAGCCTGTCTCCGTATCCGCGTTCGTCCAGCGCGTGCGGAAGGCCAGGCCGGACAGGCCCATCAGGTCCGAGTAGGCGTAGTTCTGCGAGCTGTATCTGAGGGCCTCGTGCAGGGCACCCAGGAAGGTGCAATCGCGGCCGGTACCCCACTGCAGGGGCCGGATGCCCTTCAGGAGCGTGGCCCCGCCTTCTCGCGCGACGATCTGCCTGCGATGGGCCCGGACAGGGCGCTCGGGATCGAGGGCCTCAAGTGCCTGCTCGAGTGCAAAGAGGCCGTCGGCGTAGGCTCCGCGCGCGGTGGCGAGCAGTTCAGCGGCGCGGGCGGCCTTGGCCGGGTCGGGCTCGTCCCACCTGGCGCCCCAGCCCAGCAGCTCGTCGCGGAGCCCGGTCATAGCGGCCGCGTCCTGAGCGAAGCTGTCGGCCGCGGCGAGCAGGTGCGCTTCGGCCCCGGGGCACTTGTCCGCCAGCCCGCGGAGGAACGGGGCCGCAGCCCGACGGGTGCTGGAGTAGACGCCGAGCGGGTACCGGTCGCCCAGGTTGTCGGGCACGCGGTCAGGCTGAGAGCGGAAGCTGTGGGCCCAGCCGTCGTAGCAGGCGAGACCCTCGCGGAACCGCCACGGGAGGGGGCCGTCGGTGACGTGGTCCAGGAAAGGGTCGCGCGGGGAGTACCCGTGGCGAACCGCCTCCTCCAGCGCGGACAGCTCCGCCTCGCGGGCATCGAGGGCTCCCGTCTTGTCGGCGATGAGTAGCGGGCCGAAGGCGCCGCAGATCTGCGCCGCCTCGACCATACGCCCCTCCGGGGCTCGGGCGTACTGCTCCCCGCCGGCGTAGCTCCCCAGGCCCAGAAACTCACCGGTCTGCTCGTCAAAGCCGCACACCACGTCCCACTCGGCGTTGGTGAAGGCATGCCACACGGGCACGGCTCGCCCGGCGCGGATCTGCGCCTTCACGCTCTCGATCGCCGCTCCCACCGCCGCCTCCGCCTGCTTGGTGCTCTCGCCCAGATACTGTATCCGAGCCTCGTAGCCCAGAAGCCGGCACAGCTCCTCAGGCGACATGGCCAGGCTGCACGTAGGGGCGCAGGGGCATGGGCCGCCGATGCGGAACGCCATGCCGCTGAGCCCCTGGATGTACTCCGGCGGGTACACGTCGCCGCGGGCGCCGATGGCGATGCGGATGGACTCGAACATTGGGTCGACATAGTGGTACCTGTCCACACCATCGATGACCACAGGATCACCCCCGGCCGCCATCGCGGCCGATAGCAGTATGGTAGCCAGCAGAGCCCGCATGGCAGACACCCCTTGAGACAACTCCTGATGTGCGACAGGAACGTGGCAGAGAGGCGATGACTGTTTCGGCTCTCTGCCGGCCGGTACCTGCACGACGGGGAGGGCGCTACGGCGGGGGTCTGGGGGGAGCGCGAAGGAAGGGCCCGCGCGGAGGGGGAAGACTGTGTACTCAGA
>CAZXDD010000710.1:0-3806 GCA_964639415.1 uncultured Armatimonadia bacterium
CTACACCCTATCCTACACTCTTTCCCTACACGACGCTCTTCCGATCTCTGCTGGGTGTCTCCCCGGAGCGCCGCGTTGTCTTCGGTCTGGACCTGGACGAGGGCTCGGCCCGCACGGCGGCCTCCACCGGGTTCTACGCAGGTGCGCTGGTGGCCGATGCCCGCAGCATCCCTCTTGCCGCAGGCGCCTTCGCATCGCTGCTGAGCGTCTGTGTGCTGGAGCACATTCCGGACGTGGCCCAGGTCCTCACCGAGGCCCACCGGGTTCTCAAGCCCGGCGGCCTGTTCGCCTTCTCGGTACCCACGGATCGGCTGCTCGCCATCGCCGCCGATTCGCACCCACCGGCGGGTGCCGAGTACGCCCATTGCTTCTGCGACCGAGTCGCCCACCAGAACTCCTGGGACCTGCCCACGTGGACCTCGGCCCTGGAGCGGGCAGGCCTGCACGTGGAACAGGCCGCGGGCTTCATGCCTGATGAGGCGGCGCGGGCATGGTTCTCGGTGTACGACTGGGTGGTCAAGCCGGTACGGGGCCGCGGTGCGCTCTACCGCGTTGCCGGGCCGGGACTCCGGCGCTTCGGCCTGGGGCACATGCTGGCCGGCCACTGGTTCCGGCGCCTGCGGCGCTGGGCCGCCGAGGGTGTACGGGCGCCGCTGCAGCAGGCCGGCGCAATGATGCTCGTGGCACGCAAACCTGAGGCTCCGTAGAGCACCGGGAGGCGCAGACGACATCGCCGGTTCGCGTGCGTGAACAAAGACCGCAAGAGGAGACACCATGACACGTGATACCGGGGATGACGCCCGGCGGTGGGACGCGGCGTGGAGCGATTCCACCTTCGATGACGAGGTGGCCACGCTCTCCTACGACTGGGTGCAGCCGACCCTGCAGTTCATCACCCGGAACCTCGAGGGGTGCCGGACGGTTCTCGAGGCCGGCTGTGGTCCCGGCCGCATCCTCCACTTCCTGGGCGAGAACGGCTACCTCCCGGTGGGCATCGACTGTAGCCTCACGGCCCTGCTGGAAGCCCGGGTGCATCTGCCGCAGGGCCGTCTGGTCCTCGGCGACGTGCTCCGACTGCCCTTTGGCGATGAGACATTCGATGCCTACATTTCGTTGGGCGTGATCGAGCACTTCCCGGAAGCAGAGGTGGACCGGTGCCTGCAGGAAGCCCGTCGCATTCTGCGTCCGGGGGGGGGACACTGGTCATATCTGTGCCCCACATTCACCCACTGGCGCGACTGGGCCACCCGCTGAAGCCTCTGTACCGCAGAGTCCGGGGCCTGCCGGAGCCCCGCGAGGGAGAGCACGAGCCTCCCGGACGCTACTACCGCCACGACGAGCTGGTTGGCGCCGTACGCCGCAACGGATTTGAGATCCGGCAAGTAGCACCCTTGGGCCACGAGTACGCGTTCCACAGCTTCTCAGGCATCTTCCGCAAGCGCAACGCCTATCACGATGTGCCGCATTTCGTCGAGTTGCTCTCCGGCGTCTGCCGCCTTCTCGCCCCCTGGGCCACGGCGTTCCAGAGCTTCGTCGCCGCGACCAGGACCTGAGCCGCCCCGGCCAATCACCCAAGAGCAAGGTCCGTGCTCGTCCACCGCACCCACCGGTCGCCGGTGACGGGCCCTGTGGCCGGTCGGCCCCCGGTGTCTCGGTGAGAAGTGGAGACCGGTACCTGCCGCTTCCTCCCGTCCGTCCACACGCCCCTCACGTCCCCTCCGGGGACCGCATCCGTCCCATCGGCCAAGCGCCGTCGCGCCCCGCGTTTGCCGCTTCCGAGGCAGTCCCGGAACGCCTATCAGACCGCGTCCGCCGCCGGCCCGTGGCTCAACCGGCGGGGAAGCACGCGGCACGATGGCTCCTGTCTGACCGCGACGCGGACTGCGGTGGGTGACCCGTCACAGCGGGAGAGTGTGATCGACTTTCGGAAGATATGAAGACCATCTAACGAGCATATCATGACCTATGGTACTGCGTTGCGCTATCCTGTGTGTTGCAGTCCGGAGGTGCCGCGTACCGGCAGCATTGCGTTCAGCGGGCCGAGTTGTCCGCCGGTGGACGAGCAGGTGCGACCACCTCCAGCCCGGGCCATGGCAGAGAGGAGTGTGGCCGTATGGGCAAAGGCCCTCGTCTGCTGATGATCGGGATCGACGGCGCCGACCACGGCATGGTGCAGGAGTGGCTGGCGGCGAGATTGCTCCCGAACCTGCAGCGTCTACTGTCTGCGGGCCACCTATTTGCGCACCACTCCACTCATCCCCCACTGACGGCCCCCGCCTGGACGACGATCTTCACCGGCTGCAACCCCGGCAAGCACGGGCTGTACGACTTCATGGACTACAGCTACCCGGAGCGCCGGCCCTGGTGGGAGGTGGCGCGCTCGTGCCCCTCTCTCTGGTCGCTGTTGACCGAGGCCGGCCTCCGGGTAGCGGCGGTGAACATGCCCATGGCCTATCCCGCGGAAGCCGTGGAGGGCGCCTTCATCTGCGGTTTCGGGGCTCCGAGCCTGAGCGACAAGGTCTTCCATCCCGCCGGGCTGGGCGAGGCGCTCCGCGGCGCCGTGCCGGGCTACGACCTGCACCCGACACTGGAGCCCGGAAACTGGCCCTCCGTGACGGAGCTCAACAGGTATACGGACATGCGGGCACGGGCCCTGTGGCACATCCTGGGCTCGCAGTGCCCCGATGTTGTCTGTGTGGTCCTCAATGCCCTGGACTGGGCGGGCCATGCCTACGCTGTGCAGGGATCGGGGCCCGATGGCCCGATGGCCCGGGTCGCGGCCCACATCGACACGCGCCTGGGCGATCTGCTGGCCGTGGTGGATTGGCCCCGGACCCCGGTGATGGTGGTCTCCGATCACGGGATGCGGTGTGCGCGCAGGACCATCAACCTGCCCAACCTGTTCACCCGGCTCGGCCTGATGAGGCTCAGCGGCCAACCGGCAGGGAGAGCCTCGGGCGGCTCCCTGTCACGCCGTGCTCTACTCCGCGCCTGGTATCTGCTGAAGCGCGCGCTGCCGGCAGGCGCACTCTCCAGACTGCGGCGGGGGGCGGAAGGCAGACGGCAGGAACTGCTCGCCGCCACCGAGACCCGTATCGACTGGGAGCACACGGTGGCCGCGCCGCTGGTGGGGCTCTACGGCTGCATCCGCCTCAACGTCCGGGGGCGTGATCCTCAGGGCATCGTCAAGCCCGACGAATACCAGACGGTGGCCCGGGAGACCGCGGACCTCCTCAGGTCTGTGACAGACGGCACGGGGCAGCCGGTCTTCTCCGATGTGCTGGTGCGCGATGAGATCTACCACGGCGATCGGGTGGAGGAGGCGCCCGATCTCGTGCTGTGGCCTCGGGCCCCCGACATGACCTTTGGGGCCGCACCGACGGAGCAGGAGCTTGCCCTGTACACGGCGCAGGCGGGGATCATCAGCCCGCTGCACCCGCCGACAGGGGTGCACGGGCGCACAGGCATCCTCCTGGTGAGCGGAGACGATTTCGGCCGCCTGGACTGCGGCGACACCTGCGACCTGGCGGACGTGACGCCCACGGCTCTGGGTGTGCTGGGGCTCCCGGTACCCTCCCACATGGACGGCCGGCCGCTTCTGCCGGCCGACACGCCGAGCGCGGAGACCGGGGGAGGGCGGGGGCCCGGGGAGTGCCCGGCCGAGGACGTGTACAGCCAGGAGGAGGCGGCCCAGCTCACAGAGCGACTGAAGGCGCTGGGGTACATGTAGGGGTCGGAGGCGCCGGTGCGTCGGGTGGGATTCTATTTTGTAGGCAATTGCCCGACTCATGCTGCTTTAGCTGCAT
>CAZXDD010000711.1:0-3805 GCA_964639415.1 uncultured Armatimonadia bacterium
GATAATGAGCGGTGACTGGAGTTCAGACGTGTGCTCTTCCGATCTGTCACCCAGGCCGGCGCGCGCCCCGCGATGGAGGATTCCACCCGCAAGACGGCGGTCGACGGCATTGCGCTCAACGACCGCAAGAAGACCATGCGCCCCATGGACTTCACCGAGAGTGCCGGGGTCACCCAGACCTTCGGCCTGGACGTTCTGCGGCCCTTCCTCGTCGCCCCCACCACCCTCGAGGTGCCCTACGATCGTCTCCAGTGCGACGGTTTCGCGGTGGATATCGAGACTCAGCGCCGCTTCGGGCATGTCTCGGCGCTCCGGGCCGGCGGGCGCGTCTGGACGCAGGTTCCGCGAGCGGGACGGTTCCACGTGGGCTTCATGATGTACGACGACTATACCGCCGAGCGAGTTGCGATCCGGATCAATGACGAGCTTGCCGGGGTGGTAGTGGCCGATAGGGACAACAACCGCACGTGGCTCTCCTATCTGTCCGAGCCCCGCGACCTGACCGTGGATGACCGGGTGTCGCTGGAGGCGGCGGGGGCAAACGGCAAGCACGGTATCTGCGACATCCTGTTCTTCACCGAGCCACCGGAGACACGAAGCATCGAGTACGAGGTCACCAATACGCGCTGGACGGTACCCGCGGCGACCTCGGGGAGGGTGAGTCTATCGTGGACCACGAGCTGGCCCTCGACCACCCGCTTCGAGTACGGCCCGACCACGGACTACGGACAGGTGGCGACCGAGGACTGCTTCCGGATGGTGCACAAGGTGCGGCTGGAGGGCCTCGACCCGGAGGCCACGTACCACGGCCGCGGAGTGGGTGTGAGGCCCGACGGAGAGAGCTACTACGGCCCCGATATCACCTTCACCGCCGCCGGCCTGCGGCCGCCTCCGACCCAGGAAAGCAGCGCCACCGTCGCGCTCACCGTCGGCAATCCCCACGACTTCCCCATCACCGGCTGGCCCGTCACCCAGGGGGTGCCGTTCCCGCAGGGCGTGCTGGGCAGCGCCGACGACCTGCGCCTCACCCTGGGCGGCGCAGAGGTGCTCGCCCAGGTGAGCCCGACGGGCATGTGGCCGGACGGGAGCGTCAAGTGGGTGCTGATCTCGCTTCTGGCCGACGTGCCCGCGGGGGGAGTGACGGAGTACGCCCTGGAGTACGGCCGTGGGGTCTCGCGGAAGCTGACGGCGGCGCCGATGGCCGCGCAGTCTCAGGAGGGGGTCACCGTCGATACCGGCGGGATGACCTTCTCTGTCGACCGCCACGGTCAGATCGTCGACGCGGCGAGCGGGGCGGCCGGCACTACTCCCGGGCGGCCCATCGTCACGACCCTCACCGACTCGGGGGGCCATAGGTACTCCTCGGCCCTGGCCGATGCCGAGACGACACTGGAGGAGAACGGCTCGGTTCGCACCGTCATCAGGACCGTCGGCAGTCTGACGGCCGAGGACGGCACCACGTGCTTCCGAGTGGAGCAGCGGGTGGAGGCCTTCCGCGGACGGCCGTACCTGCGGATCCGGCACACGTTCACCAACGACCGGCCGGAGGAGTTCACCGAGGTCGAGAGCCTGTCGGTGGAGGTCCCGCTGGCCTCTGCGGAGGGCTGGACGGTGCCCCTGGCCCGGGGCGAGGCCCTGTCGCTGCAGGCCGATGGCCCCGGGGTCCACCAGCGCTTTGACGGGGAGTTTGCCCGCGGTGAGCAGGCGACGGAGGGCCGCGTGCTCGGTGCCGCCCTGTCCGCCGCCCCCGACTCCGGCGCCGTAGCGATCAGGGACTTCTGGCAGCAGTACCCCAAGGCCCTGATTGCCTCGGCCGACAGCATCCGCCTCGAGCTGTGCCCGGACTTCGAGCCCGGGTTGTACGACGCCTTTCCCTTCGAGAAGGAGGGTCACCAGCTCTACTACTACCTGCTGGGCGGCCACTACCGGATCAAGACGGGAATGGCCAAGACCCACGAGCTGTTCCTCTGCCTGGCGCCCCCGGAGCAGCGGGAGAACCTGGCCCGGCTGTTCCAGCAGCCCCTACTCCTGGTGGCCCCGCCCGACTGGTACTGTGACAGCAAGGCTTTCTACTCCGTCGCACCCCGCGATGAGGTGAAGTTCAAGGCCTACGAGGCGGCGATCGACAGGAATCTGGCGGCCTACGAGGCCACGCGAGAGCGCCAGCACGACTTCGGGATGATGAACTACGGCGACTGGTACGGGGAGCGCGGCGCCAACTGGGGCAATATCGAGTACGACACCCAGCACGCCTTCTTCCTGGAGTTCATCCGCTCCGGCAATCCGGCGGCGTTTTTCCTGGGCGATGCCACGGAACTGCACAACCGTGATGTGGATACGGTGCAGTGGGCCGCCAACCCGGCCAATGTGGGCCTGGTGTACGTTCACCAGATGGGGCATCTGGGCGGCTATTACACCGAGTCGGTGCCGGGCACCCTGGGCATTCCCAGGGCCGGCGGCTCGGTGAGCCACGCCTGGACCGAGGGGCACTTCGACCACTACTTTCTCACCGGCGATCGGCGCTCGCTTCAGACCGGGATGGCGGTGGCCGACTACTTCACCGACAAGGCCTTCTCCCGCCCCTACGACTTCGTGAGCTGCCGCGACCCGGGCTGGCACCTGATTCTGAATGCCGCGGCGCTGGCCGCCACGGGTGACCCGTACTACCTCAACGCCTCGCGCCTGATCGTCGACCGCGTCCTGGAGACGCAGGATGTCGAGCCCCGCGAGCTGCCGGAGTACCAGAAGGAGCTGGGCCGCACGCACCAGGTGGGCGGCTGGACGCGCATGATGCTGCCCGGCCACTGCCTGTGCGAGCCCAGGCACCGCGGGAACGCCGGGTTCATGGTGGCCGTCCTGCTCTCGGGCCTGACGTACTTCCATGATGTGACCCAGGACCCGGCCGTCAAGGAATGCATCATCCGCGGCGCAAGGTACCTCGTGGAGGACACCTACTCCGAGGAGGTCCACGGCTTCCGCTACACCTCCTGCCCCAACATGCGCTACACCGCCGGAGCCTCACCCCTGATGGTCGAGGGCATCGCCCGGGCCTACCGCTGGACCCGCGACCCACTCTTCGAGGATGTGCTCACCAACGCCCTGTCCTACGGCGCGGGCGGCAGTCCGTACGGCAAGGGGTTCAGCATGTACTACCGCTGCGCTCCCCGGGTCCTGGCCGATCTGGACGCCTGTGGCCTGAGTCTGGAGGAGCGGGCGGTTCCCGCGGCGGTGCCCTTCAAAGCGCCGGACTGGATGGCCCAACTGGCAGAGGACCAACGGATCATCGTGCAGGCCGAGGACTTCGCCGCCCAGGGCGAGGGGGAGGTGGAGATCGTCGGCGACAGGCAGGCCACGATGGGGAAGATGATCACCAAGTGGCACCAGGATGAGGGCCATTGGCTGCAGTGGGACTTCGAGGTGCCGCGGGCGGCTCCGTACAAGCTGATCTTCCGCTACGCCACGGCCGGCGAGAGCACGAGACGCAGGGTGGAGATCGACGGCGCGGTGCCGCACGCGGCGGCGGAGGCGGTGGCCTTCAGGCGTACCGGAGGTTACGGCCACAGCCCGGCGGACTGGCAGTTCCGGACGCTTACCGACGAGGCGGGGCAGGATGTGGTGCTGCGGCTGGCGCAGGGGAAGCACTCGCTGAAGATGACCAATCTCGGCGACGGGCTGGCGCTCGATTTCGCGATTCTGGTGAAGGCGGACTAGAGTGGCGGCCATCGCCGTTCACCTCTCCCAGTCCCGCCCTGCAGGCATTTCGGGGCCTGAGTTAATTGGACGGCTGTGTGGTGCGGTCAGTGTG
>CAZXDD010000712.1:0-3804 GCA_964639415.1 uncultured Armatimonadia bacterium
GAGCTGATGGTGCTTCGCGGCGCGGCAGAGCGTGAGGCCCAGCCGTCCTTGGGTTCGGAGGCCTGGCGCGAGGCCTGCGCCACCGCGGTGCGGGAGATCGTGCGCCACATCGAGAACGGCCCGTTCGCCGACTCGGTGATGGGGTATCAGATCTCCGGCGGTCTGGAGGGCCGGTGGTTGTCCTGGGACATGGGCTCCGGCGGGGTGGGCGACTATTCCGAGGTCCAGCGGACGGCGTTCCAGCAGTGGCTGCGTCTGCGCTATGAGGACCTGCCGGACCTGCGCGGTGCATGGGGGCAGCCGGTGAACCCGGCGCATGAGGATTCCGTTCCGGCGTACCGCGGCTGGGGCGAGGTGGCGTTGCCCTCGACTGAGTCGCGGCGGCACGGCACCTCCTGGCTCCTGGACCCGGCGGGGCTGCTGCCTGTGGTGGACTATCGGCTGTTTGCGTCCTGGCAGATGCTGGATCATGTCGCCGCCATCGCTCAGGCGGTGCGACAGGAGACGGACGGGCGCAAGCTTTGCGGGGTGCCGTACGGCCATTTGATGGAGCTGGCCTCGCGCCACGAGGGTCTGGAGCTTGGGGGCCACCTGGCCCTGGCCCAGCTTCTGCGTGTGCCCGAGATCGACTTCATCGTCGGCCCGCCGGGAGGCGACCGCCCGGGCGCCACGCTGATGCCGCTGGCCTCCATCGGTGCGGCGGGCAAGGCCTACGTGGCCCCGCCCATCGAGCCCGGTCGCGATCCGCTGGAGAGTGCCGCTCTCTGTCTGGAGCAGGGCTTCGCCACCACTCTCGCCTCCCCGCGGGATGCCGAGACGATCGGGCCGTGGGCGTCCCGGCTGTCGGCCGGTGGCGCCGCCGACATCGCTGTGATCGTCGACGACGTGAGCTGCGCCTATTTCGGCCACGGCAACCGGGTGAAGGCGCCGCTGATCGCGGGGCAGATGGAGCAGATCCGCCGGATGGGGGCACCGGTGGATGTGTGGACCATGGACGACCTGCTGGAGCGCCGGGTGCCGCCGGTTAGGATGTACGTCTTCCTCAACCTCTTCCGCGCCGGTGCACCCGTGATCGGGCAGGTGGAGAGCATCCTCAAACGCCGGCCGGCGTTGACGCTCTGGATCGGGGCTCCCGGCATCATCGGGGACAGCTACAGCGCCCGTCTCATGCGCGAGCTCACCGGGATCAAGTGTGCCGTGTCCATGGGCCCACGACCGCTGTCGGTGCGCCTGACCGCGGCGGTCGAGCCGTTCACGGCCGGAGTGCGTTGCCCGCAGAGTTACGGCCTGAACGAAGCCGTGTACCCGCAGGTGCAGATCATCGACCCGGAGGCCCGGGTGCTGGGAACCGATCCCTCCGGTGCTCCGGCCCTGGTAGCCAAGCGCTCCGAGCAGTCCACCGCTGTGCTCTCCCTGGCGCCCGGGGTACCGGCGGAGGTGCTGCGGGCCCTGGCCCGGGCGGCCGGAGTGCATGTGTACAGTAACCAGGATGATCGGCTCTACGTGAGCCGCGGCCTCATCGCCCTGCACGCCGACACCGCCGGCGGGCGGACCCTATCCCTGCCTGAGCCCCGCGATCTGCTGGACGTCCCCGGTGGGGGCAGGGCGGTCTCCGGGGCGACGCAGCTTTCCGTGCAGATGAACGCCGGCGAGACCCGGATCTGGCAGATTCGCATGCCCGGCGCCTCGTCTGAAGTCGCTGAGCCACCGCCGTTGCCCGCGCCCGACGAGCCCTTCGTTCTCCCTTGAGGGCATCCTCACTGGTCGCGCATCGGAGGCCGCGATGAACCCGCTGCCCCACGTGATGATCGGCGACACGCTGTGGTACCGGCTGCATCTTCCCGATGTACTGCGCCCCGCCATCCTGCTGGGCTCCACCGCCCCCGACGCCTATCGTCTGGTGCCCGGCCTTGGCTACCGGCCCACCCACTTCCAGAGCCCAGACGCTCCGGGCGATCCGATCGGTCAGTTCTGCGAGCAGTTCCTTCAGCCGGCCCTCGTTCACGGAAGCCTCCAGGAGCAGGCCTTCCGCATGGGCTGGCTGGGGCATCTGGTGGCCGATGACGTGTGGCGGCGTCTCCTCAAGGAGCAGGCTCCCGACATCTGGGCGGCCTGTACTCGGGCCGAGCCGCAGCGGCGTGTGCACCAGCGCGGGCGGTACAGGGATGCCTGTGCCGCGGCGGACCGGGGACTGGCCGCGGCGCAGCCCGAGTACACCGATGCGCTGAGAAGGCTATTGGCCGGCGCGCGTCCCGAGTACCCCGTCTCGCCGCTGACCCCGAGCGTGCTCATGCGCTGGACGGTGGCCGTCGTCCGACATGCCATGCCGCCGCGTGCGGTGGTCGATGACGGGGCCGAGCTGATCGCGCCGAAGCTACTGCGCCGGGCCATCGAGCAGTCCTGCGTCGAGGCGATGGCCGTCATCCTGCGGGAGCAGGCGGCCGCGGCCAGCGCCGAGGACAGCTCGATTTACTTCTGAACGGTTCCGACGCGGGCCTGCGTCGCGGGCCGGCCAGGCATCCGCGCGGGGAGGTCGCCACCATGAAGCCGATCGGCATTGCCCTTCTGGTAGCTCTGGCCGCCACAGCCGCCCAACCCACGGTTCTGGGCATCGATGGCGCCCGGTTCACGGTGGACGGAGCCCCCACGTTCCTGCTGGGGATCAGCTACTACGGTGCACTGGGCGCGGAGGAGAAGGTACTCCTCAGCGACCTGCAGGCCTTGAAAGCCCACGGCCTCAACTGGATTCGCGTCTGGGCCACCTGGAATGCCTTCGGAAACGACGTGTCGGCCGTTGACGCGGCGGGCGACGGGCGCGAGCCGTATCTGAGCAGACTGAGGTGGCTGGTGGCCCGCTGCGATGAGCTGGGGATGATCGTGGATGTGAGTCTCTCCCACGGGCTGAGATCGGAGGCCGGGACGCTGCTTGCCGACTTCTCCTCCCATTCGCGGGCGGTGGTCACGGTGGTCGAGGCGCTCCGCGGGCACAGGAACTGGTACCTGGACCTGGCCAACGAGCGCAATGTGGGGGATAGCCGCTTCGTGAGCCTTGATGACATCGGAAGGCTGCGCCGAATCGCCGGGGAGCTGGCACCAGAGTTGCCGGTTACCGCCTCCTCTGGCGGCGAGATCGGCGAGGACGAGCTGGGCAGGTACCTGCGGGTCGCCCGGGTCGACTTCATCGCACCCCATCGCCCGCGACACCGGGGGACAGCGGAGGAGACAAAGAGGGAGACGGGGCGGTACCTGAAGCAGACCGAGCAGGCCGGCCGGCCGGTTCCCGTGCACTATCAGGAACCGTTCCGGCGGGGCTATGGCGACTGGGAGCCCGTGGCGGAGGACTTTCTTGCCGACCTGCAGGCCGCCGTGGCCTCGGGTGCGGCCGGCTGGTGCCTGCACAACGGCGACAACAAGCGCGATGAGGGCGGCAGGCCGCGGAGGTCCTTTGACCTGCGCGAGGGCCCGCTGCTGGCCCAGCTCGATGCCGAGGAGACCGCGGTCGTCGCCGCGATGGCGCAGGTGGTGGCGGGCGCCCGGTGATGTGGCGCCAACCACAGCGGGTCCGCACGATGATGCCCCCGGCGGCGAGCCGGGGGCATCCTTGTCGCCTCTGGTTGTCCGCCCGCCGGGGCTACCTGCGCCGCAGGACCCGTAGCTCGTCGATGTAGGAAACCCCGTCGCCCCACAGATCGCTGTACTCCAGGCAGGTCCCACCGTTGGACAGCTTCCCCACGACAAGCTGCTTAGGGCCGCTCATCTAGATCGGAAGAGCGTCGTGTAGGGAAAGAGTGTAGGATAGGGTGT
>CAZXDD010000713.1:0-3792 GCA_964639415.1 uncultured Armatimonadia bacterium
CGCGCGCGCTGGTGCAGTCCGTCACCGACGCTCAGGGCATCTACCGCTTCCTAGCGCTGCCGGGAACCCTGAGGCTGTCCGTCCACAGGCTTCCTGTGGCGTACTGGTCGCCGGAGGCCGGGGTGCCCTCCGTTCAGGTGACCGTGGCTCACGAGCCGGTGAGGGCGCGGGACATCGAGTTGGTATCTTTCGTCCGGCTCGATGGCGTCGTGGTTGATGCAGGTGGCAGGCCGGTGGCACGTGGGCTGGTCTACGGCCACAGAGGCGGCTATGGCAAGCCCGTGGAGTGCGACGACGCCGGGCGTTTCGCGATCACCGTGGCCAGGAGGCCCGCGCGGATCGATCCGCAGATGTGGTCTCCTCGGCGGCTGTGGGCGCGGTCGGGCGATCTCATGACCCGAGATCGCCCGGCGGTCGATGCCGACAGCGAGGCGCCGCTACGCCTCGTGGTCGAGGAAGGCGTGGCCTGCCGCATTGCGGTGCAGGCCGTGCACCCCGACGGAGCGCCCATGCCGGACGCGGACGTGGCCGTGGAATGGTGGCCCGAGCGAGGCGGCGGTCCGGCGACGGACCGGCCGGACGTAGGCCGCACAGGCGGCGACGGGCGGTTGCTCAGTCAGGCGCTGTTGCCCTTCGGCTCGTATGCCGCGGCGGTCTCCAGGGCGGGCTGTCGTACGGTGCGCTCGGAGAGATGGACCGCGGCGGCCGAAGAGGTCCATGACGTGGGGGCATTGACGCTACTGGAGGCGAGCAGCACAGTGGCCGGGCGCGTTGTCGACCTCGACGGCAGACCCGTCACCGCGGCGACGGTCTACGCCAATGGGGAGGGGCTCGGGAAGCTCGTGACGCAGACCGATGCGCGCGGCGCCTTCCAGCTCGCAGGGCTCTACGCCGGTCCGACGTGGATCGTGGCGCGGCTCGGCGACGCTCTGGGAGGCGTGAAGGTCCAGGCGGGCTCCCTGGACGCCACCATCACCCTTGCCCCCATCCCCCAGGCCCCGCAGGTGAGTGAGGTCCGGGATTTGCGACCTCTCACCGATGCCGAGGCCGACCGCCGGATCGCCTTGGAGCTGCTGGAGGAGATCACCGGCCGGGTTCCGGTGGAGGATCACCGGGCCCGCTCCGGGTTGGTGAGCACCTGGGCGATTAGCGACCCTGAGCGCGCGCTTGCTTTGGTCGGAGACGCTGAATGGCTGGTGAAGACGGCGCTGGAGGTCGCGGCCCACAGTGTGTCAGGCCGGGACCCTCGGGCGGCGCTAGGCTACATCGAGCGGATGGCGCGGCCCGAGGATCAGGCGGGCTCGCTTGTGGGTATCGCCGGGCGCATGGCAGCCGACCACCCGGAGCTGGTCCGGGACTTCCTGTTGCGTGCCGTAGCGGCGGCCGAGGAGGTAGTCGAGCCGGCCCAGAAGGCGGTGCGCCTGGCGCAGGCTGCCGGGGCGCTGTGGGACGCGGACCCGGCGGCCGCCGAGCCCTTGCTCCGCGAAGCTGAGGCGCTTGCCCGGGGGCTCGGTGAGGAGAAGGACGCGACGTACCCTCGGGTGCATGTCGCCGATGCCCTGTGCCGAATGTATCTCCCGGCCGCCCTGAGTCTGCTCGATGGCGATACAGACGCCGGCCTCGTGGCCCAACGTCGGGGCCGCATCGCCGCACGCATCGCAGCCCACGAGCCGGAGAAGGCAGTCGAGCTGATGTCTGGGGTGGTACCGAAGGAGCGTGACAGGCTCCTGGCCGAGGTGGCCTACGCCATGGCGCCCACCGCTCCCGACCGCGCGATAGACCTGGCGGGCAGTGCCCAGGACAGGCTGCATCGCGCGCGTGCCCTGGGCTACGCGGCTCTGGCCGCCGCCGAGGCGGCCCCCGAGCGGGCGGCGGCGGCGCTGGAGGAGGCCGTGGGAGCTCTGGCTACCTACGAGGGCGGCACCGCACACCCGCCTTCGGACTTCGTCGCCGGCGAGTTGGCTCTCATCGCGGCGCGGCTCGGGCATCCGACGGCGGAGTGGGCAACATGGCTGGCGCTGTCGCTGCGGCCGCCGGAACTGTCGGAGAGCGCGTACCCCCACGACTGCGGCCACCTCCGTGCCCTGGCCGTCGCCAATCCGCCGATGACGGCGGAGTTGATCCGGGACGTGCGGGCCCAGCAGGGGTTGCTCACATTCGCCAATGACGGACGCCGGGTCTTCAGTCTCCTGGCGGCGGCGACGGTCTGTGACACCCGCCTCGCGGCCGAGCTGCTGCGCGAGCTGAGCCACAGTGCCGAGTTCAAGAGCGACAGCGGGCGCGCGTGGTTCCAGGCCCTCCGCTGTCTGCTCACGGACCCGGCCGACCGGCCCGCCCGCGTGCTGCAATGGGGCACCGTGTGGGTCCCCGGGGCCCCGCGCCCGGTCTGGGAGTGACGTTCGGGGGACGCTACTTCGCCTCCAGCTCCACGTGCTCGGTACTCACCACGCAGTCGCGGTCGTCGAAGAGGTTGATGTAGTAGACCGTCGTGCCCTCCGGCAGCGTGGCCGTGACCCTACCGGGCTCGTCCAGCGACGCCGGGACCGCCACCCACTCGCGGTCCGGCCAGTTGCCGGTGGCGAGGGTGTAGTTCAGCTCCGCCTTGGCGATGGGCACGGCGCTCTCGTAGGTGGCCCAGACGGAGGCGCCGTCTCGTCCCTGACCCGTGAAGGTGGGCAGCGGGGCGCCGTCCTTGAGGATGCTGTCGGCAAAGACCCCGATCTCTTCGGGCCCCTCGCCCGCCGGGCCGTGGCCGTGGGGCATGCGCAGACGGATGCACAGGGTCCTGTCGCCCGGGGCGGCGCGATAGGACTTCTGCAGGCCGGGGAACCAGTAGTGGAAGTCATTGCTCCCGGTGACCCAGAGCATGGGCATGGCGGCGTCGGGCAGGTAGGCGGAAGGGTCCCACCAGCGCATCCAGCGCTCCGTGCGCTCGCCGCCCAGGCCGCGGACCATCGCGCCGAAATTGGTGTCCAGATAGTGGCCACAGCCGTAGACGGGTGCGACGAACCTGAGCCGCGGGTCGACGCCGGCGATGATGCAGGCCAGGTAGCCGCCCCAGGAGATGCCGGTCAGGCCGATGCGGTCCGGGTCGACCTCGGGCAGTGACCGCAGCAACGAGTGGGCAAGGAGCGCGTCGGCCACCGCGTGGAAGGTCCACTGGTCCTCGCGCGCCCAGTCGATCTGGCTTGCGCCGCCCCAGCCCGCGGGGCCGCCGTAGGGGTGGCGCTGCCAGTTGCCGTAGCTGCCCTTCGGCACGCAGCCGCAGGTGTCCATGGCGATGGCCGCGTACCCGCGCGAGGTCCACAGGCGGACCCAGGTGTCGAAGGCCGTGCCGCCTCCGCCGTGCACCAGCACCATGCCCGGCACCTTCTCTCCCGGCTTGACCTCCGGGAGCCCGATCCAGGCGAATACACGAGTGGGCCGGCCCCGGAATGGCATGCCCTCGAGGAACACGGCCCGGACGCCTTCGGCCTCGAAACCCTCGGCCGGGTACGTCTGCGGCGGCGCGGCGAACCTCTGGAGGTCCCACATCGGGCCCTGTGGATCGATGGGTGGCTCTGGCTTCCTGTTCACCGTCTCCATGGCGAGCTTGACTTCCTCCTCCGTCGGGATTCCGAGCTGCAGCTTCAGCTCGCGACTCTCCCCGGCGGGAATGTCGACCTGCAGGATCTGGTGCCCTTCGCCCCACGGCCCCCAGGCCCTGGTGGTGCCGTTGGCAATTAGCTTAGCGCCGTCCCGGAACCAGGCCGCCTCGGTCCACGGCTGCTCGGTGGGCGCCTTCTCCCAGAA
>CAZXDD010000714.1:0-3792 GCA_964639415.1 uncultured Armatimonadia bacterium
CGGCCGTCTTTGCGGTGGCGGTAGCGCCGATCTTGGAGGGCGGCGTGCATCTGGGCAGCGCCCTCTTGAGGAAGGAGGCCCACGTCAACGCGACGCTCTCCTCGGTAACGGCGTTGGCCTTGGCTTCGGCCGGACTGGCGGAGACGACCCGCACGCCGCCAACGGAGACCGTCCACAGACCGTCGATCTTGTCCACTTCCACCCGGGGGTTCTGCGTATCCTGGCTGGAGATGACCTCGGTGATGGCCTTGTTCACCGCGGCGGCGCGGTCTTCGATCGAGGCGTAGGTGCCGGGGCCGCGCAGCACGATGACCCGTTGTCCGCCGACGTAGATGGTCTCCGCCGCCTGGGCTACGGAGTGTAACCCCGCTACACACAGGGTGGTGATCGCACACCAGACAAAGGTGCTGCTACGATGATTATGCATTCCTGCACCCTCCCCGGGGTTGCTGTCTGGGGGTTTTGTTGTGCCAATCTGAGACCATGGATGACTATATCCCACGCGGCCTGCCACGTCAAGCTTGCGGCGGCCCAGGCGCTCGTTGGCCTCCGTGGCCGTCCCCACTGCTTCACAGTGCGTTTGACATCCTCGCCGCTCCCATTGTTCCCGTCCGGGATGCGGAAGCGCAGTCGTCGGCCCCCGGCCGTCCGCCGTAGTTCCCTGCGCAGCGGCCGCACGGCCAAGGAGAGGGAGCGCGCGTCGGCGCTCGGGTCATGCAGGTTCCGGGCAGGCGCCCACTCACGTCGCCTCACCCCCACGGCCCACAGCCATAGGATGGGACGCGGGTGAGGCGAGATCAGTCGCGCAGCCGCCAGGAGCTGATGGCGACGGCGGCCACACCGATCTGCCGTAGGTCGGAGAGCGGACCATGGAAGGCCAGGGTTATTGCCACCCCGGGCACGCGCAGACGCGCGGGCACGGCGCGGTCCACGGCTTCTGCCACGACCTCGGCAACCGATGGGCCGCTGGGCTCGGACAGGGAGCGGCACAGGGCGCGCCGGGCCGGGTCCAGAGCGTCCGAGATCAGCAGCTCGGCAACCGCCTCGGGCTCGGCGTCCGTCAGCACCGGCAGGCACACCTCGAGCCGGGGCCGGGGGGCGAACCCACTGCAGGCGTACAGCGGTGCCATGTCCTCCCAGTCATGGGCGACGGCCCCGGCCGGCGCGGCGGCCCGGAGGCTGCGACGCAAGTGTCCGTAGGCCGGGCCCAGCACCTCCGCGGCAAGCTCCTCGTCCAGCCCCTCCTCAACTCCCCAGCTCCCCAGCGTGGCGAGCACGTCCAGGGTCTGCAGTCGGTTCCGGAACTGATGCCTTGCCGCGGACAGGCCCGCCTGCCGCAGGGCGTCGCGCCACGGAAGGTCCTGTCTCGGCCCCGCCCGGTGGAGCGCCTCCGCCACGGCTTCCTGGCGCTCCCACGCCTCGCCACCGGCGCGCAGCGCCGTCAGCCACCGGTCCACATCCTGTGGAGGCGGCATGGCCGCGTCCGAGCCGGAGGCGCCGGTCTCCGGCGGTGCCAGGAGCACCCGCCCCGCCTCGAGGAGCGCCTGCCACAGGGCGGGGCGGTCGCCAGAGCCCACATCCCCGGCGGGCGGCGGGGCACCGAGCAGCCTGTCGGCGACCAGCAGCAGGTTGATCTCACCTACGGCTCCGGTGGCCTGACGGACCCCCCACCCGGGAATGGCCCGGTAGGCGAGAGCGTCCGCGGCGTCGGGACCCGACATGCCGGAGCCACAGGGGGGGATGGACAGCGTGAGCTCGCGTGGACAGACCTGTAGCATCTGGGTTCGTAGCAAGTCCCGGGTTCGTCTCCGGCCCGCAGGAGAGCGTGCCGTGCGGCACCCGTAGGCCTACCTGACCTCCTCACAGGGACTTCTCCGGTCCGTTGCGGCGGGCTCGCGCCAACCCTCGGCCGGGGCGACAAGCGCGTCGGCCGCCGGCGGCCCCCAGCTCCCGGCCTCATACGCGCCCATCGGCACCGCCGCGTCGGCCCAGGCCTCGACGATCGGGGTCACCAGCTCCCAGCAGCTCTCGATGCTGTCTGCACGGGCAAAGAGCGTGCCGTCTCCCAGGAGGGCATCCAGGATCAGACGCTCATAGGCCTCGGGCGGCTCGCCCTTGAAGGTGTCGGCGAAATGGAACTCCATGGGCACCGGCCGGATGTTCAGCCCCGGACCGGGCTGCTTGGCCGAGAAGCAGAGGTTGATACCCTCGTCGGGCTGGATGCGCAGGATGAGCGTATTGGGCTCCACGCGACTGGTCTCGCCGCCGAAGACCAGGTGCGGGGCCCGCTTGAAGCGGATCGCGATCTCCGTCACTCGCCGGGGCAGTCTCTTGCCGGCCCGGATGCAGAACGGTACCGAGGCCCAGCGCCAGTTGTCGATGTACAGCCGCAGGGCGGCGTAGGTCTCCGTCTGGGAGGCCGCGGCGACGCCGGGCTCTTCCAGGTAGCCCGGCACCTTCTCACCGGCGACCGAGCCCGCGGAATACTGGGCGCGCACCGTGTCTTGGGCCACCTGCTCCCGGGACAGGCGGCGCACCGCCCGGATGGCCTTGGCCTTCTCATCCCGCACCGCGTCGGCGTCCATGCTGGCGGGCGGCTCCATGGCCACGAGCGAAAGCAGCTCCAGCACGTGGTTTTGCACCACATCGCGCAGCATCCCGCTCTTGTCGAAGTACTGGCCCCGGCCCTCGAGCCCGACCGTCTCGGCCATGGTGATCTGCACGCCGGAGATGTAGTTCTGGTTCCAGATCGGCTCGAAGATGGAGTTGGCGAAGCGCAGGACGAGGATGTTTTGCACCGTCTCCTTGCCCAGATAGTGGTCCATGCGGAAGATCTGGCTCTCGTCGAACATGGCGGCCAGGTGCGCATTGAGCGCCCGCGCGGTGGTCAGATCCTTGCCGAAGGGTTTCTCCACCACGATGCGGGGCCAGCCCTCGCGGCCGTGATTCTCCGCGGCGAGGCCGCCCAGGCTGAGGTTGTCCAGGACGGGCTCGAAGTAATGCGGAGGGATGGCCAGGTAGAACAGCCGGTTCAGCGGGCGGGGCCTCTGCCCGTCGGCCTCAGCCAGTACGCGGCTCACCTCGGCATAGGTGCCCGGGTCGTCCAGCTCGCCACGGACGTAGAGGATGCTCTCCGCCATGGCCTCCCACACCTCGGGACGCAGGGGGCGCACTCTTGCGCCTTCGGCCGCGGCTCGGCGGAACTCGTCCAGGAGCTCCTCCCGATTGGCCACGCGTCTGCCGACGCTGACGATCGGAAGCCCGCAGGGCAGGAGTCCGTCGGCGGTCAGGGAGTAGATGGCTGGGATGAGCTTGCGCCGGGTCAGATCGCCGGTGGCCCCGAACAGGACCATGGCGGTGACCTCGGCATGCCGCGGGCAGGATGCGCCGGGACTCCATTCGGGGGCAGAGGGCTCGCTGCTCATCGCCCGCACTCCTCCACGGCGTGCCCACCGAACTCGCGACGGAGAGCGGCCAGGAGACGGTTGCTGAACGCGTCGCTCTGCCGGGAAGCAAAGCGGGCGAACAGGGACATGGCGATGACGGGCGCCGGAACCGCCAGGTCGACGGCATCGTGCACCGTCCAGCGCCCCTCGCCTGAGTCATCCACCGAGCCGCGGATGCTCTCCAGCTTCGGGTCGTGCTCCAGCGCGCGCTCCGCAAGCTCCAGCAGCCAACTGCGGATCACGCTGCCCTGGTTCCACAGATGGGCCACCGCGCGCAGGTCGGGGGAGTAGTCCGAGGTAGATCGGAAGAGCACACGTCTGAACTCCAGTCACCGCTCATTATCTC
>CAZXDD010000715.1:0-3787 GCA_964639415.1 uncultured Armatimonadia bacterium
GATAATGAGCGGTGACTGGAGTTCAGACGTGTGCTCTTCCGATCTGGGGGCTCATCAGGCATCTGGCCGAGCGGCTACCGGCCACGGGGCCCGATGAGGTGCTGTCGCGCATCGAGAGCTATCCTCACCCGCAGGGGCGCGTGTCGGCCTATGTGGCTGCCGCGGACAGACTGCGACTGGCCGCTGCGGGGCTACCGAAGGCCGCTGCGGCCGGCCTGTTGAGCCTGGCGCGCACGGCCGCGGACCGTGCGGTGGTGGACGCGGCCGCGGTGGCGCACTCGCCGCATCAGATCGAGCTTCAGGCCGCGGCTGCCGAGGCTCTGTACATGCTGGATCCGGCTGCGGCGGAACCGGTGGTGCGCGATCTGCTGCAGGCGGCCTCAGGGTTGGGGACGCAGGAAGAGGACGGCCGGGCACGGGGAAGGGCCGCCGAGGCGTTGTGCTATGCCGACCTGGAGGCGGCGCTGGAACTCACCGTCGGGCTCGACACCCTTCGCCACGAGACCACCAGGCTCCGGGACGGTGCCCACTTCGAGACCACTACCACCGTGATCGAGGGCGGGACAAGGTACCGCATGGGCATTGCCCGGAGGATCGCCGCCACGCGCCCGGCGGAGGCCGTAGAGGTGGTGCAGGACTGTGAGGCGACAGGTCAGGACGAGATGCTGGCGCGATTGGTCTACGCCATGGGCCCGGCGGACCCGGAGCGGGCGCTGCAACTTGCCCTCAGCGCCCCGAGCCCGTGGGTCCGAGCAAGGTGCCTGGGCTGCTTTGCGCTGGCGGTCTCGCCCACGAAGCCCGATCTGGCGGCGGAGGCCCTCGAGCAGGCTCTGGCGTCACTGGGCGATGTGGTCTCCGACGGCGCGGCACGGGCGTGGCATACCGGGCTTGCCCGGCGCGCAGGGGAGTTGGCGGCCATCGCGCAGCGGATCGGCTATCCGGAGGTAGAGCCCATCGCCTGGCTGGCCCTGGCCAACCGTTCCGCGGCGGGCGGGGCCATGGGGTACTCCGACCCGGCGCGGTACGCGTTCCTGCGCGGCCTCGCGCTGGCCTGCCCCGAGATGACCGCTGAGCTGATCGCGGACATCATGAACCAGCCTGAAGAGCCGGGATCGGCACTCATGGTGGACACGCTGTCCGACGTCGCCGTGGCCGCGGCGGTGTCCGACACCGGTCTGGCCGTCGAGTACCTCCGCTCCCTGCAGCCGGGCGCGGGGAGCGACGACCAGCAGCAGCTCCGGGCCTGGGGGCGGGCAATCGAGTTCCTCCTCACGGCGCCCGAATCCCGCTTCTACAGAGTGCTGCACCTGGCCGGCATCGAGGCCTTTGCGGTGGTGTCTGTGGACTGACACCCCCTGCCCTCCGTGGGGCGGGCTTTCGCGCCCGCCGCCGTTCGCCGTTGGTGGGGCGGGCTTTCCCGCCCGCCATCGCTCGCCTTAGTCCCATCCATCCTTCTGCCCGCCAATGCCGCAGGAGCGGAGGCCTCCACCATGCACAGACCCATCGTCCTGTCTTTGCTGGCGCTTCAGTCCTTCCTCCTCGCCCAGCCGGCGGCGATCACCGGGAGGGTCGTCGACGCCGACGGGCGCCCCATCGCCTCGGCGCAGGTGTGGCTGACGGGTCCTGCTCCGGGCGACGAGCGCGCTCGGATTGTGGCAGAGGCCAGCACCGACGGCGAGGGCGCCTTTGCGCTGCTCCCAGCCGAACCCGCCGCATTCACGGAGCCTTCGTGGCTCAATGTGCTCGCCCTCGCCGAGGGCCGTGCTCTCGGCACCCGCAACTGCGCTGAGGCGATGGAGACCGGACTGCCTCTGGTGGTCGTCTGCGGCGCTCTGACCCGGACCACCGGTCGGATTGTGGATACCGACGGCGGGGGCGTGGCGGCTCGCATCGTGCCCAGACGTTTGCAGCGATCCGGGCCGTGGGAGGGCGCTCGATCGCTGGTGTGGCTGCCTCCGGAGTTGGGCGATCGACTGGCCGTCGGCACCACGGCTACCGGTCACTTCACCATCACCTACCGCCCCGACGACTGCTCCATGTCGCTCACTGCGCGCTCCGAGACGTACGGCGATGTGGCCCTTGGCGGGCAGGCCGACTGCGGCGAACTGGTACTGCCTCCTCCGGCGAAACTCGTGGTGCGGCTACTGTGCCCGGAGCGCTCACAGGCCGTCGCCGGGGTGCGTGTCCGGGCTTCCGGTGGCGATCCCCGGGGGAGAGGCATGGAGGCCGCCGGGGCCGTCACCGACGGCCTTGGGGTGGCGGCGCTGCCGCCGCTGCAGCCCGGGCCGGTGCACATCACCCCGCAGTTTTCCTGCGAGGCGCTGTGGCAGACTGTGCCTGTTCGCTTGGACCTGCAGTCGGGGGAGAACCCCGAGCTGCAGATCCCGCTCCAGCGGGCTCACCTCGTCTCCGGGAGAGTCACCGACGATGTGACCGGCAGGCCCGTCCCGGAGGTGCAGCTCAGGCCCACATCCGGGGTGGTCTACCTGCAGACCGCTCTCCCGGTCACCGATCGGGAGGGCAGGTTCCGGCTCGGCGCCTTGCCCGGCAGCCTGCACCTGTACACCGAGCGACAGGCGGGCAGGCCGATTCCGCTCGATGAGAATGCTGCCGCGAGACTCGTCATCACCGACCGCGACGTGGTGCTGCCCGACCTGGTGATGCGCCACGGCCCCAAGGTGGCCGGTACCGTGGTGGATGAGGAGGGACGGCCCGTGCCCGGTGCCGAGGTGTGGCTTGCCGGCCGCCAGAACGAAAGTCCCATGATCTGCGACGAGGCGGGCCGGTTTGTGACCTCCGAACCCGCTCTGCCGGCGACCAGCGACGAGGACGCGCGCCGCCACGTGGTACGCCTCTGGGCCCGGAGCGGGGAGATGATGACCCGCGAGCTGTTCGCCGCACGTGGCGGAGAGACCGTCACCGTGACGCTGCACAGGAATGCCGCGTGCCGGGTCAGGCTGAGGGTGATCGACCCGGATGGGGCTCCGGTGGAGGGCGCCGAGGTGGCGGTCAGCATCCACATCAATGAGGTGGGCGCCCCCTTCCCGCCACTCCATGGCCGGACCGACGAGAACGGGCACTATCGGAGCCGGCCGACGTGGCCCTATGGCGAGTTTTCGGCGGACGTGGATAAGGCGGGTTTCTGCGGGGCACGCACGGATCGAAGACAAGCCGAACCGGGCGCCACCTGCGATCTGGGGGATGTGACCATCGTGCCGGGGCGTGGGGAGGTGTCCGGGCGCGTAGTGGACGCCGGGGGCCGGCCGGTGCACTGGGCGCGGGTCGTCGCCGCCGGGGAAGGACCCCGGGACACCGTGGAGCGTACCGATGAGGAAGGCCGCTTCCGGCTCCAGGGCCTCTACGAGGGGAGCGCGTGGATCGTGGCCACCTCCGGCGGCGCCGTGGGGGCGGTCAGGCTGGCCACCGGCATCGCGGAGGCGGAGATCAAGCTGGAGCCCTTGCTTGGCGACGCCGCGCTGCAGGCGCCGGTGGCTTCCCGGTCTGCTACGGACATGGCGACAGACAAGGAGGTGGCCAAGGCCCTGCTGGACGAGATCAGGGGACGTCTCCAATCCAGGAGCCTGTACCGGGTCGAGCCCTTGCTGGAGTCCTGGGTGCTTCTGGACCCCGGCGGCGCTCTGGCGGTCTCGGAGTTGGATGGTGGGTGCGTTGAGTACGTTCACGGGGCGCTCGCCCGGGTTCTGGCAGGGGACGCTCCGGAGGCGGCGCTCGTGCATCTGAGAGCCATCGAGTCGGCTGAACTCGGGGCGACTGCTGCCCTCGAGGC
>CAZXDD010000716.1:0-3765 GCA_964639415.1 uncultured Armatimonadia bacterium
CCCCCACCCTACCCTACACTCTTTCCCTACACGACGCTCTTCCGATCTGGAGCGATGCGTAGCCCGTGTAGCCGGGTCATGGCTGTGAGCAGATTCCGGCGCTGCAGCGGGCCATCGGGGAGGCGTTTGAGGGTGCAGTTGATGGACCTCAGACGGCCTTTGCCGGTGTCGAGGTCGGCGCCATCCCCCGCTCCCCAGGCCTGGAGCCGACTCCTGGGGACGAGCACCGCGGCGGCCAGGACGGCCGCGGGAATCACGAGGCAGGCCAAGACTGAACGGGCGCGTGTCACCGATTCTCCACCCACTCGGAGCCGCGCACGGTTGTCCCGCGCGCGGCTCGGGTGTGATGCGTGCTCTGTGCGACGGCTAGCCGGCGGCCGCCCGGGTCTCGGAGGTCACGTTCTCCAGGGCGGTCCGCCAGGCGCCCGCGAAGCGCTCGGCCAGCCCGATGACCTCATCGAGGGCGGCGATGTCGTCCTGGATGTTGGCCTCAACAAGGCGGTTATACATCGCGGTGTACGAACAGCGCAGGCTGACGACCAGGGCCTCGTCGGCCGAGGCGTCCAGGGCGCAGGTGAGCTCGGTGAGGATGCGCTGTACCCGGCCGATGAGGCTCGATTGTCGCTCCAGTTCGCCCAGCGACATGGCTTCGCGAGCCTGGTGAAGAAAGCGTACCATCCCGTCGAAGAGCAGCACCACGGTCTCCTCGGGGCTCGCGCTCTCGACCTGCACCTGCCGGTACGCGTTCTGTGCTCGGTAGGATTGGGGAGTCACGATGCGGTCAGTCCTCCTGCTACGGCTGGTGGTGTGGCGCGTGCTGCGTTGTTGCCTGCGGCCTGTCCGAACCACCGGGGCGGCACTACTTGGTGGGCATGTAGTTCCGCGGCAGCGATTCGAGTTGTCCGGTGAGATAGCTCTGGAGGTTCTGGGCCTTCCCCAGGAGTGTCTCCATGGTGGTGAACTTGATGCGCATCTTGTCGATGTAGACCTGGATGCGCTCCTGTGTCTTCTTGATCTCGTCGTCCTTGGCATCGATCTCGCCCTCGATGCCGTCCTTGGCCCTGGTGATGGAGCCGTAGCCGGAGTCAAGGGAGAAGCCGATGTAATCGCTGAGCCTCTTGGCGGCGCCCTCCGCGAGGGTGATCCTGCCCACTTCGCCGGTGGTCTGGGCGCTGACCCTGAGCGTCAGCCCGGCGGTGGTGGAGTTGGTGGTATTGCCGGTGAGGAACTGACCCCTTCCCGAGCAGGCTTCGCCGTTGATCGTGCCGGCAACGTCTCGGCCGTTTGCCCAGTTTCTGGCCTCTCCCGCCGTTGCGCCGCCCAGGTCGGTGCCCCCCACTCCCTGGTCGAGGGAGGAGGTCACCGAGAAGCCGTATCTGGAGCCGTACTGCTCGTGCTCGACCTTCAGCGTGTCCCCGTCCACGGTGGCCAGGAGTGCCAGGCTTCTGTCACCGAAGTGGGCGTTCAGCGCATTGGCGGCCTCGTCCAGCGTCATGCCGGCGGTGAGTGTGACGGACCCGGCGCCCTCGAAAGTGAGTGTCTCGTCCACAGCGATACCGGCGGCGAGAGCGGCGGATGCCGCCGCGGACTTCGTGGCCACCTGGGTGATGTTCACGCTGAACCCGGACAGACCGCTGTCGGCGGTGTTGTTTGTGCTGCTGACGTAGGAGATCTCCGAGGTGGAGGCGCTCCAGGAGAAGCCGAACAGCCGGGAGACCAGGTCGGGATCGTCCTTGAGAGCCGCGGTGAGCACGCCGGTGTTGACGCTGAGCTTGTCGTAGCCGTCTGCCGTGACCCCCAGCGACCTGAGAAGCAGGGTGCTCCCGTCGGTGGTGGTGATCGGATCGGTGAGTGTCCGTCGCAGCTCGGAGACGAGGTTGTTGAGGGTCTGGTTGCCCGACAACAGGCCGCCGGTGTTGTTCTCGGCGTCATAGGCCTGGTACGAGCCGATCCTGTCGATCAGCGAATTGTACGCTTCCACCAGGGCCTGGACCTGCTTGACGGCGGCATCCGCGTCACGTGAGACGGTGAGCGTCACGGTGCTGCTCGTCGTGCCGGTCAGCTCGATGCTGACACCGGTGATGGCGTCGTCCACCGAGTTGCTCGATCGCGTCATCGCAAAGCCATCGATGGTGAAGGCGGCGTCGGCGGCGGCGGTCATCTCATTGGCTACGCTCTTGCCCAGGATGCCCAGTGTCGTCAACACGCCGGTACCGTTGTCTTCAAGAGCCGGTGTCCCGCCGTCGCCCACGATCTGCAGGGAGAAGACGGTCTTCCCGTCTACCTTGCTGGAGACGACTGAAGCGGTGGCACCGATCTCGGGGGTGGCGTTGATCTTGTCGGCGATGTCCAGCAGGCTGTCGGTGGCGAGGTCGATATCCACTCCGTGGCCGTTGATGGTGATGGTGCCGGCGGGGGGAGTGGTAAGGTCCAGTGCCGCTGCGACCGGCGTGGACTGGGTGGTGAGGCCGTCGGACTGCACGCCGTCGGTGACGGCATGCTTGACGGTCAGGGCCTCTGAGACCAACCCTAGACCGGAGAGGATCCCGGCGCCATTGGCGTCCACCAGGTCGATGGCGTTCTGCAGCCCCGTGGTCTTGGAGGTCAGTATCAGGCGGCTGTCGGTGGCGCTGACGCGGAGGACGCTGGCGGTTACTCCACAGTCGGCCTTGTCGATGGCGCTACGGAGGTCCGAGAGCGTCCAGGTGGCCTTGACGCCGATGGTCTCGCCGTTAATGCGGATATCTCCCTCATAGCCCAGGGCAGAGGAGGCGTCGGCCACCGCGCCGGATGAGACCTTATGTGCTTCGGCCAGTTGGGAGATCGTGATTGTATGGGAACCCGCCGTGGCCTTGTCGTTGGCGGCGGCGGCCACGACGCTGTTGTTGGACACCGCGGTCTGGAAGGGCAGAAACTGGGCCGAGGAGGCCAGGGACTGGGCGGTCAACTGGAGCGAGCCCATCGCGGCGCCGACGGCGGTGAAGGCGGCGAGCTTCTGCTCCAGGACGCTGCGATGGGTCCTGAGCCT
Organism: uncultured Armatimonadia bacterium; assembly: GCA_964639415.1. Taxonomy (GTDB): domain Bacteria; phylum Armatimonadota; class Zipacnadia; order Zipacnadales; family JABUFB01; genus CAYRFY01. The sequence continues at coordinate 3,029 of CAZXDD010000716.1, forward strand.
GTCCACGGCCTTGCCCTGCACGGCGGCCAACTGATCGATAATGTCGGTGGTATTCAGGCCAGATACGAGGCCGTCGAGGTACGTAGTGCCCACCGCGGTGCTTGTCCCGGTGCCGTACGTCACGCTACTGGTTGCCATCTCACCTCACACTTCCTTCCCTGACGGTCATCCAGGCTTGGCCCGCGGTGTGCGACCGGGGCCGGCCCTGAGGGCCGACCCCGATCGAGTGCCCGTCTTGAGGGCTAGCCCTTGATGAGCTGTAGGATGTTCTGCGGCAGCGAGTTGGCCTGAGCCAGGAACGATGTCGCAGACTGAACCAGGATCTGGGCGGTCGAGAACTCGGCCATCTCATTGCCGAAGTCCGTGTCACGGATGGCGCTTTCGGATGCCGCGATGTTCTCTCGCGCGGTGGCCAGCGATCGCCCCTGTGACTCCAGTTCGTTGGCCTGGAAGGCGCCCAGCCGGCCCCGGAGGGTGCTGACGGCGTCGATCGCTGCGCCGATGGTGGTGAGGGCCGCCTGAGCACTGGCCGCCGACGTGATGTCGAGGCCATTGACGCCCAGAGTCGTCGAGGACACGCTGTTGATCACGATCTCCGACTGCTCTCCGGCCGTGAGGCCGACCTGGAACGAGGCGGCTCCGCTGACCAGGCTGGCGACGGTGCCCAGGTTGTGGATGAAGGCACCGCCCGTCTCGAGATCGGAAGAGCACACGTCTGAACTCCAGTCACCGCTCAT
>CAZXDD010000717.1:0-3763 GCA_964639415.1 uncultured Armatimonadia bacterium
GACCTGACGGATCCCGTCTGGGCCAATGCCCCGGAGCTCACGGACTTCTTGGTCCTCCAGGGCAAGGGGGAGCTTGCCGGGGTGCAGACCTCCGCCCGGCTGCTGTGGGACGAGAGCGCGCTGTATCTGGCCTTCGACTGCGAGGAGCCCAACATGGCCGGGGTGCTCGCCACGGCCACCGGTGAGGACCCTCACGTGTGGTCCGACGACTGCGTGGAGGTGTTCCTGAACACCGAACGCGACAGCTCTGGCTACGTGCATCTGGGTGTGGGGGCCGGTGGGGGCGTGTGGCAGGAGCGCACCATCGGCCGGGAGCGGTACCCCAACTGGTACACGTGGCGCAGCGCCGAGCTGCCGGTGCCGCAGTGGGAGGCCGCGGTGCAGCGCGGCGAGGACCGCTGGACCGCGGAGGTGCGCCTGCCCTTCGACGAGCTCGGCGGCACGCCGGGCCCCGGCACGGTCTGGGGCCTGCAGCTTTGCCGCACCCGGCGCGCCGGTGGCCAAGAGCAGAATTCCACCTGGTCGTACATCGATGGCGACAAGTACGCCCGCCCCGAGCGCTTCGGCGCTTTGATCTACGCCGGGGGTGTGGGCAATCGCCCGCAGTTCGTGGCCCGCCGCGTGGACCGCGACAGCTTCGAGCCCACCGTCATCCCCATGCCTCGGTCCCTACGGCTAGCTGAGGGCGCCTTCTCCATCGACGCCGAGACGTGGATCGCCATCGCCGATGAGAGCCAACGGCCGGAGGCCCGGTGGCTGCAGGCCGACGTCAAGGGCCGCTTCGGCCTGGAGCTGCCCATCAGGGAGGGGCAAGGTGGCACCGGGTGCATCGACCTGGGGGCGGCGCCGGACCGCCGGACGCCCGAGGGGGAGGAGAGCTATCGACTGCTCGTATCGGCCGACGGCGTCACCCTGCGGGCCCGGAGCCCGCGGGCGAGGCTCTACGGCGTCGGCACCCTCCGGCAGATGCTGGCCTCCGACCGCGGCACGGCCTTCTGCCGCTGTGCCGAGGTGCAGGACAGTCCCGGGTTGCAGTGGCGGGCCTGGCACATGGCCTCCCCTTCCGCCGCCGACCTGCCCACCTACCGCAAGATGGTGGACTTCCTGGCGCTGCTTGGGTACAACACCATCGTCTGGGAGGTGGACGGCAATCTGCAGTACGAGACCCACCCGGACATCGCCAGGGCCGGTGCCCCCACCAAGGCGGAGCTCAAGTCGCTGGTGGACTACGCCAGGAGCCGCCACTTCCGGGTGATCCCACAGCTCGCGGTGTTTTCCCACTTCGGCTTCGTCCTCAACCTCCCCGCCTACCAGCACCTGGCCGAGACCCAGCAGACGGTGAAGGGCATCCGCAGCCGCTTCAACTTCTGCCCACGCCACCCGGAGACGTATCCTCTGGTGTTCGACCTCATGGGCGAGCTGGTGGAGGTCTTCGAGCCCGAGGTCTTCCACGTCGGGATGGACGAGTCCAGTTTCGATGACATCGGCGTCTGCGAGCTTTGCCGGGATACCGAGCCGTGGGTGATCTGGGCAGAGTCGATCGACAAGCTGCACGAGTGGATCGGGGCCCGGGGCATGAGGATGGCCATGTGGGGCGATCAGTTTCTCCCTCAGCACACCGGCTCGGAGCCGCACTTCACCTCGCGCTCCATCGACAGGGTACCCCGCGACATCCTGATCTTCGACTGGCACTACAGCCCCAACCACGACTACGACTCGACGATCGCGTACTTCAAGGACCGAGGCTTCGAGGTGCTCGGCTGCCCGTGGTACGAGCCGGTGAACGTCTACGCCTTCGCCTCCGCCGCCGGGCGCAATGGGATTCTGGGCTACTGCGGGACCACCTGGTCGGGTGTCTCCTCGACGCTGAAACGGATGCCCCACCTGCCTGCTGCCTGGGTGATCGGGGGCGAGAACTCCTGGAGCCCGGAGCGCCCGGCCCTGGAGCAGATCGGCTACAGGCCGGTGCCCCAGTTCCAGCGCCTGTTCTCTCTGGGCGAGGAGCCGGTGGGGGACACCTTCAGACTGGTGGACATCGCGCCGCTATGCAATGAGGCCACCGTGGACGACGGCAGCGGACGGAGCCTGTTCGGTCACGGAGCGGACCTGGACCTCCGCGCCCTGCCCACCGGGGTGCAGTGGATTGGGGATGTCCCGTTCCAGATCCTCGACCCCGCCCAGACCGAGGGCAAGTCCTGTCTCGTCGTGGCCTCCGAGCAGTCCGGCGACCGCAGGCATCCGCCGGCGATCCATGAGATCCCGGTGGGACTGCGCGCCGAGGCCCTCTACTTCCTGCACACCTGCGACATCCCCGAGCCCCGCGAGCGCAGTCTGTACGCCACCCGCAATCCCCGCATCATCGGGGAGTATGTGATCAACTACGTGGACGGACAGAGCGTGAGAGTGCCGCTGGAGTATCTGGCCAACATCCACGACTTCAATGGACAGCGCGGTCCGGCTCAGGCCGTGGGCGTCTGGGAGGGGCTGTCGCCCCGGGGCGTCCTGCTGTCGGTGGCCGCGGTCAAGTGGTCCAATCCTCGGCCGGAGGTATCCATCAAGAGCCTGGACTTCTCAGCGGCGCGGGGCGTGGACGTGCGCTCGGCCCTGCTGGGGATCACCGCCGGCTGAGCGGTATGAATAGCGTCCTGAAACAGAGTCTCAAGCGCGCGTTTGCGGTCTGCGCCGTCACCGCGGTCCTCGTGGCGACGGACCCCTTCACCATGGGTCTGTACCGCCACGTGGCGCCGAAGGGGAGGTGGGCCGAGGCGCTGGCCCAGGCGCTGACGTACTCGCTGGAGCTGCACATGGTGGCCATCGGGATCGTGCTCTACACGGTCCTGGTGCGCAGCGAGAGACTGCGGCGCCTTGCGGTGATTGGGGGCGCCTCGCTGACGCAGGCCATGACGGTGGATGTGGTGAAGACGCTCGCCGCTCGCCCGCGTCCGGCGGACCTGTCGGACGCCGTGGTCTTCGGCGCCGCCGACGACCTGGGCGGACGGTCCTTCCCCAGCGGCCACGCCACCTCGGCCTTCGCCCTGGCCACGGTCCTGGCCGCCTGGTATCCGCGATGGCGCGTGGCCTTCTACACCGCGGCGGTGCTTGTCACCTGGTCGCGCATCCACCTGGACCGCCACTTCCCCGGCGACTGCTTCATGGGCGCCTGTCTGGGCAGCTACATCGCCCTGTGCTTCATCCGCTATGTCTGGCAGCGCAACTCGCATCTGAACCGGGCGGAGATCGACGCGCAGCAGCGGCGGTAGCGCCGGCTCCCGGACGACACGGGCGACCGGGTGCCGGAGCAGGCCGAGGGCTTCATCGAGTGAACTGAGGGTGTGCCGGGGCCACCGGGCACTACGAGACAGGGTCCCCCGCAGCTCTCCCCGGTCGCCGAGTCCCGGGCCGCCCACTGGAGGAGACCGCCATGCGCCCGGCCGTTCCGCTGCTCCTGGCCCTCATCGCGGTGGCATGCCCCGCCGCACCCCCCGACATCCCCCGCCTGGATTGGCGGCAGCGGTCGGACTGGCTGAACGCCAGGACCGACGTGACGCCCGCCGCGGGTGGAGCTGTACGTTGACGGCTTGCCGGACATTCAGTGCACCTTCGCCCCCCCCCCCGCGAGCTTGGCACTCCATCGATTGGTGTGTTCGTAGATCGCGGGGAGGTCCTGCTCCGCGAGCTGGCATCCTAGCGGCTGAGATAAGGCACCGGCGCCGGCCCGGGCCCGGCATGGGCCGATCGGCGGATGCGCCCGCCGGGCGAGCGC
>CAZXDD010000718.1:0-3759 GCA_964639415.1 uncultured Armatimonadia bacterium
CGCCGGAGAGTTCCGGCGCCATGTGCTGGATTCCATCCGCCAGGGCAATCTGGACCGCGCCGAGGCCTTCCTCGACGCCATGGACGACATCTATCACCTGATTATGGGCTTCGACTACCCCAACGCCATCAGCCTCGGGCTGCGCGGGCGTTCGGATGCCGTGAGGGGTTTCGTGGAGCGTACCCGCGGCGACCTGACCAACGCGCTGCGGCAAAAGCGGCTGGAGGAGCGCATCGCCGCCTTCGAGGAGCACCTCAAGGAAAGTCGGTGAGGTTGGGCCGGCCTGCGGCAGAGCAGGTCCACACGCACGCAGTCATCTGTTCTCAGGGCGCCCCTCCGGGCGCCCTGGTGTTATCTGCCGGGGGTGGAGCCGAGACTCGCCGACCGCTCGGGCACCGCGCCCGCCCCGCTCAGCCGTTCCCCTTGTTCCTCAGCCGCACCACCACGATGACCACAATCAGCGCGATGATGGCAGAAAGTGCGAGCACCAGCGGGGTAGGGCGATTGCTGTGGTGGGGCAGACCGTTGTCCGTGCCGGCGGTGTCCGCCGGCCCGGCCATGGGGTCCTTGGGGGCCTCCACCTCCAGGGGTTCCTTCACGCTGCAGGGGGGCTTCTGGTACCAGTAAGAAACCCACCTGTAGTAGATATCCGGGCTGGAATTGCGGCTGCCGTGCTGCATGTCCACACGCAGCGAGGTGGAAAAGCCGATGCGGTCGCTGAGCAGGTAGCGGTAGGCGGCCATGCGCGGCGGCGGCCCCTCGTCGAAGTGGGGCAGGCCGTGGAAGCTTCGGGAGTTGACGCCGGCGCTGAAGTACCAGGCCCCGTTGAAGAAGTCCTCCGTCCCCGTACCCTCCCACGTGGGCTTCCCCGCGCCATCCACGTAGATCCGCTCGTTGCCCTCGAGGAAGGTGAACTTGCGGTGCCACAGCGCGTCGCCGGCGAAGGCCGTGCCGACGTAGGTGCCCTCTCCCTCCACCTGAAGCAGGGCTAGCGGCTCCCCGCGCCGGGAGACCCTGGTCTCGTACTGGGCGCAGAAGCGATAGGGCAGCGGCTCTGTGGCAACATTGGTGATGACCGCGGCCGGGAGGGTGTTGGCCGTTGCTCCGCTACCGTACTGGGCCAGTCCGATGGTGAGCCCCCTGCCGACCGGAATCGGGAAACGGAGCACGAGCTTCTCGCCCTTGACGGCGCTGTAGAGCGAGGCATGCTCATCCAGGCCCCAGAAGGCGCAGAACAGTGCAGGAATGGGCACATCGACACAGGGCTCGGGCGCCCCGTCGCTGCGTAGCAGCAGGCGGGTGCCCCGGAGTTGCTCGATGGGAATGCCGGTGGCGTCCAGAACCAGGGCCTCCACGTACGTGTTCTCATCACCCGGCACCGCTACCGGCTCGCCGCGGGTGAGGGAAAGCTGCTGCAGGGCACGGGGGGCCTCCACGCTCTCCAGGTCTGTCAGCGGATCGGCCATGAGCGTCCCGAGCCGCGCCAGAGCCTGCTTGACCAGCTCTTCGGGGCCGGAGAGGGCACCCTCGGAGTACGCCACCTGCAGGTAGAACTTGTTGACCTCCCCGGTCGTGCCCTGAGCGGGCGTGGGGCGCAGGTCGGTGGCGACGAACTCGGCGCTCTCTTTGACCACGATAGGATGGTAGGACCAGTAGGATTGGCCGTCCAGGGACCGCAGTGCGTCGGCCTCCTGGCCCACGGGCAACCCGGCCTCGGCCCAGATGGCGCGCTCCTGGCCGTCGAGCTTCATGACCAGCTTCGTCTCGTCCGTGAAGCCGGATGTAGACCAGACGCGGTGGATCACCGCCGGTCCGGTGACCTTGAGGATCGAGGCGGTCTCGCCGGGCTGCAGCGGGTGGTAATCCAGCCCCTCGCCGTCGCCGGCGGTGGTGGCCGAGAGCCGGATCGCGCCCTGGGTGGGAAGAGCCAGCATAGACGGGTCCAGGCAGGCCTCCAGACCCAGAGGCGCGGCCGGGCAGAGCGTTGCGATGAGCAGAAGAGGAAGGACGATAGCGTATCTCAAGGGACTGACAGCCTCCTACCAGGGATGCCCGGGGCGCCGAGAGCCCATGGCATGCGGGCGGCAGGCCTGCTCGCCCGCGAACGATGGACCTTTGCCCTCACCACTCCGTCGGGAGGGGGCCCTTGGCCCGACGGCGAACTGCAGCCCCCGTCGGCCTACTCCGGGAGGGGTACCATGGATAACCGCAGGATCGTGCTGGTTGGCGCCGGCAGTGCGTCGTTCACCGTCGGCCTCGTGGCCGATCTGCTGGCCTCCGGTATCGAGGCGCAGTGGACCATCGGCCTGGTTGATATCGACGAGCAGGCCCTGGGGGTGGCCCGGGGCCTAGTGGAGAGGATGGTACAGAAGAAGGGTCTGCAGGTCAAGGTTGAGGCCTCTGTGGACCGCAAGGAGGTCCTGCCGGGGGCCGATGTGGTCACGACGACCATCGCGGTGGGGGGCAGGAAGGGCTGGGAGGCCGATATTCTCGTGCCCAAGAAGCACGGTATCCTCCAGCCGGTGGGGGACACCGTGGGCGCCGGCGGTATCTCCCGGGCCATGCGCCAGATCCCCGCGATGCTGGACATCGCCCGCGATGTGGCCTCCCTGTGCCCGGAGGCGTACTTCTTCAACTATGCCAACCCGATGGCCGCCATATGCCGGGCCGTGAACAAAGCCACGGAAGCAAAGGTCGTGGGCCTGTGCCACGGCGTCCAGGGCACACTGAGACACCTGTGCGCCTTCATCGGTGTCCCGTACTCCGAGATCCGCTCCCTGTACTTCGGCATGAACCACCTCACCTGGATTACCCATCTCACCCGAGGGGGCAAGAGCCTCTGGCCGCTTGTGAACGACAAACTCGCCGCGGCCGAGCCGGAGGCCGAGCGGTTCTCCTGGGAGCTGTACCGGGCCTTTGGCGCCTTCCCGGCGGTGCTGGACCGACATGTGACCGAGTTCTTCCCCGAACGGTTCGCCGGAGGCGACTACTACGGCCGGCGCCTGGGCGAGGATGTCATGGACATCCTCGAGGTCATCCGCGACGGCGAAGAGCGGTACGAGAAGATGGCGCGCCAGGCCAGAGGCGAGGAGGAGCTGGAAAGCGGCCTGTTCGAGCGGGTCCTGGGCGAGCACGAGGCGCTTGTACCCATCGTCAAGTCGCTTTTCGAGAACGGGCACCAGGTCTTCCCCATGAATGTCCCCAACCAGACCGTCCCCGGAATACCCGAGGGGTTCGTCCTCGAGATGCCGGTGATGGCCACCGCCGCGGGCTGCTTGCCGGTCGCCTTGCCCGAGATGCCCCCGGCCCTCCTGGCCTGGATCAGCGAGGCGCTCTACGGCGTGGAGATCACGGTGGATGCCGCCATCTCCGGCGATCGCAGGCTCCTTGTGCAGGCCCTGTTGTACGACCGTTGCGTGCCCGACCTGGCCGCCGCCGAGGCACTGGCGGACGACCTGCTGGCGGCACACAGAGAGCACCTGCCACAGTTCGGGTAGCGAGAGCGGCGGAGCAAGGTAACGGCAACGGCAGAAGGCAACGTCTCACCACGGAGACACGGAGAGCACTGAGCTCCACGGAGAACGGCCTTGGACAGCAACGGCGAGAGCGGCGGAGCAAGGTAACGGCAACGGCAGAAGGCAACGTCTCACCACGGAGACACGGAGAGCACTGAGCTCCACGGAGAACGGCCTTGGACAGCAACGGCGAGAGCGGCGGAGCAAGGTAACGGCAACGGCAGAAGGCAACGTCTCACCACGG
>CAZXDD010000719.1:0-3749 GCA_964639415.1 uncultured Armatimonadia bacterium
GCTGGGAGCGCCCACCGAGACCGAGCAGGAGGCGTGGGCCACGGTGGACCTGGCCAACCGCCTGCCCCTGGATGACGCCAGCTTCAGCATCACCACGCCACTGCCGCACACACACCTGTGGGACAAGACCCGCGAGCTGGTCGGACAGGAGATGGAGCAGTTCGACTACTACAAGGTGCCCGTGTACAAGGACGGCGTCGCCCTTCCGGCGCGCAGGCTGGTGCAGATCAAGCGGACGGCCTTCCTGCGATTCTACCTGGGCCGGAAGCGTCTGTGGCGCACCGTGCGGTCGATGCTGTCCGTGTCGGGGGTGCGCAAGGCGCTGCTCAAGGTGCAGAGGTTCTAGCGAAGGCCCGCCTCGGGTCGGCCGGCCCGGCGGCGATCCCACCGGCCCCCGGCCGGGCCGCGGGGACGAAACTCACCTTCGCCGGGGGGCATCCTGAGGCCGTCCGCTCTCGGTAAGAGCGGTTTGAGGAATCTCCGGGAATTCACGGCAATCCTGCGCCCGGCGGCGCCTGCAGCGCCGGCGCTCGCGACAACGGCGGAACGGCTGAGATGAGGCGGGTCGCTTCTTCAGAGCTGGTTGGTGTACTCCTGTGGTCGGTGGCCGTCATGGCCCTGACCGCCGTGCCGTACCTGCAGGCTCGGAACGCCGCCGGACCGGACCGGGAGTTCGGCGGCTTCATCTGGGGTGTGGATGACGGGAACGTCTACCTGTCGTGGGTGCGCCAGGCGGCGGAGGGGCGGGTCCTGCTGCGCGATCAGTACACGCTGCGACAGCAGTCGCCGCACTTCTTCAACCTGTTTCTGCTGGTCCTGGGGCGGCTGGCCGCGCTCACAGGCCTCGGCCCGCTGGCTTTGTTCGCGGGTTCGCGTTACGTCTTCGGCGTGTTCTGCATGGTGGCCCTGTACTACCTGGCCGCCGAGTTCACGGCGGACCGGCGGGTGCGCTGGCTGGGTCTGATCCTGGCGTCCGTCTCATCAGGCCTGGGTTGGGTCGTGGTGATGATGGGGCAGGGCGGGACCGTGGCGCCGGGCCTGGCGGTGTTCCCGATGGATGTGGCCGACGGCTGGCAGGCGCAGCCGGAGGCCATCGTCTTCCTGTCGCTGTTGCTCAACCCCCTGTTCTCCCTGTCGCTGGGGCTGGTGTGCCTGGTGATGAAGTACGCCGCCCGGCTGACCTCGGAGCCCGGCTACGCGGCCGCTGTCTGGACCGGGCTATTCCTGCTCCTGCTGGGCAACGTACACGGCTATGACATCTTCGCGCTGCATCTGAGTATCGGCGTCTGGATGCTGGGGGCGGTGCTGACCGGCCGTCTGAGCCTGCGCCGCGGGGCCGGGCGCTACGGACTGGTCCTGCTGCTGAGCCTCGCCTCGCCGATCTGGGCCTGCTACGGCGCGAAAGCGGACCCTTCGTACGCGGCCAAGGTGAGCACTCCCACACTGTCACGGCCGCCTCTGGACGTGGCGGTGGGCTACGGACTGGTCCTGGTTCTGGCGGCAGTGGGCGCGTGGCTGCTGGCCGCGGGCGCGGGGCCGCAGCAGCGGCGGCGCAACGGGCTCCTGGCGGGGATCGTCGCGGCTCTGGGCCTGGTATCCCTGGTCTTGCACCTCGCCCGCGCTCCACAGAACGTCCTCGGGCTCCCGTCTTTCGGACTGCCCATTGTCGCAGGCGCGCTCTTGCTTTGGCACAGGGCCGCGGACGATGAGCGGTGGCGTCGGCTGTTGCCGGTGGTCTGGGCGGCCTGCGGGGCGGCGGTGATCTACCTGCCTGTGCCGTTTCAGCGCAAGATGATGGAGGGGCTGCATATCCCGCTGTGCATCCTGGCGGCCTGGGCGCTGGTGGGGGTGTGGGAGAGGCTGGCCACGGGCATAGCAGGGCAAGAGCGGGCCTCGGCAGGCTGCGCGGACCACGGCCCCTCCTCCACGAAGGTCGGAGGCCCTCGGGGCGCGCTGAGTCGTCCCGTGGTGGTGTCCATCGTGGCGGCGCTGGTACTGGCCACAGTGCCGTCCAATGTGCTGTTCGTCGCCGAGTCGATGCGGCACGTGCTGTCCAACAACCGCACCCTGCTGCATGTTCTCACCCCGCCGGCCTATCTGGAGCGGTCGGAGGTGGAGGCCCTGCGCTGGCTCGCCGGGCATACGACGGAGGAGGATGTGGTGTTCTGCTCCAATCTGACCGGCAACTACATCCCCGCCTACGCGCCGTGCCTGGTGATGGCCGGGCACTGGGCGGAGACGATCTCCGACGACTACCCTGTGTACATGGCGCGGATTGCCGCCTTCTACGATCCTTCGACGGCGCCGGAGACCCGGGAGCGGCTGCTGTCCCTGGTGGGGGCGACGGTGCTGTGGTGGGGGCCGCAGGAGAGGCTGCTCGCCACCGCGGGTGGCGGGGTGCCACGGGACCCGGGGGAGGGCCTGAGCGGTTACCGCATGGTATATGAGAACTCCGGGGTCCGGATCTACGGCGGTCGCGATTTGGGGGCTTCTGATGATCGGTGAGCCGCAGATGTCGTTCGTGCTGCCCGCATACAACGAGGGGGCCGCCATCGAGGCGGCCCTGGCCCGCATCCTTGCGTACATTGACGCGCGCGGCCTGGATGCGGAGGTCGTCGTCGCCAATGACGGCAGCCGGGACGACACCGAGACCCGGGCGCGTGGTTGCGCCGAGAGGGACCATCGCGTGCGGGTGATCTCGCATACGCCCAACCGGGGCAAGGGCTATGCGGTGGGACGGGGCATGCTCGAGGCCAAAGGAGTCTGGCGGGTGTTCCTGGACGTGGATATGGCGACCCCGGTGGAGGAGACCGACCGTGTTCTGCCGCTGCTGGAGGCCGGGGCGGATGTGGTGATCGGTTCGCGGCACCTGCCGGAATCGGTGATCGAGGTGCCCCAGGGAGCGTTGAGGCGGTTCATGGGCGGCGTGTTTCGCAAGATCGCCGGGGCGATGCTGGGACTGGGGGTCTCGGATGTGACCTGTGGGTTCAAGGCCATGACCGGAGAGGCCGCCGACGGGCTGTTCGCGGTGCAGCACGAGCACGGCTGGGCCTTCGACGCCGAGCTGATCTACGTGGCGCGCAAGTGGGGCCTGCGGTTGTGCGAGGTGCCGGTGAGGTGGAGCGACTCGGGACAGACGACGGTCAGACCGTTCCGAGCGGCGTGGGAGTCATGGCAGGAGTTGGTGCGCATTCGCAGCCGCGATAGGAGGGGGCAGTATGCGGCGGTCTCCGCGGTCGGCGAGAGTTGACCTGCTCTGCCTGGGCCTGCTCGCCCTCCTGTCCATCGGGTTCCTGTGGCGCTGCACCCTGGCCGGACGGGTGATGCTGCCTGCCGACCTGCTCCTGATCATGGAGCCGTGGAAGCACCAGAGCTATCGGTTCCCGGAGTTCCGGCGGGTCGGCAACCCGATCCTGGACGCGGTGCAGCAGTTCTACCCGTGGCGCAAGTTTGCCGGCGAGAACCTGCGGGCCGGGCACATCCCGCTGTGGAACCCCCACGAGTTGTGCGGGAACCCCTTCATGGGCAACAACCAGTCGGCCCTGGCCTATCCGGAGACCTGGCTGCATGCGCTCATGCCCCCGGAACGGGCGCTGGGCTGGGCCACGGCGCTGTGCTTCTGGCTCAGCGGCGGGCTGATGTACTGGTTCCTGCGGCTGCTTGACCTGCGGCGGGCGGCCTGTCTGCTGGGGGCGATCGCCTTCATGTTCAACGGCTTTGTGGTGGGATGGCTGTGCTTCCCCAGCTTC
>CAZXDD010000720.1:0-3734 GCA_964639415.1 uncultured Armatimonadia bacterium
CAACATGGGTCGGGTCGATGCGGGAGGGGGCCTCCGCGCCGGGGGCGCTCACAAATAGCCTCTCGAAGGCCTGCTGCTTGAGCTCCTCGGTCTCCAGGATGCGGACGGGGGGATAGCGGGAGAGCTGGTTGGAGGCATCCAGGCTGTTGATGCAGTCCCACAGGATGTTGTCGCGGTTCTCCCGGGCCAGATCGCCGACGCCGAGGGCCTCACCCACCTGATTGAGCCCGGCGTTGTCGAGAAGAGCCAGCTTGCCCAGGGCCACGGTATCGCGCAGAGCCTCGAACTTGTCGGGCACAAGGGGGCCCTGCCCGTTCTCAACTCCCATGTCCTCGTCGGCCCGCGCCCTCTCCTCGGCGCTGTAGACCTCGCCCATCAGGGCCTCCGCGTTCGTTAGCGCCTCCACGGTGTCGGCAAGCAGCGCATCGTAGACATACGCGACCACCTCATCCTGCAGCTTGCTGACCGGGCTCATCAGCCAACTGATCTCGTGACCGAGCCAGGCCATCACATCGACGATCTGCTTGGGAATCGCCGGGCACAGCCGGAAGGGGTACTCGATGGCCCACTCCGTGTACTCCCCGGGGATGTCCTGGATGTTGCCGTCGGCCATGCACCGCATGACCACGGTGCTGGTCTCCACCCACTCGGACATCGCCCGCTCGGACTCCTTGCGGTAGTGCTCCAGCCAGTCCTCCACCGCTCCGATGGCCCAGCTAACCGGGTTCCACCACTGATCCTGCCGCTTCTCGCACTTGCGCTCCATGGCCCGGAATGCCGTGTGGTAGTCGACGAGGGCGCGCATGTGGCCCGCGGAAGCCAGGGGGCCGTAGGTGTCCTCCGAAAGCAGGGTCGCATCCACCATGAAGCCGGACTGCATGTCCAGGCTCATGTCATCCGTGCCGTCGCCGTCGTGGGGCAGCTTGGAGTTGACGTACCCCTCCAGGACGACGTGCCGGGTAACGATGCCCATGTCGCCCCAGTCCCATTCGCCGCCGGCGTAACCGTTGACCCACGTATGGCCGAAGGCGTCTCCGGCGTAGTGCACCACCCAGCCGGCGGCGAAGGCCAGCGCCTTCTGGCGGTCCTCGCCGCTCCGGTAGCCGCGGGCCTCCTGCAGCACCCGTCGCGCCCAGTCCGTGGCCCGCCACGGCTGCCCGGGGATGTAGGGGTGGATGATGCTCTGGCCGATGTACACATCGGGGTACCCATCAGGTCCGCAGGAACCGGCCCGGAACACCTCCGGGAAGGCCAGGATGGCGTCGGCCACGGCCGCGTCTATAGCCACCGTCGTCAGAGGCTCGAAGCTCACCGTGCCGTCGGGATTGCGCACCACCTTTTGGATGTCCAGTTGCCCGTCATCCTGCAGGTCCTTGATGACGAGATTGGCCGAGTACATGTGGGTGTTGATCGACCAGGCGACGGCAGGCGCCTGACAGAGAGTCGATCCCAGAAGACATCCCGCCAGAAGCCATGTGATCCTGCGCATCCTGTGCCCCTCCCAGTTGACGGTTGGTGTCTGCCGCTCTCGGTGCTCGGAACCGTCTGCGGCTGTTCGCTCCGTCACGATCTGCGGCCTGTGCGGCTTGCGGCATCTCCGGTAGCGGGTCGCGCAGCTCCCGGTGTGGTCGCTACTGTCTCACCATGGCCCGCGGGTACGGGCGCGTCAAGCCCGGGCTGCGCTCCACAGCGCCGGCGAACACCCAGACCAGCCCCGACCCGCCGCTGCGGCACTTGCCCCCGCCGACGCTCACCTGCAGCTCCTCGTCGCCGTCCCACACCGCGACGGCGGAGTGCCTGCCCTGTTTCGTGGGCACGAACTCGAACTCAACGGTGGGGTTGTCGGGTCCCAGGTCGAAAGGCTCCGAGAAGAGCTGAGCCGGATCGGGAAGGAAAGTGGCCGGCACACCGACGGGAGCCGCAGGCGACGGACACGACAGCCATACCAGCACAAGAGCGGGCGGGGCCAGAATCACGGGGAACCTGCCTGGGGGCATGCTCGTCTTCCTCACGGTGCCATCAGGGGTCTGGTGCGTGGCCCGAGGTGTGCCGCCGGCCGGCCGTGCCTGCGTGTGGAGGGCCGTCGCGCAGCGTCGTGAGTCACGCCCCGCGGCCGCCTTATTCGCCACGTCTTCAGCATCACCTCTGATCTACCGGGGTGATTCTGACTGGATTTCGGCCTACTTCCCCGGTTGGCGGGTACTGGCTGCGCCGGGTAGGTCGGTGTCGTGACAGGGAAACACGAAGACGCCCCCTTTCTCGGGGGCGTCGTTAGGTAGAGCGGGCGACTGCTCGGGCGGCGAGCTAGAAGCCCGGCCGCAAACCCCACCTTCGCCGGGAATGTCATTCTGAGAGCGTCCGCTCCCGGAGGCAGCGGCTCGAAGAATCTCCCGGCGTTCAGCGAGATCCCTCGCTATCTCGCTGCGCGAGACAGACGCTCAGAATGACGGGAAACGGACCGGCCGGACTTCTCGGCCGCGCCTCTGGCCACACACCCAAGACCCGCCGCTGACCCCAGGCCAGCAAGACGCCAGGCGCGCCTTGAACAATCCAAAGCAACTGCTCTGACGGGCACGTCTGCCACTCACGCAGACTCATACCAACGGGGACTCCTCAGTCTGCCGCGCTCCTCTACATTCGGCTACGGGCTCCCGACGTCTGGAGGGGTATAGAAGGCGGCAAGGTTCCGACTGCATCCTGTGGTGATGTCACTTCCCTCCGATGCACCAAGTGACATGGGCCACCTGTAGAGGCCTGGTTACCTCCCTCAAACCGGAGTTCGCCGTGCCTATCCATACGCGTACAGGCTGCAGACAGCTACGCTCAGAACCGTCGCTTTGGTGCGTTCTTGCCGTTCGCCGGGCGCCGCTTGCAGCCTTTGAGGCTGGCGCATTGGGCCCTCCCGCCAGGATGGCGCCGGGAGGAGGGCACCACTGATGTGGCGACGCCCTCCTCCCCTGGCGTGAAGGGGCCACAGCGGGCGCTCGGGTCGCTCTCCAGCGTTGCCCTACCCTCCCCCCGGGCAGGGGTACCATACTGCATCGCCACTACGGAGGCGAGATCGGCTGATCCAGGCTCTACGGCAACGGCGGGCTTGTCGCCCCTTGACAGGTCATTTCCTAGAGGCCATCACGAGCCATGGCTGCCGACGTCCGGGATCAGTGGAAGTCGATCCGCGTCACGGTGCCGCGCTCAAGACTCATCTCCGTGCCCGCGCCGGTGCGCACCCTGACCGTCGTGTCGTCCGCCGACAGAATCGTGCCGTCGATCCTCAGCCCGTTATTCAGCCAGGCCGAGGCCGGGAGGGCCTCGGCCGGCGACGTCACGACCCCCAGCCGCATCGTGGTGACGCCCGCGGCCGGGACTTCACCATTGGCTTTCATCTCCACGACCTCGCCGTCCGTGCCGATGCCCACGAGGGTGTCCAGGAACGCCGGCTCGTTCTTGAGTACCACCAGGTCTGTCGCGTCCGGGTCACCGTTGGGAGCTTCCTTCAGCGCGATGCGGAACATCCAGTTGGCGCCCTCCTGAGGCTTGGGCTCGCGGCCGGGCATCCAGACGTACGAGGCCTGCTCCGGGGAGCTATCCAGGCCCACGTAGACGCCCTTCGTCTGGTGGGCATGGAAGTCCACGCCGACGCCGAACTCCTGTGGCACCTGTGTCGGTGGGATCGGGAGGTTCACCCAGCCAGATCGGAAGAGCACACGTCTGAACTCCAGTCACCGCTCATTATC